>NZ_JAWRVL010000014.1:0-114297 GCF_036663595.1 Halalkalibacter lacteus
ATCATTAGTAAATAAGGATTCAATTTTTTCTTACCCATCATAATCCTCTCCTTTTATGAGGAAAGGGGCTCTTGTGGTCCCTTTTTTGTATTATTGTCTCGATTGTACTTTATCCCACTCATTGTCCATTGTTTGCAAGAATTGATCGACGTCTTTGTTAATTAAAAACTCTTGAATTAAGTTCTCTACTTGCATACCTGGATAGTAGTAGTGATCAGCAAAACTTGTAATCGTACCTTCTTCAAAGTGTACTTGCAAATCCGCAACTGTTGGGTCTTTTTGGAAGACATTTTCTACAGCTGAAAATAGTTTTTGCTCATCAATGTAGAATTGAACGTTTTCTTCTTCTAGTAGAAATTCCACAAATGTTCTCGCTTCTTCTGGATGTTGAGCTGTTGCTGAAATTGTAAGGAGCGTATCAACACCAGAGACTAAACGGTTTTCATCCGCGTTGTTTGATGCAGGTAAGGCAAATGCACCCAATTCGATATCAGGGTTGGCTTCTTGAATTTGGCTAATTGCCCAAACACCCATCATATACATCACCGATTCGCCATTGGCAAAAGCTGTGTTTGCTTGGTTATAGTTTGTTCCAAATACATCGTTATCTGTATACTCTAAAAGGGTTAGCATTTTTTCTGACACTTCTTGATAACGATCAGCAAATGTTGTTTCTTCTGCGTGGCGCTTTTCAAAGAAGTCATCTCCATGCAAGTTTGATGCTAATGCGTTAAAAGGTGGTAATGCCGTCCATGCTTCCCCGTAAGGAGAGTAGAAAGGTGTTTCTCCTGCCGCTTCAATTTCTTCAGCTAGCTCGATAAACTCATCCCACGTTGTTGGGATTTCTAATCCTAGCTCTTCAAATTTGGTTTTGTTATATAATACGGTGTTTGCGTTTGCAGAGTGTGGTAATCCATTAATCTGCTCGTTATCTGAGAGTAGGTTGATCATATCAATATAAGATGGAATAATTTTTTCAACTATTTTATCACCTGTAAAATCAACAAATGCACCACCCTTAGCCGCTTCACCATAAACTTTGTCTCCGTTATAAGCAACAATTTCCGGAACATCATTTTGTGATAAACGAGACATTAATACCGTACCTGGTTCAGGAACATGATTTTGTTCAATTTTGATGTTTGGATGTTCCTCTTCAAACTTAGCGATTAACGTATCATACGTACCTACTGCTTCTGATTTGAACTGGAAGAATTCTAATGAAACTGTGCCATCATCACTAGCACCACTTTCTCCTCCGCCACAACCAGTTAATAAACCTACTACTAAAAAGCCTGACATTATAGTACCTAATAATTTCTTCATTTCATTTTCCTCCTAAAATAAATTCTTTTTTATTGTTTGCAGTATTTACTACTAATTCAGTAAATGATTCCAGAATCAAATTTCTAATTTAAAGTCGCTCCACATGACTCTCTAACAACTAATTTAGTCGGAACAACAACTTTTAGTGGAATGACTCTGCCTTTTATTCGTTCTTGCAGCAAATTAACGGCTGTCCTCCCCATTTGTTCGGTGTAAACCTTTACAGTTGTGAGCGGAGGACTAACAAAATTGGATATTTCAATATCATCCACACTCACTATTGCTACTTCATGTGGAACTTTAATACCAGCTTCATGTAAAGCGCGAATTGCTCCAATCGCCATCGGGTCACTTCCAACAAAAAACGCGGTTGGCAGATTGCCTTTTTCAATCGCCTTTTTCATCGTTCGGTAGCCTCTAGGCGTTCCCCAATTATCTAAATAGATATCGCTTTCATTTAATCGATTATGTTTTTTCATGAACGATTCATATGTTTTCTGTCGTATATCCCCCGTTTTTCCTGACTCAAAAACTTCATGCATTTTCATGCCACTTCCAGGTCCACCAATGTAGCCAATTCTTTCATGACCTAATTCAAGTAAGTGAGACATGACTTTTTCACTTGCTCCCTCTAGATCACATATTACAGAATCAAAGACTTCTATTTCAGCAGGTGCATCGACAAAGACGATATTTTGGTTGTGGTTGTAACGCTTGTTAATTTCGCTTTTATCAATATGACCGACTACAATCAGTCCATCTAAATCTTCAAATGACTGTTCATTCGAAGCGTTCTGCAATCGAACAAATCTAGAAATTCTTATATTTTTTTGTGTACATTGCTTTTCAATCCCTTTTCGAATTGATAGAAAATAAGGATCATCAAATTCGTCTTCTTGACTACAGCCCATTAACAACCCAATCTTAGCGCTTTCATTTCGGGATAAATCCTTGATTACATTTTTCTTTTTAGAAGAATAATTTAATTCTTTTGCGACCGCTAAAATCCGGTCTCTTGTTTGTTCCATCACTGTAATCGTCTCATCATTATTTAACACTCTTGACACCGTTGAAATTGAAACATTTGCTCGTTTTGCAATATCCTTTATTGTAGCCATCACATCACCGCTTTTCTTTTACCGGTAAATTTTGTGTAATTTATTTACCAACTATTTTAGTTTAGCAAACTTTTTTCATTAAAACAATCTTTTATTTTACTATTTTTTTGTTATTTTTTACTAATAAAACAAATTACCGATCGTTTTAAATGTGTTTTTCGATAAATACCAACAATAAACTTACTTACATCATAAGTTTACCGGTAAAAAAATTATTAATTTTTACTAAAAAACGCATACCTGATTAAGATATGCATCCCTAGTATCTTTAACCTTTCAATTCATAACTATCCCTTGTCACTTCTTTCTTTCTTACCAATGCTAGACGGTATATTATAAAACTAATTGTTCCCATTGCCGCAAGCATCGCCATGCATAAATATAGGTTTGCCATTCCAAAATGATCAATGATAACTCCTCCAGCTAAAGAACCTATCAATCCTCCTACTCCAAAGATAACTGTCAGAAAGAAAACATGACCTGTCGCTAGTAAATTTTTCGGTAATATTTTCGTTACATATTGAAAAGCACTTAAATAAAACACACCAAAACTCGCTCCATGTAAGAGTTGTAGAAAAAGAATGCTTTCCGGGGAACCAATAAGGGCCATGCCTATCCAGCGAAAACTATACAGTGCTCCACCAATCATAATAAATGTTAGCTCATGAAATCGTCTAAACCACAACCATCCAAAAACAAAAACAAGCGATTCTGTTATCACTCCAATAAAGATCGCCCATCCAATTAAAGATTCGCTCCCACCCAATTCAACGATATAAATACCCATGAAGTGGTCATTTGTACGATGAGTGGTAGTAATCAGCAATGAAAAAATCAAAAAACAAAGGAACTTACGATCTGTCCCCATTTTGAGTGCATCAATAATCGTAGCTTTTTTATCAGTTGTATTTACATCAGATAATTTAAAACTAATCAATAAGGTGAGGGTAATGACTAATAAGAAAGGATAGAGAATGTTTTCAATTCCAATAGCGGCTAGTATGTATCCTGACACCAACGCTGTAATCGCAAACCCAAGAGAGCCCCACACTCTAATTTTCCCGAATGACACGTTTTCTTTCATTGCTGTCTTCTGTGCCAGGCTTTCCCCTAAAGGATTAATTGGTGAGAAAAAACAAAAGAAAATAAATAGCAGTAAAGCAATTACCGCAAAAGACTGAACTTGAAATAGAATGCAAGCCATTAACACGACACATCCCAAACAGACAATTAAAGTCCCCTTTATCGATTTGTATTTATCACTCAAATACGCACAAAAAGGCTGGGCAATTATTGAAGCTACAGAAGCAATGGCTAATAACCAGCCTATTTCCACACTCGAAAATCCAATATCTTTTAGATAAACAGGCAAATAGGTCCCCAATATGGTCATGGCTGAAAAGAAAAAAAACATGAAAGCCATTAAACAAACAGATTTATTTTTTAATGGCATATAGACCTCCTTCCAATTCTTGAATAACTAAGTTTACCGCAATTTCTAAAAAGATATAGTTATATTTGGGAATTTTTATTAAGTAATCTTAGTTACTCTTTATTAATTACACATGACAGCCTTTTATACACTTAATTGTGTATCACCTTACCTCATAATCTCTCAAAAAAAAGAAAAGAGCAAATCTAATTTTAAATAAATATAATAAGCTAACATCCCGTAATGGTAAGTATGCTCCTGAAAAATTAATCATGAAGCAACAATTTGAAAAAATTTTTTTATCGATTAAATAAAAAGAACCGCATGACCTCTGCAGTCATGCGGTTCACGGTATGGTTTTGGTGGAGACGGTGGGACATGTTCTTCCAAGCTTTCGCATTGGCACTGACTATATCTTGAACTTAAGATACCTCTCAAGTCCCTTGGCGTATTATGAAGCATATAAATTTGCCAGACTCCTGACTGAATGCTCCATCCTAGTACTACCTAAGCTAAGCAGGCAGCCTATAAGTCGATACACGGCTGTTGGATTGCTCCACATACCGCTCGATATTACCTTATCATCTGATTAGATGACGTAGACTTCATCGATAAAGCCAAGTTATCACTCATGTGTCACCACACGAGGCGACTATTTCCATAATCGAACCCACGTCCAAGAATAACGACACTTACGCTTCTACGAGCGTATTCACTGTATTAGCATTTCGCCAACACTTCGGCCCAGCAACAGGCTTCTGTGAGGCTAGTCTGATTGTTCTCTTCCTTCACCCTCAGACGGAGGGTAACCGGCGTAGCCCACTTAGAGTGAGTCCCAGATCCTACCACATGGGCGATGGAGGGTGGAACCGCAAAGCGCTATTAAGCTGCTAGTGCGAAGTTATTGTTTTCTTTGCCAGTTAATTGGCTTTGGCGTTTTAACGAGGCCGACCCCCTCGACTCGCAACGCAAGCACGACCTATCCCTGTCGAATCCAGAACGTCCCCAAGTTTGTGTTAGCTAAGAGGTTTTCTCTAAAGCTAAGCGATAAAAAATAATTCGTCCAGAACAAGAAGATATAAGTAACTCTCGCTCTGGATCTAATTATAGCATATTGAGTAATTGTTGCAACTGGTAATTATCTACCAGAAAAACCAAAAGAGCTGTTACCCTTTCATACGCTCTTTCAATGCACGGTCGACTTCACGCTTGGCATCCTGACGTTTTAACGTCTCACGCTTGTCGTAGTTCTTCTTACCTTTAGCAACACCTATTAATACTTTGGCAAAGCCATTTTTGATATACACTTTCAAAGGAACAACTGAATACCCTTTTTGCTGCGTTTGCCCGATCAATTGGCTAATTTGCTTTTTATGAAGAAGAAGCTTGCGCGCACGTGTTGGATCATGGTTGTATCGATTTCCTTGCTCATACTCACTAATATGAGCATTGTGAAGATACATTTCTCCATTAGAAATACGGGCAAATGAATCCTTTAAATTCATTCGACCTGCCCGCATTGATTTGATTTCCGTTCCTGTTAAAACCATTCCTGCTTCATATGTTTCTTCAATAAAATAATCATGACCGACTCGCTTGTTTTGAGCGACCACATTACGATCTTTATCTTTTACAGCCATTTGCTACACCCTTTTGCTTCATGACATTTTCTTAATGATAGCAAATACTAGAGAAAGGCGTCAAAGAGATTATTAAAAAAGGTTGATTTTCACCTTTTTTAATAATCTCGAAGCGATGAGCGGAGCCACTGCCTTGTTTTGAACAAGCGCAACTACTGAAACTCGGACAAAGAGAATCAACTTTTACTCTGTTTGACTCCAAGGATGAGTAAATCAATTACCTACACCACCCTTTATTTCCGACGCTTCTTCCCTTTCTTTCGCTTCGCACTTGGTGCATTCTCGTAAAATTTCTTTTTCTTACGCTTTTGTCCTCCGGCTTTTTCCTCTGTTTTCACAGCATCTTTGCCACTGCCATTGCGTCCTTCTCCACTAGAGCCACGCCCTCCACGGCCTTTTCCACCGCCTCGTCCGCCACGAGGTTCACGTTTCCCACCGACAATAACTTTCGGACGATCTCTCGGTTCTCGGCGTTCTCTCGGTTTCATGCCGACTACTTCAAAATCAATCGAGGCTTCATCAACATTGACATTCGTCACTTTAACTTCGATTTCATCCCCGATGCGGAATGTTTTCCCTGTCCGCTCACCAATCATCGCATATTGCTTTTGATCAAAGTGGTAATAATCGTCTGTTAAATAACTAACGTGAACAAGCCCTTCAATTGTATTCTCAAGTTCCACAAACATTCCAAAGTTCGTGACCCCGCTTATCATCCCAGTAAATGTTTCACCAATTTTATCTTCCATGTACTGAGCTTTTTTAATGCTATCTGTATCACGTTCTGCTTCAACTGCACGTCTTTCCATTTCAGAAGAATGGCGAGTGAGATCAGGCAATATGGCATTCATCTTCTCTTGTGTTGCCTCATCGACATTTTTATTAATTAAGTATGTTCGAATGAGACGGTGCACAAGTAAATCTGGATAACGTCTAATCGGTGACGTGAAATGTGTGTAAAACTCTGTTGATAACCCGAAGTGACCAAGGCTATTCGTGTCATACTTTGCTTGTTGCATCGAACGAAGCATAACCGTGCTAATTACCGTTTCTTCAGGTTCTCCCTTTACTTCTTCAAGAAGTTTTTGCAAGGCACGAGGATGAACGGTATTGGCATTGCCTCGAACAACATAACCAAAGTTTGTGATGAATTCAAGGAATTTCGTTAACTTTTCAGCATTTGGGTCTTCATGTATACGGTAAACAAATGGAAGTTTTAACCAATGAAAGTGTTCAGCAACCGTTTCATTTGCCGCTAACATAAATTCTTCAATTAATTTTTCCGCTACAGATCGCGTTCTGAGCACAACATCTGTTGCTTTGCCTTCTTCATCAACAAGAACCTTTGCTTCTTTGAAGTCAAAATCAATCGCACCACGATCAAAACGCTTTTTCCGTAAAATCCCGGCAAGTGCCTCCATCTCTTCAAAAAATGGTACTAGTGATTCATAGCGATTGCGCGTCTCTTCATCTTTATCGACTAGAATTTTATTTACATCTGTATACGTCATTCGTTCGGTCGTATTAATTACACTTTGAAAAATTTCATGATTGACGACTTGCCCATTTGAATCGATCTCCATCTCACACGATAGCGTTAAGCGGTCAACTTTCGGATTCAAACTGCAAATTCCATTCGAAAGTCGATGCGGAATCATCGGGATAACACGATCAACCAAGTACACACTCGTTGCTCGTTCTGCTGCTTCTTCGTCAATCGGTGAGCCTTCTGTTACATAATGAGTCACATCAGCGATTGAAACACCTAAAAGATAATTTCCATTTTCAAGTTTTTTCACATGAACCGCATCATCTAAGTCCTTCGCATCGGCACCATCAATTGTAACAATTGTTTCAGCACGTAAATCACGGCGGTCCTTGAGATCATTTGGATCAATTTGATCTGGAACTGAATTTGCATGCTCAATTACTTCATCTGGAAATTCAATTGGAATTCCGTGCTTGTAAATGATCGAAATGATGTCCATTCCAGGATCATTTTTGTGTCCGAGCACCTTAATCACATGACCTTCCGCACTCATCCGTCCTTCAGGGTACTTCGTAATTTTCACAACAACTTTATGCCCATCAACAGCACCTTGCGCATTGTTTTTCGGAATGAAAATATCGTTTGCAACCCTCTTATCATCAGCAATCACAAAACCATAGGAATCTTGATCAACATAGGTACCGACTACTTCTGTCGTCCCACGCTCAATAATTCGGATCACTTGCCCTTCTGGTCTTGTTCCAGAAGATTTTTGATTTAAACGGACAAGAACGATATCTCCGTTCATTGCACTATTCATATCTCCACTTGTTACATACACATCATCCATGCCTTCTACTTCAGGAATGATAAAAGCAAAGCCTTTCGCATGACCTTGTACACGACCTCGAACTAAGTTCATTTTCTCAGGAATGCCGTAGCGGTCTGTTCTTGTTCGAACGACAAGCCCCCTGTTTTCTAATTCATTTAATGCCTTAACTAACTCTTTAAAGTTGTCACTGCCCTCTACCTCAAATGCTTCTTCAATTTCACTTATAGAAAGAGGCTTCTCCGCTGTTTCGCGGAAATATGTTACTAGTTGCTGTATTAATTTTTCATTCAATGTTACTGACTCCTTTCATTCAAACAGCTTCTTTCTACTCGTGATTAACTCGTCCAATCAAGTTTCTCTAAAAATTGATAGACATCCTCATGAAGCTGTTCTTTCTCTTTATCTAATGTAATGACATGTGTTGAATCTTCGTACCATTTTAAAGTCTTTTCTTCTGATTCAACATGATCATGAATGAGATTCGCACTTTCAATATCAATCATTTGATCATGTCTAGCCTGAACGACAAAAACCGGCGAGTAGATGAAATCGAGATTGTCTCTCACGTCATCAATTAAGCCTTGTAATGCTTGCAGTGTTCCCATCGGTGTTTCTTCAAATGCTGACATCTCTTTTTCAATTTGTTCTGGTGATTTTTTTTCAAGTTGTTTGTATTGTTTAGCGTAAGCTAAAACTCCTTTGTAAATCGCATCTTTTGTTTTGGGCCTCACCGGTGCACACATCGGCACGATGCCCTTTATAGGTAGAGTGTACCCGATTTTAAGGGAGAATACCCCTCCAAGCGACAGGCCGCAAACAGCTATCTCTTCATGCCCTCTCTCTTTTAAGTACTCATATCCATTAACAACGTCTTGCCACCAATTTTTTGGACCTGTATGTACTAATTCTTCAGGAGGGACACCATGTCCTTTATATAACGGAGCATGACACGTATAGCCTTGCTTTTGCAAGTGACGCCCAAGCATTCTTACATCAGCTGTTGTCCCTGTAAAACCATGTAATAACAATACGGCACGATCTCCTCCTTCAAACGTAAATGGTTTAGGAGTCACCACTTTCATCTTCATCTTCCTCTCTACACAAAAATGCCTCAATCTTATTAATTAATAAAGCTTTTTCAAAGCCATGGCAAATCAAATGCTTCGATTCAGGCAAAAAAGCAAGTTCTTTTACTTTAGATCCTATCATTTCATATAAATACAATGCACTTTTCCGTGGCACAATACCATCTAATTCTCCTTGTAAGATAAGGGAGGGGACGGTTACTTTTTTTAAAGACGGTTTAATTTTTTTCACAACTTGCATAAATTGAAGAACGGCACCTAAAGGTGTTTCAGTGATTTTTTTTCGGTAAAGTTGGTAGTGTTCATCGTTGTCGTGCTCACCTAGAACACGCAACCATACTTTCTCTTTTAAATCTTGTATGAGTTGCAGCGGATTTCCGTAGTAAGCCGCTGCACTTAACAGAACGAGCTTTGACACTGGATATTTAGCTGCGATATAACATGCGAGCATTCCACCCATCGAAAAACCAATCACATACACTTTCTCACAGCGGTTTAACAACTCACGAACAGCCACTTCCGCTGTATAGACCCACTCTTGATAAGTCACATCTTTCAAGTTTCCGTTTTGACCATGTCCAGGCAAAGTCGGTGTATAAACAAGCCAATGTTTTTTCTCGAGAAAATATGTTGAAATCGGCTCTACTTCCCACGGCTCTCCTGTAAATCCATGCAAACATAGACAACCAATCATATTCCCCTCACACCTTTCTTAGCATCGCTTTTGGAAAAGGACCAGTTTTCTTATGGTAGTGAGTTTCTTGTGTTTTACTTTTGACTGTTTGTGATCGCGTTCCGGACTTGTGCTCATATCTCGATCTGTTGCTCGTTTTCCCGTCTTTCACAGTCGAATTCTGGTCTTTTCTTCTCATATTCCGGTCGATCCGGTTCACATTGCGGTCTTTTCCACTAAGATTCCAATCAATTGCTTTCGTACTCCAAACATTCCCATTTTACTCTTACCGCTAATTCAATTCTCTAAATCCACAGTACTACAATACCCGATCTACCTTGCCACTAATCTTAATTATTGGAAGATCCTACTATTTTATAATATAAAGAAAGCAGCAGGCTTAGCACCTGCTGCTTTGACATTACAAGAAATATGCAACCGTAACGGTTAAGACAAAAAACAATACAGCTAAAACGACAGTTGCTTTACTTAGTACCGCATCAATTCCACGTGCTTTCTGTTTTCCGACAAGTTGTTCAGCACCGCCAGAAATCGCTCCTGAAAGACCTGCACTTTTTCCAGATTGTAATAATACAACTGCAATTAAGCTAATTGATACGATAACGAGTAAAATTGTTGCTAACGTTTGCACTGCTCTACACCTCCAAGCACAGTATGCGCTACTACTAATGTAGCATAGAGTTTGTCAAGAACGCAATATTATTTTGCATCGTAGTCTCAAGAGTTTGCTCAAACTTCCAGGAATATTAGTAATCACTAACATAAAATAACTCTACCCTTTCACCTAACAAAAACTCTTTTGGATTTTTCACCGCTTAGGAAGCTTAGTCACCCTCTGTTTTGAAACAATAAATGCTACGTTCACTATTTAAGTGTTGACTGTCGTACTATTAGCTTGATCGGTAAATAGTCAATTGACTTTTCTATTTTTCGTTTATTATCAATGACATCAAACATCACTTCCATTGCTTTTTTTCCAATCTCATTTACTGATTGTTCAATTGTTGTTAAAGGTGGATCGATCACTTCAGCAAGCGGCTGATTATCAAACCCGACAACCGCCATGTCATCAGGTACTTGCAAGCCCCTCTCTTTAGCTTCAAGAATAACACCTACAGCGACCTCGTCACTTCCTGTAAAAACGGCTGTTGGTCTATTTTCTAATTCGAGAATGGATTGAAGAACCGATCTTCCATCACATATACCAAATGAGTCTGGAAACTCCCAACTTTTGTATACTGGCAATCCAGCCTCTTCCATCGCTTTCCAATACCCCTTTTGGCGATCTTGGGAAAGATGGCCAGACATGTCTCCACCACAATAAGCTATTCTTTTATGGCCCAAATCAATCAAATGCTTTGTACCAATATAACCACCTTTCACTTGATCCAGCCGAATCACTGGTATCGTTGCGTCATCATGATACTCATTACACATAATAATCGGCCCATATTGACAGAAAGGTTCGATATCTTCCCACTTATTTTCAATTGAGACTAATATAATCCCATCTACTTGTTTTGTTTTAAGCATTTCTAGGTACTTCAATTCATTTTCTTTGTTACACCTTGTATTACACAAAATGAGTTTAAAGCCGCTCTTTGAAGCAATCAACTCCATTTCATCCACTAACCGGCTAAAGAAAGGGTTGATGATTCTAGAAATCAAAACAGCAACGGTTTCTGTTTTATTTTTTCTTAATCGTTGGGCGGACGAATTAGGTACATAACCCAATTGGTCCATTGCTTCTAATACTAATTTTCTTTTTTCTTCTGTAACAAATGGTTCATTGTTTATAACACGTGAAACTGTTGTACGTGATAGCCCAGCTAGCTCTGCGACTTCTTTGATTGTTGCCATGCTACTCCCCCAAACTCTCTGTTACTCGATGCATTCTATTCTTAATTATATCACCTATTTAAAAAAAGGAATGAAAATAAAATGGCTACCAATCATTAGTTGGCAGCCATTCTATCAGTAAGAACAGAGTCAAGTAGACAAAATTCCAATCCTAATCATATCATTATTCTTTAACCGCACCTGAAGTTAATCCCGACACAATTCGTCGTTGGAACATGAGAACAACCAGAACGATTGGAATCGTCACAAGTACCGTGGCTGCAGTAATATCTCCCCACGGGACCGTGAATTGACTTTGATACATGGAAATACCTACAGGAATCGTTCTCCAACTATCAGTAGTATTAATCGTTAATGCAAATAAATATTCATTCCAAGCAGCAATAAAAACGAGAATGGCCGTTGTAAATACCCCCGGAGCTGCTAGTGGGAAAATAATTTTCCTGAATGTCTGGAACGGTGTTGCCCCGTCTAGTTTCGCTGACTCCTCTAAGTCAATCGGAATTTTCTTGAAAAAGGTCGCCAAAATCCAGATTGCAAGAGGTAAGCTTACTGTGATATAAGGGATTACTAGACCCATATGACTATTTCTTAAACCAAGACTCGTTATCATATTATAGATCGGTGAAATAATAGCGATTTGTGGAAACATCGCTGCCGCTAGCACGGTTCCAAGGATCAAACCTTTAAAGCGAATCGGTAAACGAGTGAGCGAATACGCAGCAAATGATGCTACTCCTATTGCAATGATTGTTGTTAACGTTGAAACGACAAGACTGTTCCACATATAAGTAAGCAGTGGTCTCGTTGTTAAGGCCGACACGTAAGACTCAAAAGTAGGATTTGCTGTAAACCAACGATAGGACGAAGCGAATATTTCACTCGGTGACTTAAACGACGTTAAGAATACCCATATAAATGGAAACATCACAAGAAAGATAAATATTGTCAAAAACACATAAAAGCCAATGCCAGTACGCTTATTCATAATCAACTTCCTCCTTTCACGCGTTTATCAAACAAATCAGAACCAATGAATTTAATAAATAAGAAGCTAATGAAAGCAACAGATAAAAAGACAATAACTGACAACGCTGAACCAGCACCAAAGTTTTGCTGTGCAAACAACGTTTTATAGGCATAAACAGAAATGGACTCTGTTGCATTAGCAGGGCCCCCACCTGTCAGAACATAGATTAAGTCAAACACACGGAACGCATCTAATGTTCTAAATAACAACGCTACTAAAATAGCTGGTTTCAACAACGGTAACGTAATTTTATAGAACTGCTGAAATTTATTCGCACCATCTACTCCTGCTGCTTCATATAAAGGTTTTGGAATCGTTTGAAGACCTGCTAATAATAGTAACGCCATATAAGGGGTTGTTTTCCATACATCAGCAAAGATAATTGAAAACATTGCTCCCGAACTAGTTGTTAATAAGACAGAGGCATCAGATATAATTCCTATTTGTTCAAAATAATGAGCAACGATACCCGCTTGACCATCGTATAGATAACGCCACATCATGGCTGCTACTGCAGTTGGTACAGCCCAAGGGATTAAAACAGATACTCGAACAAGTCCCCGTCCTTTAAATGAACGGTTGATCAATAGCGCAATCATTAGCCCTAATACCAATTCACAAAATACTGAAACAATTGTAAATAAAGATGTATTCCACATGGAAGCCCACATACGACTTTCTTGGAAATATCGTTTATAATGAGCAAGGCCAATAAAGTTCGAATCCATAACCGATTGACTCGTTGTTTCAAGATAATTGCTTAAATTTTGTAACTGCTCGCCTTCAACTTGTTGAGTAAGCAATTCAACTTGCTGAGATGACTCTTGTAAGAATATTTTGTAATCTTCAGCGAAACGGTTATCAATCTTTACATATCGTAAATCACTATCTCTAACCGGTTGAAAACTCATAACGATTTCCTCAACCATTTCATAGCGCTCCTGAACATCAGATTTGCTTAAAAGCTGGTCATGATGAGCTGAAACCCCTTCATTAATGGTTATGATTGTTTCGTAATGGTCACTTTCTACATTCTCATTTACAAGTCTATCCATCTCTCGTTCTAAGTAGTAATAATTGTCTACATAGTTTTCTAAATCTATTGTAGAACTAAGCATTGTTTGTGAACGTGCGGGATCATTTAGTTTGTAATCAAATAAACTATTGTAAAAGGATATAAAGACCGGCCAAATAATGATTGTTACCACAAGTAATATAGCTGGAAAAACCATTAGATATCCTAATTGTTTTTCATTTAAACTAAAATTTCTTTTCTTCTTAGGTTCTATTGGTTCTGTATTAGGTTTCGTATTGAGATTCGTTCTATCATTCTTTTTAGGATTTGTCAGCATAAAAAACCACCCTTTAAATGATAGGAGAGGAATATTCCTCTCCTTTACAATTATTCTGCAATTGCTGCATTCATTTTCTCTTCCATACTTACAACCGCTTCTTCCGGTGTGCTTTCACCAGCCAATACTCGCGATAACTCGATTTGCATAATATCTGAAATGACAGGATAAATTGGCGTTATAGGACGTGGAACAGCATTTTGTAATGTCTCAACAAATTCTTCATTTGCAAACATAGATGATGCTTCTCGAACTTCCTCGTCTTCATATAAAGCTTCTAATGTTGGAGCTCTATTCCCATGAATTGCATTAATTTTTTGACCTTCTGGACCAGTCAAAAACTTCACTAACTCCCACGCAGCTTCAGGATTTTCGGAGTAACGATTAATCATTGTCATCCATCCGCCAAGACCCGATGCAGACCCAGCATCTCCAGATGGAAGCATTGCAAAATCTACTTTGCCAGCAACCTCAGATTCCTCGCCATTCGCCATTGATTGCATATACGGCCAGTTTCTTGCAAATATTGAACGCCCTTGAGTGAAGTTGTTAGCTGTTTCTACCTCAGTAAATCTTAAAATGTCTCCCGGCACAAAATCAGATTGGACAATTTCAGCTAGTTTCTCAATCCCTTTGATTGCCTCTGGGCTATTAATCGTTACATCGCCATTTTCATCAATCACCTCACCACCGTATGCAGCGATAAATTCCGTGGCGTTAACAACAAGACCTTCATACTGATTAGACTGTAGTAAGTATCCAAAATCAGTTCCTTCCACACCTTGGAACTCACTTGCCATTTCAATTAACTCATCCCATGTAGAAGGAGCCTCATCAATAATGTCACTACGATAATAAAGCAATCCCGCATCTGTAAATGTTGGCATTGCAAATTGTCTACCATTTACATTACCAGCCTGAGCAGTTCCAGGGAAATATTCATTCATATCAATATCATCTCGTTCAATAAAACGGTCAAGTTCTAGCCCATAACCTGCTTGTGCAAATTCAGCCGGCCAAATGACATCAACAGCAAATACATCTACTTCTGAGCTTTGCGAACTAAGTGCTGTTACATATTGATCGTGTTGAGCACCTGTATCTGCTGGCATCTCTTGATATTCAACTTTAATATTAGGGTTCTGTTCCATAAATGCATCTAGAATTTCTTGTATTGTACCCGTTGCATCATAACCACTTGAATATGTAATTTCTACTACTTCTTCATTATCCGTGCTTTCATCTGGCGTGTCACTTTGCCCATCTGGGTCTGCGGATGTTTCACTGCCACCTCCACATGCTGTTAACAAAATTGATAGTGACAAAGCAACAGATCCAAATAAATTTCTTTTAATCGCTTTCATTTTTTATTCCCCCTTTAGTTTTTTGGAATCGATTCCAATAAGTTTTTTTGATCCCATTACATGTTAAACAAAAGATTAATCAATCATTTTGGAATCGATTCCAAATAAAGTAATCGCTTTCATAAACAAGTGTAAATGAAATATTTAAAAGATTCAATATGTAATTATAAAATATACCCTTTTTTATCGACAATATGTTACAGGACATGACAATAAACTAATTATGAATAGTGTCATGTCCTACTATGAGTCCTGTATACCTTTTCAATTACTCAAACGGTTTTGCAATTGTAAATGATTTCGCCACTCGTGCAACCCGCTCACCTAAACGCCCAGCCATTTTCAGTTCATCTTGACAAGGTGTTCTCGAACCATCCGGTCCTGCAAGAGTAGATACACCATACGGGGAGCAACCTACCGCCTTATCTGTTAAGTATTCAGGATTTTGTGTATAGGGAAGCCCGATAAAAATCATCCCTAGATGCAAAAGTGGTACAAGCGAATTAAGCAACGTCGCCTCATGTCCGCCATGGATCGAACCAGCACTTGTAAACAAAGCAGTTGGTTTTCCTTCAAGCTCTCCAGTCGTACAAAATTGACCTGCCTGATCAAGAAATGATTTCACTTGAGCCGGCATTGATCCTAAATAAGTTGGAAAGCCCCATACGATTCCATCTGCTTCAGCTAAATCATCAAGTGTGGCGACCGGGATATGAAGCTGTTCTTGTTGGACTCTTTCATAGTCTTCCACTCGTTTGGTCAGTTTAAAGTGCTGTCCCAACCCTTCTTCATCTTGATTACTTCTTTGATTGACAACACGAATGCTTCGGTCTGCAAACTCAGGAATTCGAGCATGCTTGTAGGTCACTCCATCAACTCTTTGAACACCATCTGCTATCGCTTCGCTAAGCGTTGCAATGTGACCAAAGGCACTGTAATAAATAATTAAAATTTTCGTCAACGTAATCCCTCTTTACATTTTAATAGTTGGATTAAGGCTATACTCACTTACTGCATTGGTCATGGCTACCCAACGCCCCGCACGATACACTGCTCGAGTTTGCGTAAGCTCTGCAAATAGTCCTTCAATCGTTGTTGCATTTAATAAAACAAAGTCTGCCTCCTCACCAACCTTTATCCCTTTTGATTGTTTTCCCACAAGTTGCGCCGGTACATCGGTAATCATTTGCAAAAGCGTATACAGATCAGCTTTTCCTCCCATATGCGCTGTGTAGCCTGTTAGTTGAGCGATTTGCAAAAGGTCGCCTCTCCCAAACGGATGAAACGGGTCACATACATTGTCAGAAGCTGTAGCTATCGGAACATTTGCTTCTAAAAGTTGGCGTACGCGTGTAATGCCACGCCTTACAACACCTCGATCTTCTCTTCCTTGTAAATAGAGGTTTGCGGCCGGTAACGTAATCGCTCCTAATTCTGCTTCTTTCATTTTGGCAATTACCGATTCGGCTTTTTCATGATCCATTGCCGCTAACGAACATAAATGATCAACAACTACTTTTCCTTGGTAGTTAGCTTCGATTGTTTTTTCAGCAATGTACATGACCGTATTGACAGTCGGGTCATCGCTTTCATCTGTATGTAAGTCAATTGGTAAGGTAAAGCGTCTAGCATAAGAGAAGATTTCATCGATACACTCAAGTGGACATTCGCTTATATGCGGCGCGCCACCGACACCGTCCACACCAAATGTGAGCATTGTTTCGATCTTCTTCCGATCTTGTTCTTCGTAAGGATAGTAAGGAAGCATCGGAAACACTTGTATATCCATAATAGGAGCCAGTTCTTTTTTTAACTCAAGAGCCATTCTTACACCACGAAAAGTCGTTTCTTCGTTTACTCTTGTATTAAAATCGATATGTGTACGAATCGTTGTTGTTCCATGAGCTAACGCTGACAGAGCTGTTTTTCTCATTCTTGCTAAAACATTTTCATCTGTAAACGTTTCAGAGGCTTTCGTGTAACTTTGAATCGCTTCAAGCAACGTGCCACTTTTATTCTCGGCAACTAAAAGAGAATGCGATTTATCCAAATGCATATGAGCGTCGACCATTCCTGGTAGGAGAATTCGCCCCTCTGCGTCCCAACTGACATTATCATCCTGTTCATGTTCAGACAGAAGAAACGAAAACGGTCGGTCTGCCTTTTTCTTCTGTTGGTAAGAATCCATTTTCGTAATCTGATCATGTTCGATTGTCACATCATAATATAAACCTTGATCTAAAGTTGGTATTTTCACGTTCATTATTCTCATATACGCGACCCTCTTTCGTTATCCTATTCCTTCTAAAACCTACGCTGAAACATTCATACTTATTCAAATTTGCTTGTTAGCCTTTATCTCAAAAAACCGCTCCATTTTGTTTCCTGATTTGGGGTTTCCGCAAGTATTTGACCATTAGCTATTACAAGTTCAGCTACTGGCTGTCTACGCAATAAGTCGTGGGCATTTGTCGCTGATACGAGGATAAGATTCGCTCGATGCCCTTCCTTTATTCCGTAACTTTTGATCCCTAACACTCTCGCTGCATTAATTGTCATCATTTGTAAGATGGCATCAAAATCATCTTCTCCTGTCATATGAGCAAGATGCAAAAGCATATGCCCAGCATTTAGCATCGATCCCGTTCCTAGCGGGTAAAACGGACTTAAAAAGTCATCATGAGCAACGGCAACGGTAATTCCAGCTTGGTGGAGGTCTTTCACACGGGTGATTCCTCTTCCTTTCGGCCATGAATCAGATCTTCCTTGCATCGCACTATTGATTAGCGGCGCTGTCACAATATTAATCCTAGAAGACTGGAGCAACCCTAGTAACTTCCGCACGTACGCCTCGTCGTAATAGCTCATGGCATTGGCATGACTTGCCGTAACCTTCTCATGTAACCCTGTCTCAATCGCCAGGGATGCTACGACTTCTAGAAAACGAGACTGACGATCGTCGATTTCATCACAAAAAATGTGGACAAAACGCTTATGCTCTAATGCTAACTGAAAGCATAACTCTAGCGATTTAACCCCTTTTTCACGTGTTGCTTCAAGATGAGGAACTGCACTAATTCCATCCACTCCTAATTTAATCGCTTTTTTAAGTTGTGAGACTCCATCGCTAGAAGACAGTAGGCTATTTTGAGGAAAGCCAACAAGTTGAAGGTCCATAAAGGGTGAGACCGTACGTTTTACCTCTAACAGCGCTTTTAGCGCAGTCAACTTAGGGTCGGAAACATCAACCATACTCCTCATAAAAAGAACGCCCTGTCCTGCCATCATTTTGATAACGTTTTTTGCACGAGCGACAACATCTTCATGAGAAAGAAACTCCTCTTTATATCTGTTCCACACTTGAATCCCTTCAAACAATTCCCCTGATTGATTAACATATGGCTTTCCACTTGTTAAGGCTGTATCCAAATGCAAATGAGATTCTACATAAGGAGGTAAAACCCATCTTCCTTTTCCATCAATTATTTGGTTTGCCGGCTCGGAAATGGAGCCAAGTTTGTAAATGCAACCATCTTTTATCGCAATGTCTATTGTCACTAACGGATCGACTCGAACTTCTTTGATAATTAGATCATACATCTCGTTCACCCGCTACTGTTGCCGTTGTTTCACTTGAAATCAGCTTTGTTTTCCCTGAATTGAGAAGAGAATAGTGTTTCACTTGTTGCAAATAGTGATCAAGATGAAAGCGACCTTGCAAATACGTATCGTTGTTATGCTGTTTTAGCCACCATAGCGTAACATGGTTCCAATTAAAATCACTAACACGTAGTTTATTTGTTTGAACATAGTTGGAAAATATATCATCATGTTCAGCGTTTCGCGGGGTTTCTTCCATGGTTATAATCGTTAACGCCAACTTATTTTCTTCATCCCACAACGTACCGTATTCAATGGAGCCGATGCCCCCTGTCCCTCCAGCAATAAATCCTGCTAATGTTGATTTCATAAACGTACTCGGAAAGAATCGCAACTCTTGATTAGATTCACGTAATGTTCTTTCGATCATACCAAGTTTTATTCCTGCTTGAAACGTACCTTTCCCTTCTTTGATTTCAATCGTTTGATTCAACTTACTCGTGTCTAACACAATTCCTCCATCTAAAGGAATGATTTGACCATAATTCCCCGTTCCTCCTCCTCTTGAAATAAGTGAAATTTTCTTTTTCGCTGCAAACGACAAAACCGCGATAAGTTCATTTTCATTTCTTGGTGCAATGACACAATCACCATAGCGATTTTCTAACTGTTTTTTTAAAATAGGAGAATACCAATAGTAGTCTTGAGACATTCTTTTTACATCAGAATCTTTCATGTTGATCATATCTGCGTCAAACACTTCTGCTAGTTCATTTAACCAGGTAATCGAACGATTCATACGTGCCTCCTTTGAATAGATTACTTGAATATCAGTACTTTTCTGTTCTCTTGACTAAATAATAGCTGTTCTTTCTACAAAAGAAGACGAGCTTTTCAAAGAGGGCACTGAAAAAGGTTGCTTTTTACCTTTTTCAGTGCCCTTTAAGCAATGAGCGTAGCCGTTGCCTTGTTTTAAAGCCCGCTATGAGTGGGTTTCTCATAGCAGGCGCGCAACGTGCGGAGCCATTGCCGCTTCCTCGATGGACTTTTTCAGTGGCCTCCGGTTTTTACCTTTTCCAGTGGCCTTTAAGCAATAAGCGCAGCCATTGCCGCTTCCTCGATAGACTTTTTCAGTAGCCTCGAGGTTCTTTTTAAGGTCGTTTTTTAGTGCTCCTTTTTCATGCGTGTTTACTTATGTTTCAGCCACAAATTGCTGAATCGTTTAATGTTGTAATCCTTTAGAAATCCCCCCTACTAAATTACTAAATTCAGGAGTGCTACGGAACGACTCATCCCGATCATACGGAGGAACTTCAAATACATTTGTAACTCTCCCAGGTCTTGCACTCATAACGGCAATTTTTGTTGATAGAAACACAGATTCAAAGACATTATGTGTAATAAATAAGACCGTCATCCCTGTCTTTTTCCATATTTTTAATAGTTCATAATGCAAATTTTGTCTTGTCATTTCATCCAATGCTCCAAATGGTTCATCCATTAGAAGCAGCTTTGGTTTTGCAATAAGAGAACGAGCAATCGATACCCTCATCTGCATCCCACCAGAAAGCTGCCTTGGAAGAGCTTTTTCATAGCCTTTTAATCCAACCATTTCTAGCACTTCCATACCTTTTTCTTGACGTTCTTTTTTTGATACACCCTTTAACTCTAGGGGCAAGCCGACATTATCCAATACGGACTTCCATGGTAATAATGTCGCATGCTGGAAAACGAACCCAACCTCGTTTCGATCCATCATCGTTTCGGTTTTCGCTGGACTCACCATCTCGATCGAACCTGATGTTGGTTCACTTAAGCCTGCAATGATTTTAAAAATAGTAGATTTTCCGCAACCAGAAGGTCCAACAAACGACATAAATTCACCTTCTGAAATGTCCAAACTTACTTCACTTAAAGCTGTAATCGTTCCATCATAAATTTTACTGACGTTGTTGATTCGTAGCATTGCCCCGTTTTCTTTTTTCACCTTGTTCGTTTCTAGCGTTGCAGTATTCATTGTTATTGCTCCTCTCTTTAAGTTTGTTCATGAGGTTGCCATTGTCTTTTTCAAATTTTCCATTTCAAATGTACTCATTGTAACAAGTGTTTTCGCTATCTTTTTACTTAACAAGGCGATTGATTCTTCCCCTTTGCTCTTCGTTGCTGCTTGTGCATTTCCTGCAACACCAGATTCCGAAATATCATCAACAACCCACGCTACATACGGCGCACCTTTTATATCGAGGTGCTCGTGATGATAAAATTCATTGGGGGCTTCCTCCATCTGAACCCACTTCTCTTTTAAAGCTAAAATTACCGATGTTTCTATATCACCGCCATGAATCCCGTAAGTCAGCTCCTCTGCCGAGAATAGATGCTCTAACTCTGACTTATAATCCATTCCGTTCATTCGAAACACGATTAAACCCGTTTCAATCCTCAATTCACGAGCAACCATGTTTAAGAGGTCGTTGTTTCCTCCATGGGTGTTAAACAAAACGATTCTTCTAAATCCACTTGTACTTATACTTTTCCCGATGTCGAGCACCACTTGCTGAAGCGTTGCAGCAGACAAGGAAAGCGTTCCTGGATGCCCTAAATGTTCTGTGCTTTTTCCGTAAGGGAGTGGCGGCAACATCCATATATTTTGATCATTTGATAAGTGGTTGAATGTCGCTTCTAGTATTCCAGTTGCTATTAATGTATCTGTATAGACAGGAAGGTGAGGGCCATGCTGCTCAACAGCGCCAACTGGTAAGACAACTAACCCTTTGTCCTTGTCGAGCTCTTTTACTTGTTTTGTAGATAAGCGTGGCAAAAATAATTCCTGCCACGCTTTGCTATTAGAACGTGTCAAAGCGAAGTCCTCCTTTTAGTTAGTGTAAAAAATCTGTCGTAAACACATCTGTTGCTGGGATTTGAGAATCGACTAATTCAAGTTCATATAGTTGATCAATCAATGTTTCCCAACGTTCCTCCCTCATGTAGCCGACACCATGTTCAGCTGCATCACCACCAAAGACGAGATCTTCCATTTGTTCAGTCGCATAGGCCATTTGTTCTGCCGTTTTTTCTGGCTCTAGCTCAATAATATAATCATAGATTTTTTCAGGGTCAGCTTTAAACGCTTCCCACCCTTTTGTAATAGCATCAACGTACGCTTGGATGATTTCAGGATGCTCTTCCATAAAGTCTTTTGTTGTAAACAATACGTCGCCATACGGTGAATAACCAGAATCAGCAATCATCAAATGACCTGTTTCCACCCCTTGCTCCTGTAAGTAGAATGGTTCAGATGTGACATACATTTGTGAAGCAGCTTTATCGTTTGAAACAAAGGCTGAGCTATCCCCTGTATAAACACGATTTTGAGATTTCTCAATGTTATACTGACTAACTAAGTACTCCCAATACCCAGCACCAGCCGCCGTGTAAATTTCATAACCATCAGCTAAATCATCAAATGTTTCAATAGGCTGATCTACATGAAACATAATCCCTTGTGGCGTCTTTTGAAAATTGGCAAAAATCGCAACAAGTGGAATTCCTTCATTAATCGCATAGAGCACTTGGTCAGCTTGAGCCATCCCTATTTGTGCACTTCCTGAGGATACGATAGAGATTGAAGATACTTGCGGACCACCTGGTTCTGTCGTCATATCAAGTCCAGCTTCTTCATAAAAGCCTTCCATAGCAGCATAGTATTGACCGGCATTTTCAACTTGAGGGAACCAGCTTGTAATTTGCTTCATTTCAAACAGCTCAACAGCTGCCTCATCATCACTTTCTACTTCTAGTTCTGTTTCCGGTTCTGTTGTTTCCACTTCGGTCTCATTTGTTGTTGCTTCTTCGACAGTTCCGTCTCCGCAAGCTGTCAGGGCCAATAATAATGTTAGACTTACTAGGAAAGTAGGTTTCTTTATCCATTTCTTCAGCAATGTGATACCCCCAAGTAATAATTATTTATTTATTTATTCTTGTTCCATTTCAGATTCATGCCAAGACCCTAAGAATATTCTTGAGATGTAACTTACTAGAAGGAAAAATGCAATTCCGAGTACGGCAGCTGATAGTCCAAGAGCAAAAAGGTACGGTGTTTGTAATCTTGATGCAGCAACTGTGATCGCATAACCTAACCCACCAGCTCCTCCACCAACACCTGCAATGTATTCACCAACAATCGCTCCAACAACAGCTAACGTACAAGAAATTTTCGCACCGGCAATAATGTAAGGAAGGGCTGCTGGAAAACGCAACTTCCACATAACTTGCCATCTCGAAGCATTGTATAAGTAAAATAAATTTTTCATATTATGATCCGTTGTATTAAGTCCAATTAACGTATTTGATAACATCGGGAAAAAGCCAATTGTAAAAGCTATAATCACAATCGCATTCATTCCAGAACCAAACCAGATCACAATAATAGGAGCGATTGCTACAACAGGAATCGTTTGTAAAATGATTGCATAAGGATAAAAACTTCTTTCGACAAGCTTGGAACTCGCCATTAAAACAGCCACGCCAATTCCACCGATGACACTTAAGATAAAGCCTGAGACAGCACTAATGATCGTAGTCGTTAATGCATCAGATAAATTGCTCCAGTTTTTCACCGCCGCCTCATAAATATCAGTAGGTTTAGGTAAAATGTAATGCGGTGTTCCTATTAGTGTGACAACTAGTTGCCATAATACAATAAAGGAAACCATTGCGATAACAGGTGGTAAAATCTTTTTTGTCCACTCGTTATTTTTATTTTTCACCTTTGCCCCACTAGGACTTTTCACAACAACTTGACTTGCTTGATTCACTGCTCCTCTAGCCATATAGAACACTTCCTTTATTTGTATTCGGTATACTTGTTCCGCTTTGAATAGTAAGAAAAACCTCATTAACATTACACTTCTTCATCATTCGTCCTCCTTAAATAGTAAAAAATGATGTGCTGACTACTTTCATTGCTTCATGGTGCTTTAACAAAGTCATGTGTTGGCATTTTTTCTTGGTTCAGTAATTCAAACGGATCATTTTCTTTCTTTTTGTTTGCGATCGATTCTAGATGCAAGTTCCAGCCTCCTGCTCCAAGCAAATACGTATGTGGATCATTCACAGTAGCTCCAATTTCATTAAAATAGTCGATGATCTCATACAAACGTTCTTTCGAATGATAATAGACAAGTGGCAAACCTGCTGGAATGAGCTTCCCCTTATCACGTAACCACTCGATATGAACGAGAACTTCGTCGCCAAATCGTTCTTTTATTTTTCCTACTTGATCGTGAACATCTTTTAGTGAGTAGAAATTTTGTAAATACGTCCATTTTTTATCGTTCTTTAATGCCCACAAGGTTGTATGATTCCAAGTAAAATCTGATATCCCAATTCCTTTTCGATAAAAAGCAGCCTCGGCCGTGTAAATGCTTGTTCCATTAAACCTCGCCGCTTCCTCTAATAATCGATTATGGTTTGATTCTTCAATTTCGATAAGAGCTACGTGCTTGTCTTTTTCCTTAATTACTTTCTTTAATGGTCTAAAAAAAGTAGGGATCGGTGCTTCGACAACTGTTACGAGTCGTTTCTTCCACTGATTTCCTTCCGCAATGTTTTGCGTGAAGTCAATAGCGTCTTTTATTGTTGCGAAACTGATCATCTCTTGAACCCAATTTGATTTTGGCTTAATGGGAATCGTCACTTCTGTAATAATTCCAGTTGTACCATAACTATGAATATAATCGAGTAATTCTTCTCCATTCACAGTTCGTTCAACTACCATTTCGTTCATCGTAAGAACTTTCGCTGAAAGGACATTGCCGTCCCAGAGATTTCCCCATGTGACTGAGCCAATCCCTCCAGACCCACCTGCTATAAATCCTCCAATGGTCGCCTTAACAAATGTCGATGGATAGATCGTTAATTCTTGATCAGTTACCATAATTTTCTTTTCTAGATCTCTTATCCTCATGCCAGCCTGTACGGTTACAAATCCATCCCCAATTTCAAGTACATTGTTTAACTTACTTAAATCGACAACAAATCCACCAGTCATCGGTACAGCCTGACCATAATTACCAGTACCAGCTCCTCTTGCAGTCACAGGAATTTTTTCATCTACAGCCAGTTGCAATACAGCTTTTAATGTTTCATGTGAGTCTGGAATGATGACATAATCAGCTCGTTTATTTTCTAATTGTTTGTCTAACACAGGAGAATACCAATAGTAATCTTTTGATAGTTTCGTTACCGTCTCCTCTACCTGAACAACGTTTTCTGAGCCCACTGTTTCAAATAGTTTCCCCAGTAATTTTGTACTCATCTACCACTCCATCTCCTCTCAAATAAAGCGATCACCCGCTAGTCAAATGTCACAATAATTTGATCTGTTTTTATTCAAATCGAATATATGGTAAGAGTAATGGAAATGTTTTGAATTTTGTTGGAAGTAGTCAGGTTATCTATCGTTCTTTTTTCATGCAAAAGAAACTGTTTCGCATATAGAAATGTCGGCATTTTGGCTTGTTTAACCAATAGGAAACGGGAATAGCAACTCGTTGTAGAACACCAGTTTGAAAGCATTTACGCACTTTGTTATTGAGGGTTATAGCATAATAACAAAGATATCAAATGACATAAAACCTTACATATATAATAACTAAAATGAGCCACTTTTTTCGTTGCTCTTCTACAACTATCTTTCATGTAACTAGTGCGAGCCAAAACGGGAACATTGCAAATGAGTAGGTATTTTTTTAAGTTCCAAAGGATCTCTAACTGTCATTCATTTAGTAACAAAATCAGAATATTTATCACCCGTACTACAAAGAAATCGACCTTGAGTAGGTCGATTTACTTCCATCTGATTATGACTCAATTAATAATGCGACCGCGCGTATTGGCGAACCTGTTCCATTGCGGATCTTTAGAGGTAGACCAATATACAAAAAACGTTTATTCACTATTTCAGCGAGGTTGCATAAATTTTCGGTATTTGTGATTTGGTATTCGCGACAAGCAAGATGACCGGAAAATTTTTTATCTTCAGGATGATCAATAGAGGGCGCATCGATTCCAATATTTTTAACTCCTAACTCAGCAAGCCATTTCGCAGCTTGATAATTCAATCCAGCATGGCGGTTAAACCAGTCATCCGTACCATACGAACGCTCATAATGCCCAGTATGAAGTAGGACGATATCTCCTTCTTCAATCGTCTGCTCCGATCTTTTTAAAGCCTCTTTTACGTCACGCTTTGTAATAAACTCATCAGGTGAGATTGAAGTGAGATCGAGGCAAATAGCCGGTCCATAAAAAGAGCCTAAATCCATCTCATCAATCGTTGGGCCATCTGGATCGTATTCATATATGGCATCACTATGAGTAGGTCCATGTTCATTAATGAGTAAACTATTTGTCGCAAATTCGAATCCTATTTTTCGCTTTGTCATTTCATGAGTTTTATTTGGAAAAATAACCGTTTGTTGGTGGATAGGTAAAACTGGCATCCCTTGAAAAATTTCTTGAGATAAATCGATGAGTTTTGTCGTCGTCATATAAAGTTTCTCCTCATTTTTTTATTTGTTTCTTGTACTGGTTATCAGAATTACAGAATGATTAGGAATACACCGATAACATACTACAATAGGAATATAGGAATAACGTGTTCGAGTTTATACCATCGCAAATATGTATACGAAGTTATGACTTGTAGATTAAGAGTAATCTAAAAAGACATATTTTTGGTAAATTAAGTTATCTTTTCTAACATACTTTTGCGTTCGGCTTGTGAGATTACTGTATGGATAGGAAGTGTTCTACGTGCGAAGTTATGTTGACTATTATAGATCAATCTTCTTTTTTAATATTAATACAAAAAAAATGACGCACCCACTAGGGCACGTCATTTTTATCATTACTTCTTCAAGTTATAAAATGCAGAACGTCCGCCATATGTAGCTACGTTTGCAAGCTCGTCTTCGATGCGAAGAAGTTGGTTGTATTTTGCAACACGGTCCGTACGAGACGGAGCACCTGTTTTAATTTGTCCAGCATTAGTCGCAACAGCGATATCAGCGATTGTTGCGTCTTCTGTTTCACCAGAACGGTGAGAAATAACAGCTGTGTAACCAGCACGCTTCGCCATTTCGATTGCTTCGAACGTTTCTGTAAGTGTACCAATTTGGTTTACTTTGATTAGGATTGAGTTACCAATTCCTTTTTCAATACCTTCAGCAAGTTTTGTTGTGTTTGTAACAAACAAGTCATCACCAACAAGTTGAACTTTGCCACCAAGACGATCTGTTAGAAGTTTGAACCCATCCCAGTCGTTTTCGTCTAAGCCATCTTCAATTGAGATGATTGGGTATTTTGAAACAAGATCATCGTAGAAGTTAACCATTTCTTCCGATGTAAGACTCTTGCCTTCGCCAGCTAAATGGTACTTGCCATCTTCTTTGTTGTAAATTTCAGAAGCAGCAACGTCCATTGCAAGCATTACTTCTTCACCTGGCTTGTAACCAGCTTTTTCGATTGCTTCAATGATCGTTGAAAGTGCTTCTTCGTTTGAAGAAAGGTTTGGAGCAAATCCACCTTCGTCACCTACAGCTGTGTTGTAACCTTTTCCTTTAAGTACAGACTTCAGGTTGTGGAAAATTTCCGCACCCATGCGTAGAGCTTCGTGGAAGTTTTCAGCACCTACAGGCATTACCATGAACTCTTGAATGTCTACGTTGTTATCAGCGTGCTCTCCACCGTTGATGATGTTCATCATTGGTACTGGAAGTTGCTTTGCATTGAATCCACCAAGGTACACGTATAATGGTACACCTAAAGCGTCAGCAGCAGCATGTGCTACAGCCATTGATACACCAAGGATCGCGTTCGCGCCTAGCTTGCTTTTGTTGTCTGTTCCGTCTAGATCGATCATTAATTGGTCAATTCCAAGTTGGTCAAGAGCGTCGAACCCAATTAGCTCAGGAGCAATTGTTTCATTCACGTTATCAACCGCTTGAAGAACTCCTTTGCCCATATAGCGCTCTCCACCATCACGTAATTCAACTGCTTCGTATTCACCAGTAGAAGCACCACTTGGTACTAATGCACGTCCCATTGCACCTGACTCAAGATATACCTCAACCTCAACTGTAGGATTACCACGAGAATCTAATACTTCGCGAGCATAAACATCTGTAATCATTGTCATTATTAGTCACTCCTTAGAATAGTAGTATTTTCATTAGTTCAATTTATTTTCGGTTATCGGGATCATTTTCATGCAAATTTCTGACCCCAACCGTATGTTATGTTCGATTTCTTTTCAAATAATCCTGCTTCATTCACAAAATTATTTTTGAATCAATGAAACCCCAGTCATTTCTTGAGACTGTTTGCCACCTAGTAACGTTAAAACAGTTGGTGCAAGGTCAGCCAATTTTCCGTCTTGACGTAATGTAACGCCATTTTCCGTTACGATTACTGGTACACGATTCGTCGTATGAGCAGTCATTGGCTTGTTTTCAGGTGTTAAAACTTCGTCAGCATTACCGTGATCAGCAGTAATAACAGCAGCTCCACCTTTTGCAACAATCGCATCTACAATCTTACCAAGACATTCATCTACAACTTCAACCGCCTTAATGGTCGGCTCAAGCATTCCTGAATGTCCTACCATGTCAGGGTTAGCCAAATTCAAAATAATAGCGTCATGCTTATCAGAAGCAATGTCAGCCAGTAACGCGTCCGTTACTTCATAGGCACTCATTTCAGGCTGTAAGTCATACGTTGCCACTTTGGGTGAATCAATTAAGATTCGCTCTTCACCAGGAAACGGCTCTTCACGTCCACCACTAAAGAAAAACGTGACATGTGGATACTTCTCCGTTTCCGCAATGCGAAGTTGTTTGTAATTTTGTTGAGCTAACACTTCACCGAGTGTATTATCCAAGTTTGATGGTTTAAAAGCGACAAACCCATCAACCGATTCACTAAAGTGAGTTAAGCACACATAATGAAGGCCTCTTGGATGCATGTCCCCACGATCAAATCCTCGGAAGTCTTCGTTCGTAAATACTTGAGACATTTGAATCGCACGGTCTGGACGGAAATTAAAAAAGATTACCGCATCATCATCTCCGACAGTCCCAACAGGTGTACCATCTTCCTTTGTAATAACAGAAGGAATAATGAACTCATCAAAAATCTCATTTTTATAATTATCTGTTACAACATCAATGGGATTCGTATAAGCAGGACCTTCTCCGTACACCATCGCACGGTAAGACTTCTCCACACGATCCCAACGACGGTCGCGATCCATCGCATAATACCGGCCGTGTAGAGAAGCAATTTGCCCAACGCCTAAATCCTCTAATTTGCTTTGCAATCCACGGATGTACATTTCAGCTGATGTTTGGCCAACATCTCGTCCATCAAGGAAACCATGAACATACACTTTTTCAACATTTTCTCGTTTTGCTAGTTCCAGTAAAGCAAAAAGGTGTTCAATGTGACTATGAATACCGCCATCTGAAAGAAGTCCATAAATATGCAAGGCACTCTTTTTTTCTTTGACATGATCCATAGCTGCATGGAAGGTATCATTCTCAAAGAAATCGCCTTCGCGAATTGATAAATTCACGCGAGTTAAACTTTGATACACGATGCGTCCAGCACCGATGTTCAGATGTCCTACTTCAGAGTTCCCCATTTGACCTTCAGGTAAACCAACCGCCTCACCTTGAGCTTCAAGGGTTGCGTGCGGATATTGATTCCAATAACGATCAAAGTTCGGCTTATTTGCCTGTGCAACTGCATTTCCTTTTACTTCATCTCTCATCGCAAATCCATCTAGGATGATAAGAGCGACTGGCTTTTTACTCATTTGCCTTCCTCCAAAAGTGCAAGGAATGAATCTGATTCAAGACTAGCACCACCAACAAGAGCTCCGTCAATATCTGACTGTGCCATATATTCTTTAATGTTAGCTGGCTTTACACTTCCACCGTACTGAATACGAACCGCTTCAGCAGCATCTGGTGAGAATGCCTCTGCAACTACTTTACGAATGTATGAACATACTTCGTTTGCGTCACTCGCAGAAGACGATTTACCAGTACCGATAGCCCAAATTGGCTCATATGCGATAACTGTGTTTTTTACTTGATCATCTGTTAGTCCAGCAAGGCCAGATTCAACTTGAACTTTTACAACATCATTCGTTTTGCCAGCTTCACGCTGTTCATCTGTTTCACCGCAGCACATAATAGGTACTAGGTTATGCTTGAACGAGGCATGAACTTTTTTGTTTACTGTCTCATCTGTTTCAGCGAACATTTCACGACGCTCAGAATGACCAATAATTACATAGTCTACGTTCATATCAGCTAGTGCTACAGGACTGATTTCGCCTGTAAATGCACCATTTTCTTCAAAGTGTACATTTTGAGCACCGACTTTAAGGTCTGTTCCTTCTGTAGCACTAACTAAACTTTCTAAAAATAGAGCAGGTGAACAAACAACTGCATCCACTTCACTATTTTCTGGAACGCTTGTCTTTACAGCTTCAACAAATTGCTTAGCTTCCCCTAGCGTTTTGTTCATTTTCCAGTTACCTGCAATAATTGGCTTACGCATAGTACTTCACCTCTTTATTGGATTAAAACGGGGTCTGACCCCTTATTTTTCATTCAATGCAACAAGTCCTGGAAGCTCTTTGCCTTCCATGAACTCAAGCGATGCGCCACCACCAGTAGAGATATGGCTCATCTTATCAGCAATACCGAACTTTTCAACCGCTGCAGCAGAGTCTCCCCCACCGATGACAGAGTACGTGCTTTCACTATTAGCAAGTGCTTCACCAACGCCTCTTGTCCCTTTAGAGAACGCTTCTAATTCGAAAACTCCCATTGGGCCATTCCAAATAACAAGCTTTGATTCGCTGATCGCTTTACGATATGTATCAATCGTTTTTGGTCCAATATCAAGTGCTTCCCAATCAGACGGGATAGAGTCGATATCAACCACTTTAGTATTAGCATCATTTGAAAAATCATCAGCAACTATTGCATCAATAGGTAACAACAAGTTAACATTGTTTGCTTTTGCTTTTTCCATAAATGATGCTGCAAGATCGATCTTGTCTTCTTCAAGTAATGACTTTCCAATTTCATGGCCAAGTGCTTTTACAAATGTGTAAGCAAGTCCACCACCGATAATCAAGTTGTCTACTTTATCTAGAAGATTGTCAATAACACCGATCTTATCTTTCACTTTTGCTCCACCGATAATAGCTGTAAATGGACGCTCTGGATTAGATAATGCTTTACCAAGTACATCTAATTCCTTTTCCATTAAAAGACCTGCAACAGCTGGTAAATGGTGTGCAATCCCTTCTGTTGAAGCATGTGCACGGTGAGCAGCACCAAATGCATCATTTACGTAAACATCTGCTAGTGCAGCAAATGCTTTGGCAAGTTCTGCATCGTTCTTTTCTTCACCAGGGTAGAAGCGAACGTTTTCAAGTAAAAGTACATCACCTTCCACTAAAGCATCGGCAGCTTGCTCGGCTTGTGGGCCATATGCCTCATCTACCTTTTTGACTTCCTTACCAAGTAGTTCGCTTAAGCGAACTGCCACTGGTGTTAAACGAAGCTCTTCAACAACTTCGCCTTTTGGACGCCCAAGATGAGATGCAAGAATCACTTTCGCGCCTTGGTCCACTAAAGCTTGAATCGTCGGGATCGCTGCACGAATACGTGTCTCATCAGTAACTTGTCCATCCTTCATTGGAACGTTAAAATCAACGCGACAAAATACTTTTTTTCCTTTAAGGTCAACATCACGGATCGTTTTCTTGTTCATTTTGGCTAGGCCTCCTGTATCGTAATTGCTATTTTTACAGCGGAAAGAGGAGGAGAATGCTACCATCTTCCTCCTCCACCAACTGTTACCTATTATAGTCCTTGCTTAGCGATGTAATCAACAAGGTCTACAACACGGTGAGAGTAACCAGACTCGTTATCGTACCAAGAAATTACTTTTACCATGCTGTCTTCCATAACCATCGTTGAAAGAGCATCGATTGATGAAGAATGCGGGTTACCATTGTAGTCACTAGAAACTAAAGGCTCTTCGCTGTAGTTAAGGATTCCTTTTAATGGACCTTCAGCAGCTTCTTTAAAAGCGTTGTTTACGTCTTCAGCTGTAACGTCTTGGTTTAACTCAGCTACTAAGTCAACTAAAGAAACGTTAGGAGTTGGAACACGCATAGCTCCACCATTTAATTTACCTTTAAGTTCAGGAAGTACAAGAGCTACAGCTTTTGCAGCACCTGTAGATGTTGGAATGATGTTTTCAGCAGCAGCACGCGCACGACGGTAGTCCTTATGTGGAAGGTCAAGGATTTGTTGGTCATTTGTGTACGAGTGAACAGTTGTCATCATACCACGCTTGATTCCGAACTTATCATTAAGAACTTTCGCAAATGGTGCAAGACAGTTTGTCGTACAAGATGCGTTAGAAATAACGTGGTGGCTACCAGCATCGTACTTATCTTCGTTAACACCCATTACAATTGTGATATCTTCATCAGATGCAGGAGCAGAGATGATTACTTTCTTCGCACCAGCTTCGATGTGTTTTGCAGCATCTTCACGCTTTGTGAAGAAACCAGTTGATTCAACAACAACTTCTACACCGCGGTTAGACCACTCAAGTTTCGCTGGGTCACGCTCAGCAGAAATGTTGATTTCTTGTCCGTTAACAACAAGAGAATTACCATTTACTGATACTTCAGCATCTAAGTTGCCGTGTACCGTGTCATATTTAAGTAGGTGAGCTAGCATGTTTGCATCAGTTAAATCGTTGATTGCAACTACATCTACCTCAGGGTTGTTTAATGCCGCACGAAATACGTTACGTCCAATACGTCCAAAACCATTAATACCTATTTTTGTTGCCATGTTCAATCTCCTCCTAGTAACTTGTAAGAATTTATCAAAAAGAGCAAAGCCCTTTTATCTACGTAACATTAATAGTGACTTGGCAGCAGCTTCATCTGTAATCAATACATCACTTGGCTGATATTTCATATAGGCAGCAATTGCTTCCGCCTTTGAAGATCCTCCTGCAACAGAGATTACATATTTATGCTCTCCAAGTTCATCAAGTTGTAACCCTATCGTTCTTTGCTTGTGAATCGGTTCTCCAAGACGATTGAAGTAATAACCAAAAGCCTCTGCTACAGCCTCTTCTCGATTAAGCTTGTCAACAAACGAATTCACTGAATCGCGTCGGAGCGCCATCTTTCTCGCATCTCCAATCCCATGAATCACAGTACAAGCGGATTGAATCAGCTTTAGGATTTCCTTAACAGACGGTTCTAATACAAGAGATGAATAAGCTTCTTCACTTATTTGATCTGGCACATGTAACAAGCGATACTGTGCACCTGCTCGACTTGCGAGTTCCGCACTAATTGTATTGGCTTGATTTTCCACTTGCTCACCTAACCCGCCACGTGCCGGGACAAAAACAACTTCCCGCGTTTTTGCATCAGGCTTCATCATCTCCGCAACAGCAGCCAGTGTCGTCCCACCCATAACGGCGACAACGTCTTTTGGCTTTATCATTCGTTTCAGTTCGCTAATACAAGCGCGCCCCATCTCTCTTTTAACCCAATCATCTTCATCACTATTTCCAGCAACGACAATAACTTTCTTCACACCAAGTTCAATTTTCAGCTTGCTTTCAAGCTCCCTAAGGCCAAGTAATTCTTTCATTACATCTTCTAATTTCAGAAAAAGTTGTTCGCCCTCTTCTGTAATGCTCATCCCAGCTGTTGCAAAACGGACAAGTCCCTGCTCTTTCAAAAACGTGACTTCTCCTCTGAGAATTCGTTCTGATAATTGCAAGTTAGAAGATAAGCTTCTTCTGCCTATTGGTTGCATGAGTTTAATGTAGTGGAGGATTCGATAACGCTTGACCATTACATCAAGCAAATCAGGTAATAATTTTTTCTGAATGTCTAATAATAGTTGCATAGAGCCATACTCCCTTTTTCAAGTCTGGACTCACTATGTCCCGCATAGACTTTTCGCGTCCCGATCAGTTCAAAATAAGACCAAATCCTTCCTACAAGTCCATATTACCAAGGATATGGTCTTTACACAAGTTAAATTTGCCCATTTAATTCAAGTAAACGCTTTCTTATTTTTTTCGCTGATATTTGCCCAAAATCAACCTCTTCACCATTAATCAAAATAACCGGAATCATAATTTGATACTTCTCTAACAACTCATCGTCCTTATAAATGTCTGCGATCGTCATCGTAAACTCAAACTCATTTTTTAAAGGCTCTAATTTATTGATCGCTTTATCACATAAAGGACAATCAACTTTTGACATAACGACTACTTCTAACATTTCCAACATCACTCACTTTTATAGATTTTTTTCAAAAAGGGTTGAGGTTTACCCTTTTCGAAAAAAATCGAAGCATTGAGCGGAGCCGCCTGCTTTTAAGTCCACTCTGAGCAGGTTGCTCAGAGCGGACGCGCAACGTGTGAACCAATGCCCTCTTTGGATTTCCCCCAGAAGGGTCGGGTTTTAACTACCAATTATCATTACTCATTTTAGTTGGATACCGCTTTATTCAAACCGTTTCCTTTTAGAAGAAGCCGGAATCCCCAATTCATCTCGGTACTTGGCAATAGCTCTTCTTGAAACCGTTATGTCCTTTTTTTCCTGAATCCAACTTACAATCTTTGTATCAGACAGTGGCTTTTGTTTATTCTCAGACGCAATTATCTCTTTCATCCAATCTTTAATTGAGCGACTAGATGCCGATTCACCCATTCCATTTTGAATTGATGATGAAAACAACGATTTTAGTTCAATGATTCCTCGTGGAGTATCGGCAAATTTACTAGTAGTTGCTCGACTCACAGTAGATTCATGGACTTCAATCTCATCGGCAATTTCTTTTAACGTAAGTGGATTCAAGTTTCCTTTTTTATTTAAAAAATAATCTTTTTGATGTCTGGCAATCGCTTCGCCAACTTTTAGAATTGTTTGTTTCCTTTGCTGAATACTTTTCATCAACCATTGAACTTGTTGTATTTTTTCTTTAGCATAATGAGTCGCTTCATGATCCTGCTCTTTACGAAGTAATTCTTCATAATGATGGTTCAGACCAACACTTGGGATCAGATCATCCTCTATATGAACAAGCAAATCGCCTTCATATGGAACAATTCTAATTTCAGGTCTAACAAATTGAACAGGATCTGATATATATTGACTACCCGGCCTAGGGTCTAATGTTTGAATGACATCGTTCACTTCTTGCACATCTGCAAGAGTAATACTCAGCTTTTTCGATATATCTTTCCACTTTCGCGACGCAAATTCTTCCATATATAAGGATATAACCTGCTCAGCTATTATATGCGGCGTGTCTAACCGTTGCAATTGCAACAATAAACATTCTTGTAAATTCCGTGCGCCAACACCAGCAGGATCAAAGCTCTGCAATGTCTGGAGCAATTTTTCTCCTTCTGCTAGCGCAATCTGTAAATCATTGCAAATGTCTTGAAGTGGCCTCGATACATACCCGTCTTCTCGCAAGCTATAGACGAGATAGACCAATTCTTTTTTCTGCTTTTTTGTTATGTTTAACTCTTGTACTTGTTGAAGGAGATATTCACTTAAACTTATTCTATCAATATGGGCATAGTCAATTGGAGAGGTTTGATCTTCGAAAGCTTTTGAATAAGTGGAATACGTTTGTTCGGCTAATCCAGGTAGTTCCTTCACATCAAGTAATGGGTTTTCAAGTGCTTGTTCCTGAATATAGGTTGCTAACTCTTGCGCTGAAAACTGCAACAAGTGAATTGCTTGACGTAATTCTTGCGTCATGACCAAACTTGTTGTCTGTTGTTGATAAAGACCAAATTGCACTTGTATTCCCCTCCCTTCATTTTCATTAAAGAGTTACACTTTAAGTGTAAACGCTTTCTAATGCTTATGCCTATACTACTTTATTTCATACCATATCTTATTATATTTGATTTAATTCTTGAAAACTATGTTTAATCCTGCCTAATAATCGTTTAGATTATTTAAAAACGGATATTATGAAAGGAGGGTTTAAATAACTTCATATGGAATATATGTAGTAAGAGGTTGTTTTCAAATTCCTAAAAATGGAATACACCTCCCGTGCTGTCATCTATTTACATGCTTTGAAAATTTAGAATGATTGCGGAAAGTAGATTCTGTTTCAGAGACGCTAATGTTCAATTCGCGTTTCCACACCCTCATTGAAGCGAAGAAGTCTTATCATTTGACCTTCTTTGACCATTTAGGTATGATGTACATAGCTCAGTTATTTGAACACATTTGGCTTCACTAAAACAAAAGGAGGATTTTACATGAACTTAATTCCTACAGTTATTGAACAAACAAACCGAGGCGAACGTGCATATGACATTTACTCTCGTTTGTTAAAAGATCGTATTATCATGTTAGGCAGCGGGATTGATGATAATGTTGCAAATTCAATCGTAGCTCAACTGCTTTTCCTACAAGCAGAAGATCCAGAGAAAGACATTTCTATCTATATTAACAGCCCAGGCGGATCGATTACGGCTGGTATGGCGATCTATGACACAATGCAGTACATAAAGCCAAAAGTATCAACGATTTGTATTGGTATGGCTGCCTCAATGGGTGCATTCTTACTAGCCGCTGGTGAGAAGGGGAAACGTTTCGCTCTTCCAAACAGTGAAGTCATGATTCACCAGCCACTTGGTGGAACACAAGGTCAAGCTTCCGACATTCAAATTCATGCAAAACGGATCATTGAAATGCGCGAAAGCTTAAACAAAATTTTAGCTGAACGTACCGGTCAACCAATGGAAGTCATTGAACGTGATACCGATCGTGACAATTTCATGATTGCATCAAAAGCACAAGAATATGGCTTGATCGACAAAGTCATTCCTGCTTCGAAGTAGAAAAACTTGGCCTCCGCCAGATTCCCTTCAAACAGAGAAATATAGTGTTTATCCTACTTTCTCAAACGAAGAGCGAACTCAGGCGGAGGCCTTAGTTTTTCTTATTTCATATAAATTTAATAAGCCATCAAAAAGACACCGTTTACTTTTACAAGTAATCGGCGTCTTCCCTTATCATTATTCTGTTTCAATAAAAGCGCTTAACGTTTCAAGTGCCTCAGTCTCGTCGTTTCCATCTATTACAAGCGTAAATGTTGTGCCATGACCCATAGCTAAGCTCATTAAGCCCATAATGCTTTTGGCATTTACTTTTTTTTCATTTTTTTCAATAAATACCTCGGATGAAAATCGACTAGCTTCCTGCACAAATAATGCGGCTGGTCTTGCTTGTAAACCCGCTTTCCTTTTAACTGTTACTTCCTTTTTTACCATATTAATCTCCCCCTCATACCATATTTATATTCGATTTTTTTCATGTTTCAAATGCTTGACCATTCCTAAGTTTGTTTGCAATTTGGTCAATTTTTCGTAAGCGATGATTCACACCAGATTTGCTAACCGTTCCTCCATCAACCATTTCCCCTAACTCTTTGAGAGTAACATCTTGATGCAACACTCGTAACTCGGCAATTTCTTTTAGTTTCGGAGGGAGTTGATCAAGTCCAATCATTCGATCAATATATCGAATATTCTCCACTTGTCTAAGCGCTGCTCCAACTGTCTTGTTTAAGTTTGCGGTTTCACAATTCACTAGTCGATTTACAGAATTTCGCATACCTTTCATGATTCGAACATCTTCAAAATAGAGCAACGCTTGATGAGCACCAATAATATTTAAAAACTCGATTATTTTTTCGCTCTCTTTCATATACGTGATGAAACCCTTTTTACGTTCCAATGTTTTTGCATTTAATTGATATTCGTTCATTAATTCACATAATGAATCATTATGTTCCTCATAAATTGAGAATACCTCTAAGTGATAGGATGAAGTCTCTGGATGATTAATGGACCCTCCAGCTAAAAAGGCACCTCGTAAATAAGCTCGCTTGCAACAATTTGATTTTGTTAATTTTTTTGAAATCGTACGAAGAAAGACAAACCCTTCTCCTAATATCCCTAGAAGTTCGAGCAGCTCTTTTGCCTCGTGTTGCATGCGAACAAGATACACGTTGTTCTTTTTTAATCTCATCTTTTTTCGAACAAGAAGCTCGACAAACATCGATGGATACACCCGCTTAATAAGAGTGTAAATTCGTCTTGCAATCGCAGCATTCTCTGTCGTAACATCTAAACCAAGTTTCATTTGACTAAACGAAAGAGAACCATTCATACGAATAAGTGCAGCTAATTCTGCTGTGGCACAGCAGTCTTCTTGTTCTAGTTGTGTCAGTTCTTTTTTTGTTTTGGCTGCAAAGGACACGGTCCTCACTCCTTTCAGCCATGTAGCACGTATCTGCCTTATGTTTGCACAAAGCATTTCACATGAAAGCAAGAAAAGCTTTCGATCTAAAGAAAATTCCTACACGTACATTGGCTATTTATAATATGTGTTCAAGCTGACACGAACTCTACTTTGGATAGTCTTTATGCTCATCCTCTTACACACGTAAAATTGCTTTTGAAACCTTTATTGCATCATGCCGAAGCATATTTCCTAACTCTGTAACAAAGTGATCGCGGATAATTGAAACTCCTAATGACTGTAAGCGCTCTTCATCAATCTCAACTGGAACAGCCCCTTCTTCGGCATAACGTGACCGAACCTCGGTTGAAACAGTTGAACCATGAACAATCACCTCATCAACTAGTTCCGTACCACAATGATCAATAATTGCCTGTAGATGATCCGCAGCAGAATATTGATCCGTCTCACCACTTTGCGTCATCACGTTGCAAATATAAACTTTACGAGCTTTGGCCTTTTCAATCGCTTTTACAACTCCTGGCACAAGTAAATTCGGAAGAACGCTTGTATAAAGGCTTCCAGGTCCTAACACAATAATATCCGCTTCTTCTATTGCTCGAATACTAGATTGTAAGGGAGGAACATTTTCCGGTGTTAAAAACACTCGTTTAATTCGCTTTTTCTCAAGTGGAATTAGCGACTCCCCTGTGACAACGCTCCCATCTTCCATTTCAGCATGAAGAACGATACTACGATTCGCAGCTGGAAAGACATTCCCTCTTACATTTAACACTTTACTTAATTCTACGATTCCTCGTGAAAAGTCACCTGTAATTGACGTCATTCCTGCTAGCAAAAGATTACCTAGTGAATGACCAGATAAACCATTTCCATTTGAAAAACGATGTTGGAATAACTCCTCAATAAGTGGCTCTACTTCCGCTAATGCAATTAATACATTTCTTACATCTCCAGGAGGAGGAATGTCTAGCTCTTTTCGCAGGCGACCGGAACTACCGCCATCATCAGCAACTGTCACTATAGCAGATATTTCTACAGGAAACGTTTTTAATCCTCGTAGTAACACTGATAAGCCGGTTCCCCCTCCAATTACCACAACATTTTTTTTGTTCACTTCGATGGTTCCTTCCTTTTGTCTTTATCAATATCACGATGGCTCACATGAACCACATACTCATCTGCGAAAGCCTCAGCAAAGTACTCTGCTAATGTAACCGAACGATGCTTCCCGCCTGTACAACCTATGCCAATGACTACTTGACTCTTCCCTTCACGCTTGTATTGCGGAAGCATAAACTTGAGCAGATCCATTAATTTTTCAATAAACTGCTGCGTTTCAGTCCATTTCAATACGTAAGTTGATACTTCTTTTTCAAGACCTGTTTTCGGTCTCATCTGATCGATATAGTGCGGGTTAGGAAGAAAGCGAACATCAAAAACAAGGTCGGCATCAATCGGCATTCCATATTTAAAGCCAAACGACATGACGTTTACTGAAAATGGATGGCGCTCATTGGTTGAAAATCTTTGGATAATTTTTTCTCGTAACTGAATCGGCTTCATATCAGTCGTGTCAATAATTTGTTGCGATCTTCCCTTCATTTCCTCTAACATTTCACGCTCTAATCGAATACCTTCAAGTGGTAATCCATTGGGAGCAAGTGGGTGCGATCGCCTTGTTTCCTTATAACGCTGAACAAGTTTTGCATCCTTTGCATCTAGATAAAGAATTTGTAATTTAAAATGAAGGTGGGGAGAAAGACTAATCATATCGATCGCTTCAAAAAGATGATCAAAGAACTTTCGTCCACGCAAATCAATCACAAGCGCCACTTTATTCATTTTTCCATTCGAGCCTTCAATCAACTCGATAAACTTAGGAATGAGGGCTGGAGGTAGGTTATCGACGCAAAAATAACCTAAGTCCTCGAAGCTTTGTACAGCAACTGTCTTACCAGCTCCCGACATTCCTGTAATAATCACAATTTGAATTTCTTCCTGCTCGATCGTCAACCTCTTCACCCCTTTATTCTACTCTGTTGATAATCGATAAGACACTAAATCAAAGTCTGTTGTATAATAAAACGTTCCATGCATAACCCCTTGATCGTGCAATACATGTGAAAACATATGCCTGTCTCCAGCTGCCATTGGTAACTTTGCAACTTCACTTATGTTCTTCCACTCCAATTTCCCTTCTGGAGACTGTTCAAACAGTTGCCCTTTATAGCTTGTTGCCTGAAACGTGAACATCATCCATTCGTTTACGGGTTGATCATTCTCTACGATCACGATTGTGAAGACTGCTCGCAAGTTTACGTTTTCGACCTGCAAACCTGTTTCCTCACGAAATTCGCGCTCTGCTGATTCTTTTATTGATTCACCAAGTTCCATCTTACCACCAGGTGCAACCCACCAGCCACGACTTGGTTTTTGTAATAATAATGCTTTATCGTTTTTTGTTAAGACACAATTCGTAATCCGCTGCAACCGTCTCACCTCACGTTCAATAACTTCATTATACAATTAATTGAAAGGTCTAACAATTGCTAGTATCAGGGAACTTAATTTAAACAGAGGAAAAGCGGTATAAAAAAAAGGGCACGGACAAAGTGTCCGTGCAAATTATATAAAAAAGGGGGTCAATTACTTATTTATATCTTACCCTTTTTATATTTCAACCATGTTACAGAAGCATTAACGATTCAATACAAAAAGGATGATTTTCCCTTTTTGTATTGAATCGAAGCGATGAGCGTAGCCGGTGCCTTCTTTTAAGGCCTACTACGCCTTTGACTTCTCACCCAAACTCTCAAGATAATGCTGAACATTTTGTGCCGCTAAACTACCATCACCTGTTGCTGTTACAATTTGACGAAGCGATTTCTCACGAATATCTCCAGCTGCAAAAATACCTGGTATTTTCGTTTCCATTTCTTCGTTTGTTTCTACATAGCCATCAGCATTGGTAATCCCTAAATTTTTAACACTTTCATTAAGAGGTAACATGCCGATATAAATGAATACACCATCTGTTTTAAATTCTTGTTCTTCCCCATTTTCAGTGCTAACTAATGTGACACTTCCGACTTTTCCATTTTCTGCATTGATTTCTTTGATCGTATGATTCCAAATAAAATCAATTTTGTCATTAGTAAAGGCACGTTGTTGTAATATTTTCTGTGCGCGAAGCTCATCACGACGATGAACAACCGTAACTTTAGAAGCAAAACGAGTTAAATAGACCGCTTCTTCAACTGCAGAGTCTCCCCCACCAACAACTACTAGCTCTTTTCCTTTGAAAAAAGCACCATCACAAACGGCACAATAGGAAACACCCCGTCCGCTTAATTCTTTCTCACCCGGAACTCCTATTTTCTTGTATTCCGCACCTGTTGCAACGATTACGGCGCGCGCTTTGTACTGCTTACTTCCAGCTTTAATTGTTTTTACATCACCCTCGTCGATGATTTCTTTCACATCACCATAGCCATATTCCGCACCAAATTTCTTTGCATGCTCAAACATTTTTGTTGAGAGCTCTGGTCCAAGAATGTGATCAAATCCAGGGTAATTTTCAACATCTTCAGTATTCGCCATCTGACCACCTGGAATCCCACGCTCTAGCATTATCGTTGAAAGACTTGCACGTGACGTGTAAACAGCAGCTGTCATTCCTGCGGGACCAGCTCCAGCTATGATAACATCATAAATTTTTTCATCACTCATATTGATCCACTCCTTCAAAATACACATTGACTCATCTATGTTTTTTCTCTCTCATATCGTAGCGGATTATACGAACCGTGTCTATTTTCCTGCTCAGTTAGTTAACCCACATATCATACTTAATTAGCTCTTGTTTCCTTTCAATGATCGCATTACTTTTTATAATGGTTTCAGCCTGTTTCGATCCTTGTCTGACCGCACGCTGAATGATTACTGTTGCCTTTTTATGATCGCCTATATGATAAAGAGTAACCCCAAAACAGTAAAGCAGTTCCGAACGATGCTCCAATTCCCATTCATCTAACTCTTTTAAACGGTCATACGCTAATTGATATTCGCCTACCGCACAAAGCGTTTCAGCCACTTTCACATAATGATCACTATCAAGAGGATAGACGCGGCGTAATGCGTTAATAAATGGTTCAGCGCTTTTAGCATCCCCATTTTTTTGATAAAACAAAGCTAAATTGCAAACGGTAAAGAGATTTCCTGTATCCTTTTCAAGGATCGTCTCACAAATCTCAAATGACGCCGACTCATCCCCTATCCGAAATAAAGCCTCAGCTAAATAATTATACGCCGCCCAATAAGTAGGATGTTCATCAATGATTGCTTGCAATACAGGAATGGATGCCTGAACTTCTCCCTGCCTTAATAAATAACGAGCACGTTCATATTGTGCAATTAATTCATCTTCATCTCCGTCGAGATCATCCCACTCATCGTCCTCTTCTCGTTCAAATCTGAGCAGCTCCAAAAGGTCTTTTGCATCTTCTGTAAACCGGTCATTCGGACTTAATTCCAAGTAACGCAGCGTCATTCGCTCCGCCTTTTCAAAAAGACCTAAATACGCATAATTATTCGCCATAAAAAAATAACACTCTGCTACATCTTTTTTTTCAGCCAACACATTATGCAAAATTTCATTTGACCGTTCATATTCCCCAATCTCTGATAGAACGGCTGCTAATTGAACATAAAAAACCGGTTCTGTATTTGTTAATTTCACGGCTCTTTCTAAAAGTTTAATCGCACGTTGCAAATGGTTCTTTCGATATGCTTCGATTCCACGATGAAAGAAATAATCGCCACTTTGAAACAAAGGGACGACTTTACGGTTTTCTTGTTCATTTTTTGGTGTTACATCCATGAAGTTTTGTTACCTCCAGCTTCTCATTTCGTTGCACCTAGTATACATCATTTTCACTAAAGTGGGAACGGGATTCTAGCTTAAGAAAAACTTAAAGGCCTGACCTCTTAATACACCACATATGGTGCAAGCTGGTCAGACCCTTTCTCAAAGCTATTCTGTTATTTATGTCGTTCTTCTAAAACAGCCAATACTTCATCTAATGGTAATTTCTGTTCACGTAACAATACTAAAACATGGTACAGCAAATCAGCGACTTCCCATTTCAATTCTTCAGGATCACGGTTTTTCGCCGCAATGATGACTTCTCCTGCTTCTTCGCCGACCTTCTTTAATATTTTGTCTACACCTTTATCAAACAAATACGTTGTGTAAGCTCCTTCTGGCATTTCTGCTTCTCTTTTGGCAATGACTTGTTCAAGCTCGTCAATGATTGCAAAACGAGTTGGATTCACACGAACGGCTTGCTCGTCAAATAACGAATCAGCAAAGCAAGAATACTCTCCCTTATGACAAGCAGGTCCTGCAGGTACGACCAACACAACAAGCGAGTCGGCATCACAATCATAGCGCATATCAACAATTTGCTGAGTATTTCCAGAGGTCGCCCCTTTGTGCCATAGCTCCTGCCGCGAACGCGAATAAAACCATGTCTCTCTCGTTTCAAGTGACTTTTCTAGCGATTCTTTATTCATATAGGCCAACGTTAACACTTCTTTACTCGCGGCATCTTGCACAATAGCCGGAACAAGCCCGTTTTCATCAAACTTAATCGTTTCAATGCTCATCGTACGGTCACACCCTTTTCTTTTAAATACGTCTTCACTTCTGCGACCGATGTTTCTTTATAGTGAAAGATCGATGCCGCGAGCGCTGCATCCGCCTGTGCATCGTTAAACACATCAGCAAAGTCTTCTTTTTTCCCTGCACCGCCTGAAGCAATTACCGGTACCGTGACAGCTGCATTGACAGCTTTTGTTAGCGCCAGATCAAAGCCAGTTTTCGCTCCATCTTGATCCATACTCGTTAACAAAATCTCACCTGCACCAAGACGCACCGCTTCCTTCGCCCATGCCGTTACTTCCCAGTCTGTTGCTTGGCGTCCTCCATGTGTAAAAATCCGCCATGACCCTAGTTCTTCATCGTATTTCGCATCGATCGCAACAACGATGCACTGCGATCCGAAAAAGTCGGCCCCTTCTTTAATTAATTCTGGGCGCTTCACTGCTGCTGTATTTAACGACACCTTATCTGCTCCAGCACGCAACACTCGCTTCATGTCTTCAAGCGAGTTAATCCCTCCACCTACGGTAAATGGAATTGCCAGCGTACCAGCGACTTCCTCCACGACTTCCACCATCGTTTCACGACCTTCATGCGAAGCAGAAATATCAAGGAAAACAAGCTCATCAGCACCTTGTTCATCATAAAACGCAGCTAGCTCAACAGGATCACCAGCGTCTCGTAAGTCAACAAACTGAATTCCTTTTACAACGCGACCATCTTTTACATCTAAACAAGGAACGATTCGTTTCGTTAACATCCTATTCGCCTCCTTGTAGCGCTTCTTCTAATGTAAACTGATTTGTGTAAAGGGCTTTGCCAACAATGGCTCCACTCACACCACGGTTTTTCCGCTCGCGAAGCTCTGTTAAATCAGCAAGTGAACTGACCCCACCAGATGCGATTACTTGCTTACCTGTTGCTTCGGCTAAACTTGTTATCGCCTCCGTATTTGGACCTGATAGCATACCATCACGTGAAATATCGGTAAAAATAAACACCTCTGCACCGTGACGTGCTAACTCCTGCGCCAATGTTTCCGCTTTGACAGACGACGTTTCGAGCCATCCTTCTGTCGCAACATATCCATCACGAGCATCTAAACCAATGGCAATTCGCTCTCCCCCGTATGTAGCAAGCATTTCTTTCGTAAATTCAGGGTTGTTCACTGCAACACTGCCAAGAATGACACGGTCAACGCCTTGCTCGAGGTAAAATGCCACATCTTCAACTGTCCGAATCCCGCCGCCGACTTGTACCTTTGCATTGAGTTCTTTTGCGACACGGAGGACATGCTCATGATTCACACGTTTCTTTGCTTTTGCTCCGTCTAAATCAACCATGTGAATCCATTCTGCTCCGGCATCAGCAAAAACTTTTGCCATATCAAACGGGGAATCACCGTAAACCGTCTCTTGATCATAATCACCTTGCACAAGACGCACGCACTTGCCGTCTCTCATATCAATCGCTGGATAAATAATAAAGTTACTCACGATTTTCTCCTCCTTGCGTCACAAGCTCCCCGAAGTTACGAAGAATGTTCATGCCAACATGACTGCTTTTTTCTGGATGAAATTGCGTTCCCATGACGTTGTTTCGACCAACAACAGCGGGTACAGTTACGTCATACTCACTTGAAGCAAGTAACACGTCCTCGTCTTTATGCTTCACAACATACGAATGAACAAAATAAACATGTCCCTCTTCGACATCTAGTAAAAGCTTGTGGTCAGGCTTGTGAAACGACAGCTTATTCCAGCCCATATGTGGAACTTTGTACATTTCTCCGTTCACCGTATGACCAACAAAACGCTCCACTCGACCAGGAAGCAGTTTTAACCCTTCTGTTAGCCCGTGTTCATCACTTTCATCAAACAATAGCTGCATGCCAAGACAAATGCCAAGAAGCGGTTTGCCAGAGCCTACCCATTCTTGCAAAAAGGGAGTCAACCCCATTTTATTCAGTGTCTTCATCGCATCTGGAAATGCCCCTACTCCTGGAAGAAGAAGTCCATCGGTCATTTTCAATTGTTCGATATCATCCGTTAAAATGTAGTCTAGCTCTAAACGCTCCAGTGCTTTGCTTACACTGTGCAAGTTTCCCATGCCGTAATCAACAATGCCGATCATCTTACAACATTCCCTTCGTCGACGGGACTCCCTTGACCCGCTCATCGATACTCGTTGCTTCATCTAGTGCACGTGCGAGTGCCTTAAATACCGCTTCAATCATGTGGTGCGTGTTGTGACCGTAGTGAACGATAATATGTAAGTTCATTCGTGCCTCAAGAGCTAGCTTCCACATAAATTCATGAACAAGCTCGACATCAAACGTCCCGACTTTCTGGCTCGGAAATTCTGCACGAAACTCAAGATGAGGTCGATTGCTTAAATCAACGACGACTTGCGCTAACGTCTCATCCATTGGAACAAACGCATTTCCGTAACGACGAATTCCTTTTTTATCACCTAATGCTTCTTTTATTACATGACCAAGGCAAATTCCGATATCTTCTGTTGTATGGTGATCGTCGACTTCGGTGTCGCCATTTGCATTAACCGATAAATCAAAATGACCGTGCTTTGTAAAAAGGTCCAGCATATGTGTTAAAAAAGGGACGCCTGTTTCAAGTTCTGATTTCCCTTCTCCATCAACTGTAAAATCAAGTTTGATTTGCGTTTCTCCTGTATTCCGTTCAATTTGTGCGCGTCTTTCTGTCATTTACTTGTCCTCCAACCTAATATCAATTGCTCGTGCATGTGCTTCTAATCCTTCTAATCGTGCCAGTGCAGAAATCTTATGTCCATTTTCTTCTAACGCTTGCTTGCTATAAGCGATGATGCTTGATTTTTTTATGAAATCATCAACATTTAACGGACTTGAAAATCGAGCTGTTCCGTTTGTCGGCAAAACATGATTCGGTCCAGCAAAATAATCACCAACCGGCTCTGAGCTGTATGGTCCTACAAAAATTGCACCTGCATGACGGATTTTCCCGACCAAATTCATCGGTTCTTCTGTTAACAATTCAAGATGCTCTGGCGCAAGTTCATTAACAACATCAAGTGCTTCAACTAAATCACGAGCTATATAAATGACACCGTAGTCACGAATCGAGGCTCCCGCAATCTCACGCTTTGGTAACGTTGTAAGTTGTTTTTGCACTTCTTTTGCCACGTTCTCAGCTAGTAGCTTTGATGTCGTTACTAATACGGCCGATGCTTGTTCATCATGCTCAGCTTGAGATAATAGATCTGCCGCAATATAGCGTGGATCCGCAGACTCATCGGCTAACACGACAATCTCACTTGGACCTGCAATCATATCGATATCGACTTTTCCAAATACCGCTCGTTTCGCTAAAGCAACATAGATGTTTCCAGGTCCTGTTATTTTATCGACTGCAGGAATAGACTCAGTTCCATAAGCAAGAGCGGCAATGGCTTGAGCGCCGCCTACTTTGTAAATTTCTTTCACTCCTAGTTCCTTCGCTGTCACCAATACACTCGCTGGAAGCATGCCATCTGCTCCTGCTGGAGAAACCATCACAATTCGCTCGACACCCGCTACCTGAGCGGGAATGACATTCATCATAATCGACGAAGGATAGGACGCTTTTCCTCCTGGAACATAGACGCCAACAGAATCGAGTGCCGTCACCTTTTGACCGAGGATCGTTCCATCTTCTTTTGTCGTTAACCATGATTGGCGCTTTTGACGTTCGTGAAAATCACGGATGTTTGTAATCGCTTCGCGTAGTGCTTCGATTAACGTATCATTGATGTCAGCATATGCTCCTTCAAGCTCTGCTTCTGTCACTCTCAAACTACTAAGATCTGCTCCATCGAATTTTTTGGTCAGATCAAACAACGCCTGATCTCCCTGCTCCCTTACTTGGGCTATGATCATCTCAACCGCTGCGCGTTGCTTATCGGTTCCTGTATCGATATCACGTTTAATGCTGACATTCGCTCCAACATTCACGATTTTCATCGTTCATCCCCCTCAATCACTCGAGACAGACGCTCGACCATTTCGTCAATTCGCTCATCTTGCATGCGATAGCTGACCGGGTTAACAATTAAGCGTGATGTAATCGGAACAATTGTTTCAAGCTCGACTAAGCCATTTTCCTTAAGCGTGCGACCTGTTGAAACGATATCAACAATTCGATCAGCAAGACCAATTAATGGTGCTAACTCAATTGAACCATTTAATTTAATGATTTCAACCTGTTCGCCTTGCTCTTTAAAATATTGCGTCGCAAGGTTTGGATACTTCGACGCCACTTTCGGATTGATATCTTTCTTTTCATACCCCGGCAGACCGGCAACCGCTAAATAGCACTCACTAATTTGTAAATCAAGCACCTCATACACGACACGTTCTTCTTCGATCATCGTATCTTTTCCTGCCACTCCAACATCTGCCACTCCATGTTCGACATACGTCGGGACATCCATTGGCTTTGCTAGGATAAAGCGCATGTTTTCTTCTGGCACATCAATAATCAATTTACGTGAATCATCAAACTCAGCAGGCAAGTTGTAGCCGGCTTTACGTAACAATTCTAACGCTTCTTCAAATATTCGCCCTTTCGGCATCGCTACTGTTAACCAATCTGACATCTTACGCTTCTCCTTTCTTTGCACCAATGTAGTAGTATACTTCTGTAAATTGCTCTGACATCCCATCGACATCTTTCACACCAGCAATGTCTTGAACAACGACGGCTTCGCCCGCTTCTCTTAAGCTTGCTGCCTCTTTGAATGCGTCCGCTCTTCTTTCTTTACTAAAAACGATACACGTTGTTTTTCGTTTTGTTGCCAATTCACCGATCGCTTCAACGAGGAGATCAAGCCTGACACCAAATCCAGTCGCTTGACCAGGACGCTCGAACTTTCCAAGAAGCTCATCATAACGGCCACCACTACAAAGCGGTACACCTAGATTACTTCCATAGCCTTCAAAAACCGCACCTGTATAATAACTCATATGCAAGACAAGGTTTAAATCAAGCTTTACATATTGTTCAATACCGTAGCTTTCAAGCACGTTCCATAATTCTTCTAACTCCGCTAATGCTTTTGTTCCTTCTTCCGTTTGAACAAGCTTTGCTGCGTCTTCAAGCACTTCCTTGCTACCACGTAGTTTTAACAAACCGAGTAGTCTTCCTTTATCAATCGAGGAGATAGGCAAGTTTTTCACATGTTCTCTGAATCCTACATAATTTTTTTCATATAAAAAACGACGAAGCTCATCCGCTCGTTCGCCAACGATATCGAGCAGCAGTGCATTCACATAGCCAATATGACCAATCGCAATTTTAAAATGTGACAATCCTGCACGTTTTAACGCAGACGCCATTAACGCAATTACTTCTCCGTCTGCACTTACCGTCCCATCTCCAATTAACTCGACTCCAAGTTGTTCAAATTCTGCTGGTTTCCCACCTTCATGCTGCTGAGCACGGTACACATTTGATTGATAAGAAAGTCTAAGCGGATACGCCTCTCCCTTCATGCTTGATGCGACAAGCCTAGCAATAGGTGCTGTCATATCAGGACGAAGCACAAGCGTATTTCCTTGCTGATCCAATAACTTAAACAGCTGCTGATCTAAAATCGCCGATGCGAGACCCACTGTTTCGTAATATTCTAACGTCGGAGTCTCAATCATTTGATAACCCCATCCGGACATTTCTGTTTCTAATTGCTCACGTATTTGTTTCTTCATTTCATACATTTCTGGTAATGTATCACGCATTCCAAGCGGTTTTTCAAACATAAGTGGCTTAGACATCAACTACACTCCTTCGTTCTTCTCCGTAGTCTGCTCACGGCAGATTCCCACTATCATTTTTCTATCTTTCCCATCATTCGCCTTTTTTGTCAAAATACCTATTTTTCCATTATAGGAATTCTCTACTTTAGTTCGCTACTGTGCTAATAAGATAAAGTATAGTGTTTAGTTTACCTTGATGTACAAACATCGTCAACCGTTTCGTTTAAATTTCCACGGTACTCTTTTGAATTGCGCAAGTTTTCGAATATTTCACGGTAAAAAAATCAACTGGCTCGATGAAAATGAGGCTGCTTCAAAACTCAAGGGTCTGACCCTTAGAGTACAATATATGGGATCTTCATAAGAGATCAACACCCGTATATCGCACTGACTAGTTGGGGTCAGACCCTTTTTAGGCAGCCTCCTTATCAATCCTCTACCTTTTCACGAATAACTTGCATCGGGTTCCCTCCGACAAAGGCCCCTGCTGGCACATCACGATGCACAAGTGTTCCAGCCGATACAATGGCACCATCACCAATCGTTACACCTGGAAGGATCGTTGTATTTGCCCCAATCATGACTCCATCACCAATCACTACATCGCCTAGCCTGTACTCTTTAATTAAATATTCATGCGCTAAAATCGTCGTGTTGTACCCGATAATGGAATTGCGCCCAATCGAAATACGTTCGGGAAACATAATGTCCATCATCACCATTAATGCTACCGCCGTCTCATCGCCAACTTTCATGCCGAGAAACGTACGATATAGCCAGTTCTTGACGCCGATCAAAGGTGTGTAACGTGAAAGTTGAATGACAATAAAATTTTTGACCACCTTCCAGAAAGGAACGGTTTTGTAAATATGCCAGAGAGAATTCGCTGATTTCACAGGATATCGCTCTGTCTTTCTACTCATCGTTTTTCTACTCCTACTATCGCTAGTAAATCACGCATATTCGAAAGGATATAATCAGCTTCAAATGTTTGAATCTTTTCTTCCCCTTTAATCGACCAACCAACAACGGCAGTAGGCACACCTAAATTTTTACCAGCTTGAACATCAAAATGACTATCGCCAATCATCATCGCTGTTTCTTTTGTCGAACCAAGAGCGTTCAGCGCTTTTTCAAGTGGTTCTGGATCTGGCTTTGCGTTTTCGACATCATCAAGACCAATGACAACATCAAAAAATTGATCAAGTCCCGTTAGTTTTAATCCCATTAAAGCCGTTTTTCGTATTTTTGTTGTGACAATCGCTAGCTTATAGCCTTCTTTATGAAACCGTTCAACCGTCTCATACACACCTTCATATTCTGTTACTAGCTCATCATGCTTCGCATGATTAAACGTACGGTATGTTTGAATCATTTCATCCACTCGAGTGAAATCAACTGATTCGAAGCTATCTGCAAGGGACGGCCCAATGAATTCAATCGCATGCTCACGTGTATATTCACCTGGTTTATATTGCTCGAGTGTGTGCAGGAACGAAGCAATAATCAGTTCATTTGTATTAATAAGCGTACCATCTAAATCAAACAATAACGTATCAATGTTCATATGTCGCTCCCTCTCTCTCTATCTCTTGTTTTTTCTCGGACCGTTTCCAAACAAATGCAATCGCAATTGTTAATAGAATCGCTGTTATGACTCGAATGAGTAATAGCGGCCAAACTGGAATCCCGAGTGGAATGAAAATCAATGTATCCTCAATAACGGCGTGGCAAGCAACGAGAAAAATAAAGACTAAATACAAATCCTTCTTGGCAACTCCGTCTTCTTTCACTGCCTGAATCATTACCCCTGCACCGAATGCAAGACCAAACAATAACCCTGAAGCTAGCGTTGTAGATGTATTTTCTTTAATTCCTAGCATTTTCGTAAAAGGCGCCATTGCTTTTGAGACTACTTTTAGCCAGTCTCGTTCTTTCATAATTTGGACAACAACCATGAGCGGAATGACGATCATCGCTAGTTGGATAATTCCAAGCGTTGCACTCGTGACCCCTTGCCACGCAATCGCCAGCCACCCATCTACTTCAGGTTGACCTGTACTTGAGACGAATCCATACTGAGCTAGCTCTTGCCCCCCATTCCAAACAAGGTTGATGAGGAAAGCAGAGAAAATCGCTAACCCAATTCGAACAACAAGAACAACGGACATGTTGATGCCGACTTTTGTTGCAACAGCCGATTCTACAAATAAGTTATGTGAGAAAGAGAGCATCACCGCAAGGATAAACACTTCTTTCACTGACAAATCCATTGTTAAAATCGCTCCGATGCCCGCGTATAAATTTAAGACATTGCCTAAAACAAGTGGAATCGCCGCTTCTCCTGGCAGTCCAATCCACCCCATAACAGGCGCCAATAGTTTAGCTAGCCATTCAAGCACAGGTGTATAACCTAATATCGTTACAATTAGCGTAATTGGAAAAATGATTTTCCCGAGCGTCCAAGTCGTCAGCAACCCGACAAAGAGCCCGCGTTTTAGTATCCCCATTGCGCTACTCCCTCCATATGTTTCTCTCTCTATTTTTTCTTCTTTTTCTTTTTCTGTTTCTGTTTGTTCGTTGTTTGTTTCGGTGAACCCGTTAACGCTGGCACGTGATAGCGCGGAACATCTGGTTGCATGCGACGATAAACTGTAAAAATAATCGCTCCTACAATGAGAATAATAGACATGACTTGAGCCGTTTTTAACACTCCGCCGATTAATAAATAATCTAAGCGTACTGCCTCAAGGAAGAAACGGCCAACTGAGTAATACACTAGATATGTCATGAACATTTCACCTTGACGCAAGTTCAAACGTCTTAAATAAAGCAACAGGAGAAACCCTAACACATTCCAAATCGATTCATATAAAAAGGTAGGATGATAATACGTCCCGTTAATGTACATTTGATTAATAATAAATTCAGGAAGCATCAAACCTTCTAAAAATTCTCTCGTAACAGGTCCGCCGTATACTTCTTGGTTCATGAAGTTTCCCCAACGACCGATCGCTTGTGCTAAGATTAAACTTGGTACGGTAATATCGGCAATTTGCCAAAATGAGTAGCCGCGCTTCTTACAAAAGAAGTAAGCCGTCAGCATCCCCCCGATGACCCCTCCGTGAATCGCTAATCCGCCTTCCCAAATGTAGAAGGCACGGATCGGATGATCCGCAAATTGTTCCCATCTAAAAATGACATAATAGACTCTTGCTGAAAGAATGGAAATCGGCAGCGCAAACAGAAGCAAATCTGCATAAGTTTCCTTCGGATATCCTAACTTCACTGCCTCTTTTGTTGCGATCAGATATCCGATAAACACTCCTAACCCAATAAGAGCTCCATACCAATAGATGGTAAGTGGCCCTAGTTCTAGAAAAATCCGACCTAACGGTTCTATGTTTTCTTCCATTGTTCGCCTCTCCCTACATATACAATTTAAAATCTGATTTTTTCTACAGTCTTGCCCTTCCACCCATTAGGTAAGCATCCGGTATACATACGTTCTACTCTTTTCGAAAAAGCGCACTACTAATTAGCAGGCGCCATAAATTCCAGATTAACGAAATTCCTCGTGATCTCCTTCTTCAATCACATCGGTTAATCTCGCTGAAAACTCTTGTGCTGCATCATATCCAAGACGTTTTAGACGGAAGTTCATCGCTGCTACTTCAATAATAACCGCTAAATTTCGACCTGGGCGAACCGGTACGGTTAACCTGGTTATATCTGTATCAATGATTCTCATTTTTTCTTCTTCTAATCCTAATCGATCATAAGCTTTCTTTTGATCCCAAAGTTCTAAATTAATACAAAGAACAATCCGCTTAAATGGACGCACCGCCCCCGCTCCAAATAACGTCATCACGTTAATAATGCCCAAGCCACGTATTTCAAGTAAATGTTGAATCAAATCAGGTGATCGCCCTACAAGTGTTCCTTCATTTTCTTGACGAATCTCAACCGAATCATCAGCCACTAGTCGATGTCCACGTCGGACGAGGTCAAGAGCGGTTTCACTTTTCCCGACTCCGCTGTTACCCGTAATCAAAACGCCAATTCCATAAATATCAACAAGTACTCCATGGATCGCCGTCATTGGGGCCAATTCACTATCTAAGAAAGTCGTAATGCTACTACTTAAACGAGTTGTCGGGATATGTGAACGTAGTAAAGGCACACCCACTTTTTCAGCGGCTTCTATTAATTCATTTGGAACAGCTAGTCCACGAGAAATAATGATACAAGGCGTATCATATGTACATAACTTCAACATTCTTTCTTCTCTTTCATGCTGCTTTAATTGTTCAAAAAAGGAAAGCTCCGTTCTCCCCAAAAGCTGAAGTCGCTTTGCAGGATAATACGTAAAATAACCAGCCATCTCGATTCCTGGTCTCGAAAGATCACTAGTTGTAATCGGACGATAAATGCCCTCTTCTCCTGCTACAAGTTCTAAATTAAAACGTTCTAATAAATCATTTGCTGTTACCTTTGCCATTTGCTAATCCCACCTTCACTATCTCATATGCATTTCTAACTCAGTGAGTACGTTTTCCATTTTAGCATGTTTTAACTGAAATCATTTCATACTTGCCCAATCTTTTTTTCCTAAAACGAAATTTATAGCAACAACATCATAAGAACTCGTATTTTTTTCTCTAACGAAGGCCAAATCTAGGGGTGCTCTTGCTTAGATGTCAGTTATTTCAGCGATGATGATTGCCTATGGCCGTTTTCCCGTTCTCACTACTAATTGGTGCAAATTACGTCTGTAGAGCTAAACCTAAACAGACAAAAATCCTCACAAAAATAACTTTGTGAGGATTTTTTATCTTGCATGATCAAAACTCGTAGCACAACGCGTATGTTATCTCCGCTTGCGAATCGGTTTTACAACAAACGTTTGAATAATCGCAATGAGAATTGCCGCGAGGATCGCCATTCCAAATCCATCAATGACAAACGCACTTCCCATTAAGGCAGCTGTCAGCATTAATGTAATCGCACTAATGATGAATAAAAAGAACCCAAGCGTCAAAATAGTAATTGGCAATGTTAATACAACAAGAATCGGTCTGACGATCGCATTCACAATCGATAAAAGCAAACTGGCGATCATCGCCGCACCAAATCCTGATAAGTAAAAACCATTAAATAAATAAGCAATCCCGATTAAAATCAATGCATTAATGATGAGACCAATAATCCAGCGCATTAATCCCTCACATCCTCTTCATTCGGAATAAGCACAATCGCTATAATGTAACCAATGATAAAAGGAAAAAATCCTGTTATAAAAAATAGAATCACAGCTAATAATCTGATGACTGTTGGGTCTAATGACAAATAATTTGCCAGCCCCCCACAAACACCTGCAAGCTTGCGATCATATTGAGAACGAAACAACCGCTTCACACAAATCACCTTCTTTCTTTAGAAAAACTTGGCTCCCGCCAGATCATTTCAAAGTAAGAGCTACCTTATTTTCCTGTTCTTTCTCAAGCGAAGAAAGGATTCCGGCGGATGCCTTCGTTTTTCTTACTACCTAACCATTTTCCGCTCTTACCCGGAATAACTGATGTCAAAACGTTCTTTCCGTTTTGACATCAGCTATAGAGGAAGCTAGGAGGCCAATCCTTCCCCATATTACTACTGATCTTTCACAAGTACTGACCCTGTATTCGTTAACGCATTTACCTTTACTCGTGGCGACGATTGTTGATTGCCGATGAAACTTAATGATTTTTGTGCAAACTCTTTCTTTTCTTCGAGCACTTCATAATCACGAAGGTCGACGGTAAAGCCACCGACATTTGTTTTTAATTTCCCTTCTACACGAGTTGTTTTTGGTATAGACAAATGAATACTACCGGTTGTTGCTTTTAAATCTGCATAACCTGATTCTTTTAACTCATCCAAGTCATACGTAATTGAACCATTCACCGTCTCCGCATCAAAATCTTGGACGATTCCTGTTAAAGTGATTCCACCATTAATCGTTTTCGCGTCGAATACATCAATATTTGCCTTTTTATACTCAATCGCTCCATTTACCGTTTCCGCCATCACTTTCTTCGCTTTCACAGAAGAGAACGAAAGGGCACCGTTCATTGCATTGACATCAAGTGTATCGACATCAAGGGTATCGCCGCTAATTTGTCCATTAAACGTATACAACTTAATATGCGTAAACGTAACGCGAGGAACGTAGACAGTCGTTTGCACTTTTATCGATTTCGTTTTCGTATGAAATAACATCTTTCGTTCATCTACACGAAAAGTCGATTCATGTAAAAAGATACGACGAGCCTCTTCACTATTCTTTACCCGATACACTTTCGCCTTACACTCAACTCGCACATCTGACTCATCCCAAGGCTTAAACGTAATTGAGCCGTTTTCTAGTGAAATATCTAATGACGTCGGCGAAACATCTCGATGTTGAAAAATATGATCAATTTCAACCGCAGATCCAAAATTAAAATCAAGGTCAACATCTTTGATTTTTTGGATTGTACTTTCGATAAATGACGTAAACAAATTCGTGGTTGATGAAGCCGTTTGACGAGCACGCTCACGATAGCGATCGCCCTCATCCCATTTTACCTCCGTCGACACTTCTGATACTGGAGTAACGACTTTATGAGTTTGAGCAGGCTCCGTTTTTTCCATCGCTTCAAGGAGCTTAATTCCTTCTTCTGCCGTAATCTTTCCGTCTTCGATCATTTTTAAAATCATCTTCCGTTCTTCCAACAATCCCACTCCCTCATTCTCAAATATGAGCAAAGCAAAGCAAAGCACAACACAACGACTACTACACTATTGTATTACGAACGAATAGCAAAACATGTTTCATTTATCTTCAAAAGGTTGATTTTTACCTTTTTGAAGATAAATGAAGCAATGAGCAAAGCCGCCGTTTTCTCTTAAGCCGTTTGAGCGGTTTTCTCAAACGACGCACGGCGAGCAGAGCCATTAACTCTTTACTTTTTTGAAAACTCTCTCTAATTCTTTTGCAATTCTTTTTCACGAACCAATGCATCCATCCGTTGTTTATCCCGCACTAGTATCGGTTTTAAGTACGTTCCTGTATAAGATCCTTTGACCTCAGCCACTTCTTCTGGCGTCCCTTGTGCAACAAGTTGACCACCTTTGTCGCCTCCTTCAGGTCCTAAATCAATAATGTGATCAACCGTTTTAATGACATCAAGGTTGTGTTCAATGACTAACACGGTATCGCCATTATCAACGAGTCGCTGCAACACTTTCAATAAACGATCAATATCATCAACATGAAGTCCAGTTGTTGGTTCATCTAAAATGTAGATTGTCCGTCCTGTCGGCCTTTTATGAAGTTGAGAAGCGAGTTTCACTCGTTGCGCTTCTCCCCCAGACAAAGTCGTTGCTGGTTGCCCAAGTCGAATGTATCCTAAACCAACATCGACAAGCGTTTGGATTTTGCGGTTGATTTTAGGGATGTTCGCAAAAAACTCCAACCCCTCTTCCACCGTCATCGCAAGTACATCGGCAATGGTCTTGCCTTTATACGTAATATCAAGCGTCTCACGGTTGTATCGTTTTCCTTCACACACTTCGCAAGGCACATAAACATCTGGTAAGAAGTGCATCTCAATCTTAATAATCCCATCCCCGCGACAAGCCTCACAGCGACCACCTTTCACATTAAAGCTAAAGCGACCTTTTTTATAGCCTCTGACTTTCGCTTCGTTCGTCATCGCAAACACGTCGCGAATATCATCAAAAACCCCTGTGTATGTCGCAGGGTTGGAGCGGGGCGTTCGGCCAATTGGCGATTGGTCAATTTCAATGACTTTATCAATTTCTTCAAGTCCGACAATTTCTTTATGCCTGCCCGGTTTGTCTTTGGCTCTGTGTAGTTTTTGTGCTAATGATTTATAAACAATTTCGTTGATCAGCGTACTCTTCCCTGATCCCGAGACGCCTGTAACTGCCATAAACAAGCCAAGTGGAAATGTCACACTTACATTTTTTAAATTGTTTTCACTTGCCTTTTTCACAGAAAAGGAGCGGCCATCAGACTGCCGTCGTATGTTAGGAACAGGAATAAATTTTTTCCCAGATAAATATTGTCCCGTTAAAGAATCTTCATTGTTCATAATTTCTTCTGGTGTGCCTTGTGCCGTAATTTCACCGCCATGAACACCTGCTCCTGGACCAATATCAATTAGAAAGTCTGCTGCCATCATCGTATCTTCATCATGTTCAACGACAATTAATGTATTTCCTAAATTACGCATGTGTTCAAGTGTTTTAATTAACCGATCATTATCACGCTGATGCAACCCGATTGATGGCTCATCAAGAATGTAGAGAACGCCCATTAAGGAAGAACCAATTTGAGTAGCCAGGCGAATTCGCTGCGCTTCTCCACCTGATAATGATCCAGCTGAGCGGCTTAATGATAAATAATCTAAACCTACATTCATTAAAAAGCCTAATCGATCATTGATTTCTTTTAATATTAAACGAGCAATCGCTATGTCTTTATCTGACAACTCTAGTTGTTCAAAAAACACTTTCGCATCTTTGACAGAAAGCGAAGCAACATGTCCAATATGATTGCCCCCGATAAAAACAGCAAGTGCTTCCTTCTTAAGACGAAACCCTTTACAAGCTGGACAATGTTTATGAGTCATATACGCTTCCATTTGTTCACGAATATAATCAGAACTTGTCTCATGATAACGGCGAGAGATATTGTTGACGACCCCTTCGAACACAATTAAATTCTCGCGTATTTGGCCAAATTCATTTTCATAGCGGAAATAGATTTTTTCTTTGCCGCTTCCATATAACACTTTGTCAAAGAGTGATTCGGGAATTTGGTCGACAGGTGTATCCAAATCGATTTGATAATGATCGCATACCGCTTGAAGCAATTGTGGATAATATTGTGAACTCGTCGGTTCCCAAGGCGCAATCGCATTCTCACTCAAGGACTTCGTACGATCTGGGACAACTAAATCAAGATCGACCTCAAGCTTATGACCAAGGCCATCACAAGAAGGGCAAGCCCCGTAAGGACTATTAAATGAAAACATTCTTGGCTCAAGTTCAGGAATGGAAAAACCACACTCAGGACAAGCATGATGCTGACTAAACAGCAATTCTTCCTCCCCAATCACATCAACTAGTACTCGTCCATCTGCTAAGGTGAGTGCTGATTCTAGGGAATCGGCTAAACGAGTATGTATGCCATCTTTGATCACAATGCGGTCAATGACTACTTCAATGCTATGCTTCTTATTTTTCTCAAGTTCAATCTCTTCGGCCACTTCCCGCATCTCTCCGTCAACACGGACACGGACGTATCCTTGCTTTTTCATATCCTCAAGCACTTTCACATGAGTCCCTTTTCTACCGGAAACAAGCGGAGCGAGAATTTGCATTTTCGTCCGCTCTGGATACTGGACGATCCGATCAACCATTTGTTGAATCGTTTGCGACGAAATTTCCACGCCATGCTTCGGACAGACAGGTTTTCCGATTCGTGCATACAACAAACGCAAGTAGTCAAAAATTTCGGTGACCGTTCCCACGGTTGAACGTGGGTTGCGACTCGTTGTTTTTTGATCAATCGAAATCGCTGGTGATAACCCTTCAATGGCATCAACATCCGGCTTATCCATTTGCCCGAGAAATTGACGAGCATACGCAGAGAGTGACTCAACATAACGTCTTTGTCCCTCTGCATAGATTGTATCAAAGGCTAACGAAGATTTTCCTGAACCAGACAATCCTGTTAACACAACAAGCTTATCTCGCGGAATTGTTACATCAATGTTTTTTAAATTATGAGAGCGTGCCCCTTTTACAACAATGTTTTCTAATGCCACGTTTCCTCACCCTTCCGCTTTTAATTCAAGAACAAGGTCACGAAGTTCAGCCGCCCGTTCGAAGTTCAATTCGCGCGCTGCTTCCTTCATTTCCTTTTCCATTCGTTCGATCATTGCTTGTCTTTCTTTCTTGTTCAGTTTTTGTACTGGTGCCGCATAATTTGTTGATTCTGTATTTTCGGCAACTTGAGTTGCTTGAATGATATCTGGAATTTTCTTTTGAATTGTTTTTGGTATAATGCCGTGCTTCTCATTATGTTCTCTTTGAATCGTACGACGGCGATTTGTTTCTTCTATTGCCGCGTTCATTGACTTCGTTATTTTATCAGCATACATAATGACATGACCATGCACATTACGCGCTGCCCGCCCCATTGTCTGGATCAATGAACGATCAGAACGCAAGAACCCTTCTTTATCAGCATCTAAAATGGCGACAAGTGACACCTCTGGAATATCAAGCCCTTCCCTGAGCAAGTTAATCCCAATTAGCACATCAAATGTACCCATTCGCAGTTGACGAATAATCTCAATCCGCTCTAACGTCTTCACTTCTGAATGCAAATAGCGAACGCGAATACCAATCTCTTTTAAATAATCGGTTAAGTCCTCTGACATTTTCTTCGTTAATGTCGTCACAAGAACGCGCTCATTACGTTCTGTCCTCGCATGGATTTCACCAATTAAATCATCAATTTGCCCTTCAATTGGCCGAATATCTATCGTCGGATCGAGTAAGCCAGTCGGTCGAATGATTTGCTCAACCATTTTAGGCGTATGCTCAAGCTCATATGGACCTGGTGTTGCCGATACATAGACAGCTTGATGAACTTTCGCCTCAAACTCCTCAAACTTTAATGGTCGATTATCAAGAGCAGATGGGAGGCGGAAACCATGATTTACGAGCACCTCTTTACGAGCCCGGTCCCCGTTGTACATTCCCCTTACTTGTGGCAAAGAAACATGCGACTCATCCATAATTAAAAGAAAGTCTTCAGGAAAGAAATCGATCAGCGTGTACGGAGTAGCTCCTGCTCCGCGTAATGTCAAATGACGGGAGTAGTTCTCAATCCCTGAGCAAAAACCCATCTCAGCCATCATCTCAATGTCATAACGTGTACGCTGTTCAAGGCGCTGAGCTTCAAGTAATTTCCCATTCTCATGAAGCTCTTTCAAACGTTCTTCTAATTCAACTTCAATGTTGGCAATTGCCTTTTTCAGTTTCTCTTCACGGGTGACGAAGTGGGAAGCTGGAAAAATCGCAATGTGACTCCGATCGCCTTTTATTTCTCCTGTAAGAGCATTGACCTCGGTCATTCGATCAATTTCATCTCCAAAGAACTCAACACGTATGCACTGCTCATCACGTGAAGCTGGAAAGATTTCAACAACGTCACCTCGAACGCGGAACGTACCACGTGTAAAATTTACATCATTGCGATCATATTGAATATCGACTAATTTGCGAAGTAGTTCATTTCGGTCGATTTCCATACCAACTCGTAGAGAGACAACGAGATCACGGTACTCTTCCGGCGAACCTAATCCATATATACACGAAACACTCGCGATAATAATGACATCGTTTCTCTCAAATAAGGCACTCGTCGCTGAGTGACGTAGCTTATCAATCTCATCATTAATACTAGCGTCTTTCTCAATAAACGTATCCGAACTTGGAACATATGCTTCAGGTTGATAATAATCGTAGTAGCTGACAAAATACTCAACTGCATTGTTTGGGAAAAACTCTTTAAATTCACTATAAAGCTGGCCAGCAAGTGTTTTGTTGTGAGCCATAATTAACGTAGGTCTGTTCACTTCTTTAATGACGTTTGACATCGTAAACGTCTTCCCAGTCCCTGTTGCCCCTAGTAAAGTTTGATGCTTCTCACCTTTCCTCAGACCTTCAACGATCTGTTTAATCGCTTCAGGCTGATCCCCTTCAGGTTGATATGCTGACACAAGCTCAAACGTCTCTCTCAATCAAATAACCTCCTACCGAACTGTTTATAATTACCTGTATTATACCATGGAATACCAGTTACAAAGCAAATAATACGAACGTCTGTTTTTGTTAAAAATGGTCACCAGAAACAAAAGATGATCTAGAGTCTTCTAAGAGAAGTTGCAAAACTTGTGAAAATACACTTCCAATGAATTTCTCAAAATCATTATGTCCACACTGTAAAGCATTTCTAACATAACAGCTTTGAATGTTTTTCCATTAGCAGCAGTACCAAAACTTCGTAAACGCATTCATAACCATGAGCAATTTTCACAACAACAAAAAGAGAGACGGTCTTCCACGTCTCTCTTTTTTTACATTCCTGGTTTTTTCTGCAGCCTTTTTCTTGCAATAGCAAGACCCACAGCAAACGATATAAACGCAATCATCCCAACTATCCAAGATTGCTGATGAAAACCCAATACAAACAAGCCAATCATCCATGTCACGATACAAGCTCCTATTAGACTAAATGTAACTCTTGTGACGACAATCATTAACAAAAAAGGGATGACAAGAGCAAGGACAAAGTCCATCATCCGTCTATTCAAACTCCTTTAGTGAATCCTATTTTTCATCAATTATACTTCATTACGTAATATAATGCTTTTCTACTCACCGTAATCACTTTTATCATTCTATTCAAAAGGTTTCTTACGGCAGGTTTAGTGCGTTAAATGATTGAATCCTGAAGATTGATATCATCTTTTACTAATAAGACACCGAGCTGATAATGTTCACCATCATAGAGAGCGCCATGAGCAAAGCGAATTTCTCCTTCATGGTTCAAGACATCTATTTTACAAAAGGCCGAATTGATTTGCAACGCTTCATAAAAACTCGTTTCACCGCTTATTTCTTGTCCATTTACTCTCACAATCGTTTCGCCAACAACAATGTTCATTTTATCCGCAGGACTTCCTGGTAACACACCTAAAACGACACAACCTCTTGCTCGAGTTGTGAAAAAGACCTGCTTTTTTGCATCACGTTTTTTCGTAATAATCGATAGAAGCTCTCTGCCGACAATTGCTAAAACACCTAATACAATAGCCAAAAATGGAATGAAGTAACTAGCTGCAGCCAAGAGAGCAAACAAACAACTTAATCCGATTACACGCAAGCCCGTTGTTTGAATCGGACTCGTCGGAAGATTGGACCGGACTCGTTGATGAAACCCGATTAGAAATGGCACAAGTACTGGTTGCAACGTTGTATCGGCAACCGTGATAATCGGCCAGAATGAAAAAGTTGGGATAAGCCCTTCTGGAATAAAAAGAACAACCGGAACCATCCAGAGCCTTTTCGCTATATGTATGCCAATCCACTTTCCACGTTTGCTCCTCTCAAGCATCGGCGAAGTATACGTAGCTCCGTTTATGCGAATTAAAATTCCTTCTACGAGCATGAGCAAAACAAGTAAGCTTGCAACAACAATAACTGGAACTTGTTCAAGAACATGATACAGAGGTGTAACTACTTCCCTAGAACGAAGCAGTGGTTCTAACCCATATAAGATCAGTACGAACCCTAATACAAACGTTGGAGTCATCCACCTAATTTGAAACGTTAGAGCAAATAGAATATAAATAATGGCTAAAACCGCAACAAACGGCAACGTAATCGTCAATCCTAATGCAATCGTAACGACTGATACACACACTCCCATTAACGTTGCTGATAAAAAAGGAATCGTTAGATCCGCCATACGACCATAAACTCTTGTATGAAAAGCTTTCCGCTCCTCTTTGACACGTTTATCTGAAAATAAATAAACAGCATATAATCCTATATACAAAAGTGGGTTCACAATAAAATAAAGAAAAAAGTAACCTAAACTTATAAAAATGTCCTGTATCATAGTTGTATCTCCTTCAACTATTCTTTCTTCCTTAAACGTACCATACTTACGTAAAAAGGTACATCCTTCTTAACACGAAGGATGTACCTTTTTAATTCGACATGAATGTCGCCTGTTCCTGCAATAAGTGGAGCCACCACTTGCTTTTCAGCCTGTTCTGAGCGAGTTTCCCACAACAGACATGCAGCGTGAGGAACCATTGTGACTCCCATCTAAAGGGCATTTTAACCAACCCTTGTTATTTTACGTTTGCCTGCTTTATGACTAGTTCAATTGCTGTTTGAAGTTGAAGGTCATTTTCTTTTTTGCGCGCATGTTCAACTATTTGTTGTTGGATTAGTGAAGCTGTGTCTTCATTTATCTCCCCTTTCGGCTCTAGATCTTTTGCACGTTGGAAAGCAATAACAGCTTGCTCTGTCTGCTCGTCGAAATAGCCATCAGCTCGACCTGGTTCGTAGCCAAGACCCTTTAACATTACTTGGGCATTTTTAATTTGCTCACTCAGCATATCAATTCTAAGCGGGCCTTCATCCCCAATAGAAATTGGAGCTGTATAAAAATAGTCTGGTTGCTTCACTTCAACTGTCGGCATAACTCCTTCGCCGTTAATGTCATTTCCAGCTGATGTTAGCCATCTAAATAAAGAAAGTTTAATCTCACTTCCATCACCAAGCTTAATCGTTTGCTGGACAGTTCCTTTTCCAAACGTCTGCTCACCAACAACATCATAATCACCGCCTTCAATTAAAGCCGCCGATAAGATTTCTGATGCTGATGCTGATGCACGATCTGTGATTCCAACAATTGGATATGGTTTCTGCTCATCAAGATTTGACATGTAACGTACTTTTTCGCCTTCACGGTTTTCAATTTGAACGATCGGTTGTCCCCCTGGAATAATGAGCTTCCCAATATCTTCAACCGCATTTAAATAGCCTCCAGGATTCCCACGCACGTCGATCAGCAATCCATCAATGCCTTCGCTCTCAAGCTTTTCTAATTTTTCTTGAAAACGATCAGCTGTATCTTCAGAAAATGAGGTGATCTCAAGAAGACCGATTTTCACATCATTACGTTCAATCACTTCTGAACGAACCGTCTCAATCGGAATCAAGCCACGTTCAACAGGGACTTTAAATAAATCATTTGCACCTGCACGCTCAATTGTCAGGTTAACGGTTGTCCCTTCTTCACCTCGAATCTGCAAAACAGCTTCATATAGAGAAAGTCCTTCAATTGAATTTCCATCAATTTCAATAATTTTATCATTCGGCTGCAGACCTGCTTTTTCAGCTGGTGACTCGCGAAATGGCGCAACAATCGTAACTTTTCCATCCGTCATGCTTACTTCTGCCCCGATCCCTTCAAAATGAGAACCGAGAGATTCTAAAAATTGCGTGGCCGTCTCTTGATCCATATAAACCGAGTATGGATCTTCAAGAGAACGAAGCATCCCCTCAATGGCGCCTTCAATTAATTCCTGTTCGCTCACTTCATCGACATATTGTTCATGAATAATCTCTAGTGCTTTTTCAAACTTCGCTACTAATTCTTCATTAGAAACTTCAGATTCTACTTGTCCATCATTTCCAGATGTAGCTGAATTCGTCTCCAAACTTGGCTTTGCTGATTGAAAATAAAATCCAAACACACCTAATACAAGTACGGCTGCTACGATCATTAGAAACTGCCTTTTATTCACTTCTACCAACTCCCACTATGTCTAAAACATCACTTCCAACAGCCACCCCTCTATTCTCACCTTTCTTTCGAGACAAGAGCAACCGAAAAACATTCATTAAAGAGTGTGTTGGATGGCAATGGCACAGCATCATACACGTCTCTTGGAGAACCCCACTCTTAGAGACTTAATACCTTGTAGAGGCTTCACTCATTGCTTTGAGGATTTTCAAAAATCGTTTTACTTCACTTTATGATTTGCTTGTACATATTATGTTTCTATATTTATCCTCATTTTAGTCAAAGAACCGAAATAAGTCAAAACCTCATCACTCTTCTATTTTGAAGAATGATGAGGTTTAAAAATTTGCTTAACGTGGAATATATTTTAATGGGTCTACTGCATTAGACTTAGCACCATTCCAGCCACCTTCATGTATTTCAAAATGAAGATGCGCTCCAAATGAATGACCTGTATTCCCCATCAGTCCTATACGTTGTCCCTTTGAAACACTCTGACCATTTGACACTTCTAAGTTCTCCATATGAGCATATAATGTTGTCACAAGTTGTCCATTGACTTGGTGAGCAATCAAGACCGTGTTCCCATAACTACTAGAATAGTAAGCACGGATTACTGTTCCATCTTGAACTGCAACAATTGGAACATCACCTGATCGTCCGTTTTTGCCAATATCAATTCCGTAGTGCATGTTTCCACCTGAAAAAGCACGCGGGCCATATGTAGATGTAATCGATCCCGTAGTTGGGCGCATAAAACCAGAACTTGTTACAGGAGGGCCGCTATGTACTTGTGACGATTTACCACCTGATGTTGATGTTGACGTTGATGTTGAACCCGAACTACTACGAGATGCTTGTGCTTGTGCTTGTTCTTGTTCTTGTTCTTCCGCTTCCGCTTCCGCTTTTGCTTTTGCTTCCGCTTCTTGACGCTGACGTTCTTCATAATCTGCTAACTCTTTTTTCAATGCCGCTTCTTGAGCACGAAGAATTTCATCAGCTCCCTTAAGTTCACCAAGGTCTGCATGAAGGTTGCCTTCTTTTTGTTCTAACTGTTTCATCACACTGTCTTTATCTTGACGTTGTGATTCTAACTCTACCATTAACGTCTCAAGTTCTTCTAAATGGCTTTCTAATTTTTCAAGCTCAATTTCAACTTGTTCTTTCGCTTCTTCTAACTCTAGATGATCAGCAATATGTGCGTCCAAAATATTTCGATCTTGTTGAGCAATAACCGATAAAGCACTAACACGGTCTAACAAATCACTAAACGTTTGAGCCCCTAATATAACTTCTAGATAATTGACTGACCCACCTGATTGATACATCGTACGCGCACGTTCTTTTAACAACTCGTCACGCTCAGCAATTCGTTCTTCAAGAATTTTGATTTCCTCTTGCAACTGTTCAATCGCTTCTTGTACTTCTTCTATTTCAGTACGTTTTTCACGAACTTTTTGACTCGTTTCAGCTACTTGTTGGTCAATACGCTGAATTTCGTCCGTTAATGCCTGCATTTCTTGTTCTAATTTTTCAAGTTCCGCTTCTGTTTTTTGTTTTTCTGCTTGTGTTTCAGATCGTTCTTTTTCCACATCACTTATTTTATTTTGAATTTCGCTATTCGCCGAGGCGGTCTCGCTAAAAGAACCCCAACCGAAAGATCCAATTGTTAGTAAGACTGCTATCGTTAATAGACCGACTTTCCTTTTCATTCAATTGCTCCCCCTTATTTTTTTCAAAAACTCAAACGAATCTCTGACCTTATGAAAGCAACGGCCAGAGATATCGCTTCAAGTTATCTCTTAAACTCTCAAAAATTTCCGTACCGACATCATACTTCCCCACACACCAATAAACGCTCCAATTCCTACTAACAACCCAGCAATTTGCCATACATAAGGGAAAGCAGGTAGTAGAGAGAAAAACATAATTTCAATTCGAGCTCCATAATTTGTAACTAAGTAGGAATAGCCAAACCCAATTAGTAAAATCGGAATCAGTGCTCCCAAGATTCCTAACAAAATTCCTTCTATGAAAAACGGCCAACGTATGAAACCATTTGCTGCTCCAACAAGTTTCATAATTTGAATTTCTCGTTTTCTTGCTACAATCGTTAGTTTAATAGTGTTTGCAATTAAAAACATCGCAGTAAACATCATTCCTACTACAAGGACTAAGCCAATTGTTCGAACGAATTCAGTAATCGTGAATAATCGTTCAATATAGTCTTTTCCATAGTTCACGCGTTCAACATTTTCGAGTGGTTCAATCGTCTCAGCCACTTGTTCAGTTAACTGCGGGCTCGTCGCTCGGACAACAAAAGAATCATTCAACGGATTCTCTTCCCGAATTGATTCAAATACTTCTCCACTCTCATTCAAGCTGTCGATTAATTGATTTAAGCCTTCTTCTTTATCAACAAATGAAATACTCTCTATATGCGGCAGTTGTTTCATTTCGGTAAGTAACTCATCCTGCTGTTCTTCCGAGGCAGTCAATTCTATATACACCTTAATCTCAACATCATCTTCAATGCTTGAAGCGACATTGTCGACATTCATTATCAGCAAAAGAAAAACTCCAACAACAAATAGCATAACGGCGACTGCACTAATTGAAGCAAACGTCATCCAACCATTCCGAGCTAAATTTTTTGTACCTTCGCGAACATGGCGTCCGAGGGTTCTAAGCTTCATAGCCGTAGCTCCCCCTTACTTCATCTCGGACTACTCGTCCACCTTCAATGGCAATTACGCGTTTTTTGATCGTGTTTACAATATCTTTGTTATGTGTAGCCATAATAATCGTTGTTCCACGGTGGTTGATATCATCTAAGATATTCATAATTTCCCAAGCTGTATCTGGATCTAGATTCCCCGTTGGCTCATCGGCAATTAACACTTCTGGACTATTCACAATCGCCCTTGCAATCGCGATCCGTTGTTGTTCGCCACCTGAAAGCTCGTCCGGCAAAGCTCTAGCCTTATTTTTCAAATGAACAATATCTAATACATCCAATACTTTTCGCTTTATTACCTTTGGATTTTCTTCTATTACTTCAAGTGCAAACGCAACATTCTCAAAGACTGATAGAGTTGGAAGTAGTTTAAAATCTTGAAACACCACTCCAATTCTTCGTCGCATTTTTGGTATGTGTTTTTCTTTCAATGTCGCCAAATTCGTCTGATCAATAAAAATGTCACCTTTTGTTGGTTTCTCTTCACGGTACATCATTTTAACAAAAGTTGATTTCCCTGCACCACTTGGACCAACAACGTACACAAATTCACCTTTTTCAATGCTTATCGTTATCCCATTAATCGCCTTAACATTATTAGGATAAGACTTCCAAACGTCTTTCATTTTAATCACAAATACTCACATCCCTGCATTTCTAATAAGCTAACTCTGCTGCACAGGATACTAGCTTGTCCGACAAAATCCTGTAGAAATAGTAAAAATTTCGCGTCTCTTGTCGTATCTTAAATCATTATACCATCTAAAAAAAAGAAGTGAAGGTCAATTATATTACAATTTGATTTCAATAGAAAAACTTTCCCCTCACAACCTACAATGTAGAGAGTGCCTACTTAACAGATGACTAGAGTAATTAAGAGCAAATAACAAGAAAGAGACCAAATCTTATGCAATTTGGTCTTAGATCATATGGCTTTCCATTCTCATTATTGCGCTTCAATCCATTGTGCTAAATTTTCCGCTTCATCAGCTGGTAAATTTTGTGCTGGCATTGTCTTTTGTCCATTTTGAATCACATGGAGAATCTCATCAGCTGTGAGGTCCCCACCTACTAAACCGGGACCACCTCCACCTTGAAGATTTTGTCCGTGACAATGAATGCAGCTTGCTTCATAACTTTCACGTGCAGCTGTTGCATCAAAATCTCCAGTCACTTCTTCTGCAGGTGCCGGTGCCGCTTCATCTCCACCACCACATGCTGTAAGGGCAATGACAACACCAAGTGCAAGCAAGATCTTTTTCATTATTGTAACCTCCTTTCAATTTTAAAAAACTTCCTATTGATTTTCTCTCATTGGTATTATAACCCTTTGTTTTTACATTAGGCTCGTTTAAAGCCTTCCCCAAGTACCTCTGTTGCATTCGTCACAATGACAAATGCTTTGGGATCAACTGTTTTAACTATTTGTTTCAATTTTGTGACCTCTGTTTGGTTTACGACACACATGAGAACATCACGTTCTTCTTCTGTATAACCACCATAGCCACTTAGTTTTGTCACGCCTCGGTCAACATCTCGTAAAATACTTTGACGTACGTCTTCTTGGCGATTCGAAATAATGAGCGCGACTTTTGCATACCCTACCCCCATTTGCACCATATCAACCGTCTTTCCTGTTACAAACAAACTAATTAAAGCGTAAAGGGCTAGTTCAATACCGAAAGTGAAAGCGGATGTTATCACAATTAACCCATCGATGATGAAAACCGCTGACCCTAGTGTTAGTCCCGTATATTTCTGAATAATTTGTGCTGCAAGATCCGTTCCTCCTGTACTTGCACTCGCACGAAAAACAAGTCCAATCCCAATTCCAACACCAATTCCGCCAAATAAAGCCCCAAGCAGCGGATCCTCAAACCCTACTGACCAATCTCTCGTTAAAAAAACAACGAAAGGTAAAAATACCGTACCAACAAGTGTCTTGATCCCATATTTAAATCCACCTAGTAAAAGTATGCCTAAAATAAAGAGAGGAATATTTAAAGCCCATTGTGTAAAAGCAGGTTCAAACCCAATCATATAGGCAACAATCGTACTGATTCCACTAACACCACCAGAGGCTACTTTATTCGGCAATAAAAAAAGATTAAATGCAATGGCCACCACCGCAGCGCCTACAAGTATATATGTATAGTCAGTAAATAATTGCATGAACGTACTAGGCGGTTGTTGCCCTCTTTTAGGTCGCATCATCATGTTTGTTCACTCCTTGTTCTTAGAATATCCAAATAATCCTCGCGTAGTATAGCACTAGCCTCAAAATAAGTAAACGATACTCCGCTAACACTGTGATGAGGCAAAGTGAAGTCTGACTCTGGTTGCCCCCGCCAATAAATCTCGTGATTCGGCTAAAAAACTTCCTCGGTATCCAACAAACCTGCTGATTTAGTCACGAAACTTCCTCGGTCCGCCAAACCCAACCAAAGCCATAGTCCATCAAAACCGAAAAACCAAAAAGCTACCTCTTATACAGAGGTAGCTTCCCATCTCATTTATACACCTAACGCCAGTCTTAAATATGCATCAATAAACCCATCAAGATCGCCATCCATCACGGCATTGGTGTTGCCGATCTCAAAGTTTGTCCGGTGATCCTTTACCATGCTATAAGGGTGGAATACATAGGAGCGAATTTGGCTTCCCCAACCAATTTCCTTTTGCTCCCCTCGTATTTCAAGAAGTTCTTGTTGCTGCTCCTCAATTTTCAATTGATAGAGCTTGGCGTTCATCATCTTCATCGCCTGCTCACGGTTTTTAATTTGTGACCGTTCGCTTTGGCAAGTAACAACCGTATTCGTCGGCAAGTGCGTAATGCGAACCGCTGAATCGGTTGTATTAATATGCTGCCCACCGGCACCACTTGCACGATACGTATCTATTTTCAAGTCCTCAGGTGAAATATCAATCACGACAGTGTCATCAAGTTCAGGCATAATCTCACAAGAAACGAATGATGTATGGCGTCGTCCTGATGAATCAAATGGCGAAATCCTTACAAGGCGATGTACACCTTTTTCCGCTTTTAAATAGCCATACGCATTATGACCTTTAATAAGAAGAGTGACACTTTTCACCCCAGCTTCGTCACCAGGTAGGTAATCCATCGTCTCAACTTTAAAGCCCTTCTGCTCTGCCCACCGCGTATACATACGCAAAAGCATCGAAGCCCAGTCTTGTGATTCTGTACCACCAGCTCCTGGATGAAGCTCTAAAATCGCATTGTTCTTATCATAAGGTTCACTTAAAAGAAGTTGTAACTCAAACTCATTCATCGTTTGAGACAAGGACTTCACACCCTCTTCAAGCTCTTTTTGCAAATCAGCATCCGCTTCTTCTTTTACAAGATCATAGGAAACCTCTAAATCCTCAAATTGCTCTGCTAACTCCAGGAACGTATTGACTTGTTCTTTTAATGCATTTGCTTCATTGATGACAACTTGAGCGGCATCTTGATCATTCCAGAAATCTGGATCGGTCATTTTTTCGTCTAATTCAGCTATTCGTTCTTGCTTCTCATCGAGGTCAAAGAGACCCCCTAAATTCAGATAATCGTTTTTCAACGTTTGCAAGCTCATGCTTTACTTCTACTAATTCCATCTTCTCACCTCATAGTTAATGGCAGAGGGGCGCCAGTGGCGACTGACCCTACTGGCGTAACAAAAACCCTCTATTACATGCTCGGGGTCTGATCCCCTTTATTCTATATTATACACCGCAGCAGTTTTTGTACTTCTTTCCACTTCCGCAAGTACATGAATCATTACGTCCAACTGTTATTCCTTTGCGAATTGGTTTTTTCTTTTTGGGCTCTTCGTTTGGTTTTTGTTGCATCGCTTTTCCTTTAGCTACTTCTTGACGCTGCAAGTTTTGTTGAACTTGTGCTTTCATGATGTACATCGCCACTTCTTCTTCGATTGAATCAACCATTGCCTCAAACATTTCGAAGCCTTCAAAGCGATATTCACGCAATGGATCATTTTGTCCATAGGCACGCAAATGAATCCCTTGACGTAGTTGATCCATTTGATCGATATGGTTCATCCATTTACGGTCAACTGTGCGAAGCATAATGACTTTTTCAAATTCACGCATATGCTCAGGCGTAAATTGCTCTTCTTTTTTGTTGTAATTAGTCGTAACCTTTCCGACGATGAGCTCAATCATTTCTTCAGGATCTTTCCCTTTTAATTCTTTCTCCGTTAGCTCATCTTCATTTAGAAGGTTTGCTTTCATATAGTTGACGACTGCACTAAGATCCCAATCTTCTGGAACCTCATTCTCAGGTGTATGCAATTTCACCGTACGCTCGATGACGGACTTGATCATTTTCTCTACAATCCCACGAAGGTTTTCTGATTCAAGTAATTCCATACGCTGCTTATAAATAATCTCACGTTGCTCACGCATAACATCATCGTATTGAAGAATTTGCTTCCGTGCATCAAAATTATTTCCTTCTACTCGCTTCTGAGCTGTTTCAACCGCACGTGAAACAAGCTTACTTTCAATCGGCTGATCTTCTTCCATCCCGAGTCGTTCCATCATGTTTCTCATATTATCTGAACCAAAACGACGCATTAATTCATCTTCCATTGATAAGTAGAACTGCGTTGAACCTGGATCACCTTGTCGACCGGAACGTCCACGAAGCTGATTATCGATCCGACGTGATTCATGACGCTCTGTACCAAGAACATGCAGTCCGCCAAGATCAAGAACACCTGGCCCGAGTTTAATGTCGGTACCACGACCAGCCATATTCGTTGCAATCGTCACGGCACCTTTATGACCTGCATGCTCAATAATTTCGGCTTCCTTCTCATGATTCTTCGCATTTAAAACATGGTGAGGAACTTTGCGTTTATTCAACATCTTCGCAACAAGCTCTGACGTTTCCACACTAACTGTACCAACAAGTACCGGTTGACCTTTTTTGTGCAATTCTTCAATTTCATTCACAACGGCTTTAAACTTGGATTCCATCGTTTTGAAAATTAAATCTGGTTTATCATCACGAGCAATCGGTCTATTGGTCGGGATCACCATAACGTCCATGCCATAAATATTACGGAATTCCTCTTCTTCCGTTTTCGCTGTCCCAGTCATACCAGCTAACTTTTGATATTTCCGGAAATAGTTTTGGAATGTAATGGAAGCAAGCGTCATGCTTTCTTTTTGAATTTGCATGCTTTCCTTTGCTTCAATGGCTTGATGCAAGCCATCACTATAGCGCCGTCCCTTCATTAAACGACCGGTAAATTGGTCAACGATGACAACGTCTCCTTCCTCAACGACATAATCTGCATCACGGTGCATAACAACATGAGCCTTCAACGATTGATTCAAGTGATGATTCAACTGCACATGTTTTTGATCATAAAGATTGTCGATTCCAAATGCACGCTCTGCTTTGTTGACACCTTCTTCCGTCAACTGAACATTTTTCGTTTTTTCATCAAACGTATAATCTTCTTCTTTCTTTAAAATACGAATAAATGAATTTGCCTGTTGATACAACTGAGTTGACCGTTCAACAGAACCAGAAATAATTAATGGCGTACGCGCTTCATCAACTAAGATTGAGTCAACCTCATCGACAAGAGCAAAATTCAGTGGACGTTGAACCATTTGCTCTTTGTATAGCACCATGTTATCGCGTAAGTAATCAAAACCTAACTCATTGTTTGTACCATACGTAACGTCAGCTAAATACGCCTCACGCTTTTCTTCCTTTGAAAGCTCAGAAGCATTTAACCCAACGGTAAGTCCAAGGAACTGAAACAATTCGCCCATCTGTTCGCAGTCACGACGCGCAAGGTATTCATTGACCGTAACAACATGTACGCCTTTATCCGCTAAAGCATTTAAATAAACAGCGACCGTTCCAACTAATGTTTTCCCTTCCCCTGTTTTCATCTCGGCAATGTTTCCTTGATGCAAGGCAATTGCCCCAAGAAGCTGCACTGGATATGGAGTCATATGTAGGACACGAGTAGACGCTTCACGAACAACAGCAAATGCTTCTATTAATAGATCATCTAACGTTTCACCTTTTTGATAACGCTGTTTGAATTCATCTGTTTTCTTGCGAAGCCCCTCATCGGAAAGCTTCTTCATGTCTGATGCTAATGCTTCAATTTGGTCAACGAGCTTCTCATTTTTTTTCAGCTGTCGTTGACTCGGATCACCGATCACTTTCTTTAATAAACCTAACATCAAATTCGCCCTCTCTTTTTTTCAGCTCGTTCATCATTTGAATACGAGCATGACGCATTTTCACTAAACTTAATATTATCAGGTAAGGTCAGCTCTTACAAGGGACACCCTTTTGACATACTTGTCGAATGCGTGTAGAATATTTCATTTTTTTCAACTTCAGAAGTCGCTCTCTCCGCACTTGTCGCATAGAGTATGCATGAGGAGGGATAATATGCAGATTTTGAATTGGGGTGTAGATTCTGCAGCTACTGTAACAGAAGACTTGTACCAATGTGTTGTTACGAATTTCGGTCCCCCTGATTTTTGGGGGCGTTATTTATCGACGATCCCTAATGTCAGTGATGGACTTACGTTAGAAGAATTCCGTTTCATTCGTGACAAAGGAATGAAAATAATGCCAATATACAATAATTTCAGTGAAGCAATAGGTGCACGTGCAGGAGCAGTCGCAGCTCGTAATGCGATTTTCAAGGCTCGACAATTAGGAATAGAGGAAGGCAGTTTTGTGTTTGCAAATGTCGAACGTTTTTTTGAAGTAGATGCTGATTGGATCATCGCTTGGGTCGAAACCTTCTTCTCTAGCCCTTATCGTCCTGGAATTTATGCCGACCCAGATGAAGGTCCTTTTAATCAAGCTTATTGCCAAGCTGCTTCAATGAGCAACACCGTTCAAGAACAAACGGTCATCTGGAGCGCAGAGCCTGAACCTGGTGTGACGACGAAACGAAAGGCACCACGAATATTTGCTCCAAGCAAGCCTGATTGCCAGGAAAATGTATGGGCATGGCAATATGGACGAGATGCTGATGAATGTCCTATCGATACTGTTTTAATGGAAAACCGTCTCTTTCAAACGTTGGTCTAGCTTCTATTTAAGTATGTTCCATATCGCATCATAAAAATTGTTACACTGCTCCATCCCATGCATGCTAAAAAGGGAGCACAGCAATGCTGCACTCCCTTTTATTTAATCGGTTCACGCCTCAGGCTCGATCAAGCCATACTTACCATCTCGACGCTTGTACACAACACTTGTTGATCCATTCACAGCATCGGAATATACAAAGAAGTTATGACCGAGCATGTCCATTTGCAAAATCGCTTCTTCAGCATCCATCGGTTTCAAGTTAAACCGTTTCTTACGGACAACCTCAAGTTCATCAGATACAGGTTCTTCTTGCTCGAGTGGTTCGAGCTCATTTTTAAACATATATTTCAAGCTTCCCTCTTGGCGAAACTTGCGATTCACTTTTGTTTTATGCTTACGAATTTGACTTTCTAATTTTTCAACGACACTGTCAATTGCTGCATACATATCACTATGAACTTCTTCCCCGCGCAGTAGCAACTGAGGCATTGGAATCGTGATCTCAATAATATGCTGGGTATTTAAAACCTGCATTCTGACATTGACATCAGCAACTGGAGTACTATCAAAATAGCGTTCAAGCTTCCCAACTTTCTTCTCAACATAATCTCGTAAAGCTGGAGTTACTTCCAGGTTTTCACCTCGAATATTGTAGTTCATAAAAACTCCTCCTTTTCTGTTATGTATCTACTTCTATTTACCCCAATCGAATTCCTTCTTAAACATTAAAAAATGTGTCGATTTTGTCACTTATTTCTTGCATATGATTTTTTTAAAAGGAAAGACCGCCTTTTTTAGCGTTTATTGTAATGACTTGCAAAAGCTCCGCATTGCTTAGGTTTTCCCCCCAAAAGAGCAAAACCTTTTGGGGGAAACTAAAAAAAAGCTCATCTCGGTTAAACGAGATGAGCTGTATCGTTTTAGCTATGATTCATTTCCTACCCAGGAATGTGAATTAAAGCTTAACTACGTTCGCAGCTTGTGGACCACGCGCGCCTTCAACAATTTCAAATTCTACATCTTGACCTTCGTCTAAAGACTTGAATCCGTCAGAGTTAATAGCTGAGAAATGTACAAACACATCGTCCCCATCTTCGCGCTCGATAAATCCAAAACCTTTTTCTGCGTTAAACCATTTTACTTTTCCTTGCATGCTTTCACATTCCCTTCGTAACTAAAATACTGTGGATCATTTCCACACTTTTACTATAACAACGCTCTCACGCCTTTGTCAAACGGTTAAACGTCTGACATCTCGCCAAAAATCAACATTTCGAAGTCCTTAATGTCGAATGATGTAATCGCTATCAACACATATCTTTTTTTCTTTTTTTTAGCGAGAACTACCCACAAATGTTTAAGGAATTTTATGTTGTTTCCAATTAAATTCCTTTATTATGTATAATAACCTTACAATGTTATTGTATTCGTACAATTTACTTAGTAATATAAGAACAAGAAATTACAAAAACTAACAAGCGACTACATAAAATTACCCAGAACTATATAACTATACCCTCCAACTAACTTGCGTGCCATTTATCTTACAGAATCCTCATACATGAGCCCAGGTTAGATCTTATGTACACTAACTCTATTTAGAGATGGTGTACATTTTTATTTCTATCCATTGTCACTATAAACAATAATGATTATTTGGTAAAATAAGGTGGTGCAAATAGATTCAAGGGGGAAACTGAATGGATAAACTTAAAAAAGGGATCGTAGCATTGATTATTTGCGCTCTCTTCACTGCTTGCAATGAAACCGAGACCGTTATCAATCAACCAAAGGAAGAGCCAACGGTGGAAGACGAAAAAGAAGAAATAATAGATGTACTCGCCGTTGAAGATATTTTGCAACAATCAATCTACGTCATGAAAAATATTGAAAGCCTTTCCTCGAACATGGACGTGAGCCAGGAAATGGAGTTTCCTAATGAGGAACGCTTCGCAACAACTAGTAGTTTGTACATGGAAATAATGATGCAGAAGCCTCTCATTATGTATCAAAAGAGCCAAATGGATGTACCAGAAATGGGAAACCTAGAAACGGAACTTTATATGGTTGAAGACGGCGTTTATTATAAAGATGCGATTGAAGATAAATGGTTTACATATCCAGAAAACTTCACCCAAGAATTACGTGAACTTGAAGAAACACAAATGAGTCCAGCAGAGCAACTCGAATTGCTCACTCGCCACTCTGAGCATCTGTCTTATGAGGAAGATGATACTTATTATATTGTAACAATAGAAGGTTCTAATGATATCCTTCAAGCTTTTGCAGAAGAATTAAATAGATTGGTGCTTGATGAAATGGCTACGGATATGGACCAGCTCATGATGATGGCAACGATCCAAGACTTAGACTATAGGCTTTACATTGAAAAGAAAACCTTCTTACAAACAAAAATGAACATGAAGATGACGATACAGTTAGAGATGGAGGAAGAATTGGTGGGAATTCACTCAACAATGAACGCCACATTTGATCATTTTAACGACATTTCAGAAATCACAGTTCCTGCTGGTATCCTTAAAAACGCAGAGGAATACAATCCTTATTCTGGTTTAAATGATCTTGAGGAAATCGAGATCGACGACTTGGAAGAAATGGAGGAGGACGCAACTGAATAACGATAAAGAGGTGATGAAGCTATCACCTCTTTTCTTATGAGCAGCCACAGCTCCTTCTCTTCAATCATTTTACTTATTTATCTTTTTAGCACTTTCCTCAAGTCAAAGAATGCTTGTAGCGCTACATCGGTAATACTTACTACCATTGTGGAGCTTGGTTTGCTTGTGCCAGCATTGATTGAGAAGCTTGAGAAAGAATGTTGTTCTTTGTCATCTCCATTACTGAAATTTTCATCAGATCTAAAGAGCTGTGCAATTGCTATCGTATATAGACCAAACAAAAAATCTCCCCACTCAAACGTCTATCAAGTAGTGGAGAGTTTTCCTTTATTGATTCTTTAATTGAGCAATATCACGTTTGTTTGTTTGGGTTTCTTGGAATAGGAGGTCAATGTCTGAGTTCATTTTGTAAAAGGCGACTTCAAGTTTGTCAAAGCGTTGATTCGTTTCTGTTCGAAGTGAAGTGATGTCTTCTGTGTTTTTCGCAGTCATTGTGATTAAGGATTGCAATAGCCTTTCATGCTGGTCTAAGCGAGATTCTACTTTGTCTAACCTTAATTCGACCTTATCTAGCCTTGATTCGATCTTGTCTAGTCTTGATTCAATCTTGTCTAATCGTAATTCAACCTTGTCAAAACGTGCCTCAATCTGCTCATACTGCTTGTCCATCTTTTCATTCATATTCTTTAACAGAATTAAAATCTCATTCTCCATTCAACAACACACCTCCTTTCGATCATTTTATGTCGAATAGAAGAGAAAGTAAAGGTAATAAAGCCCCTTTAACACATCCAGCGACACCGACTGCACTATTCTCCTCTTGTATCGTCAATTTGAATCGCTTCTTCTTCAAGTAGAGGAGGATAAATGCTGTTTCGTCTTCAAATGTTGAGATTCCCTTTTCAAAGGCAATGACTTAGTCAGCGTTTAACAGAAGCAAGGTTGTCAGAGCTCTCCTTACCTAGCAACTGTCAGGGATGCTATCTTGTTTGCTCCGTTTTCTTTTAATACAATTGCTGCCAGTCTAACTGATGTTCCTGTTGTATAAATATCATCGACGAGCACGATGTTTTTCTGTTCGATTTTTGCTTCTTCTCGAAGTGAAAATGGATTTTGATGTAGTTGCCTCATTCTTTGTTTGCGATTTTTTTTGCTTTGTTTCTCACCTGTTGTTCGAATTAATATGTCTTGATCTTCCGCCCAGCCTTGCATCAGTAAGCTTGATTGGTTGAACCCTCTTGCAACAAGCCTTTCTTGACTGAGCGGGAGCGCAACGGGAAGGTAGCCACGGAAATCCTTTTGATAGAGTCGCGCCATTTTCTCGGCAAAAAAGGAAGCAATCACAACATCTCCTCGAAATTTAAACGTTGCAAATAATTCTTTCAAAAAAGCGTTGTACTCATAAAGCGAAACATTTCGTTCAAGAAGATGCCCTATGTCTTTTCGCTCAGCCCAGCGCAAGCAATCTAAACATTGATCACCATTCTTAAATGCTTGCGTAAGTGAATCAAGCGACCTTGAACAAGCGACGCATCGCTTGCCGCTAATTGGCACCAGTTTCAACTCACAGAGCCGACATAGCTTAGTAGGAGATTCAAGCATTAGTAACTTACGCCAAACCGGTTGTTCGAAAAAAGTGTCATGACAAGCTAAACATCGCATCAAAACCCTCCCTCATTGTTCATCATTTCGATATGTGCTCGAGCTGCCCTCATCGCCTTTGATATCCCAAAATGAAAAAAGACGATGTCACCAGTTGCCGCTTCGGCCTTTCGTCCAACCCGGCCAGCAATTTGCACGAGAGCCGCCTCTGTAAAGACATCCTTTTCTGCTCCAAGTACCGCTACTTGAACATCTGAAAACGTTACCCCTCGCTCTAAAATCGTTGTCGTGACCATTAATGATATGTTTTTATCTCGAAAAGCTTGGACTGCTTGATGACGATTCGGGTCATCTGCATGAACCGAGGCATGCTCAAGAGATAGTTTTGCTAATAAAGTAGAAACGTGATGCAAAGTGGAAATCGACGGGACAAAAAGAAGGAGCGGTTTTTTCGTTTGAAGATAAGCTTTTATCCACGTAATAAGAGGTGATGGGAGTTTGTGTTTGCGCATTGCCTTTTGCCAGTTTCCGCACCACTGAAACCGTGGAATCGGTAGCGGAAACCCATGAAAGCGCCGCGGAATTTTGATAACTTCAAGGTTCGGAGTTGCAAGTAGAGTCGTAGACGGAGTCGCACTTAAGTAGATCGTGGAGGCTGTCTGTTTCATTGCTTGTTGAACCGCATATTGCAAGCTTTTGTCATAGGAAAAGGGAAAGGCATCGACTTCATCGATGACGACAAGATCAAAGGCTTTGTAAAAGCGCATCGTTTGATGAGTGGTCGCAAGCACGAGTTGTGCGTTCGGCTGTCGGTCTTTGCTGCCTCCATATAAAGCTGAGATTACAATTTGAGGAAAAGAACTGGCAAAGCGCGGATACAATTCTTTAACAACATCGGTGCGCGGAGTGGCGATGAGGACGCGCTTGCCTTTGGCGAACGCTGTTTCTAAGCCGTGAAACATTACTTCGGTTTTCCCTGCGCCACATACGGCCCAGACAAGAAGCTCTTGTTGCTTGAGCGTTGCCTTTCGTACAGCTTCGGATGCTTTTTTCTGTCCGGGTGAGAGTGCTCCTTCCCACTTCAAACTTCTATCAACTGAAGGCCTAGTTCGTTCAGGCCCGCACCAACTATACAGTTGCTGGCAGCTACTAATTTTTCCTAAAAGCAAACAATGACGACAGTAGGAACAGGTTGTTTGACAGCGAGCACAAACATGTTTACCAAATAGTGTTCGATCATCATTTCCGCAGCGCCTGCATTTCAATTGGTTTCCTACTGTTTCTAGTCCCGACTCCGTTTTTAGAAAGCCTTTTTTTAACACTTGTTTCAGCACTTCTTTTCGTAAGGGAATTTCAGAAAGGAGCAATCGTTTTCCGTCAAGGTGTTGTGCTAAGTCTTGAACCTGCGAAGAGTGTTTCATTTGGGGCACCTCATTTCTGGGGAATATGAGCCTGCGCTTTTAAAAAAAGAGCATGACAGCGTTGCTTTGTGTCATACTCTTAAGGTGAATATCGGATCTCTACTTTTTTTGCCAACATATAGCCAGACTTCCCGGGCCTAAATGCGTGCCGAGAACAGGACCTAAATGACTAATATCCACTGTGACATTTCCAAACCTTCCTTGAATCGTAGCTGCTAATTTTTCAGCATCCTCTAAGCGATTCGCATGAATAACTGTCGCGATAAAGTTTCCACCTTGTTCAACATCCGCTTCAAGCAAACCGAGAATGCGCGTTAATGCTTTTTTCTCTGTCCTCACTTTTTCAAAAGGAACAATGCGTCCGTCTTCAAATATAAGGATCGGCTTAATTTTCAGCAAATTCCCAACTACTAACTGCGCTGTATTCAAGCGCCCTCCACGATGTAAATGACTTAAATCATCGACCATGATGTATGCTTTTGACGTTTTCTTCATCTCTTTGAGCTTTTCAAGAATGGCAGTGGCATCAGCACCTTCGTTTGCCATTATTGCAGCTTCAAGAACATAATAGGCTTGAGGAGCTGAACTAATTTCCGAGTCAAATCCATATACGTCAATGCCTTCAACCATATTAGCAGCACCCATCGCAGCTTGATATGTACCGCTAATCTTACTAGATAAATGAATGCTCACGACTTGCTTGTACCCCTTTTTTGCAAGATCTTCATAAACAGTGACAAAATCTCCAATTGCAGGCTGTGATGTTTTAGGAAGATCTTCTGTTGACGTCATTTTTTTATAAAATTCCTCTGTCGTAAGATCTCTCTCTTCTTGAAACGATTCCTCTCCGAACACAACATGGAGTGGCACCATCTCAATCGACAATTCCTTGCGAATATTTTCGGGTAAATAGGCTGTACTATCCGTTACAACGGCAACACTCTTATTCATCATTTTTCCTCACTTTTCTTATATGGAAAGTCTTTCTATTACTTTACATCGAAACAAACTTGCTTTCAAGCCTACACCGTTCTACTTCTACAGACATAAAAAAAAAAGAGAGAACGTTGCTATATAGCAATTTCTCTCTTCTTCGTTATTTTACGATCACATAACCTTTTTTTATTGCCTCCACTACTGCTTGTGTACGGTCATTTACATTCATTTTTTGCAAAATATTACTTACGTGGTTTTTCACGGTTTTTTCACTAATGAATAACGTTTCACCGATCACACGGTTGCTTTGTCCGTCTGTCATTAATTGCAACACTTCACATTCACGACGTGTTAAAATATGTAAAGGTTTACGATATTCAACTTCTCGGAATCCAATTGACTCTTCATGAAGCTCATCTTCTGTTGCTAGACGACGATACTCATTAATTAAATTATGTGTTACTTTCGGATGAATATATGCTCCACCTGATGCGACAACTTTTACCGCTTCAACTAGCGCAGACGCATCCATCTCTTTCAACAAATAACCGGATGCTCCTGTTTTTAATACATGAGTAACATAGGATTCATCATCATGAATAGATAGAATCAATACTTTTGCATTTGGAAAAGCTGTAACCAATTCCTTCGTAGCTTCTACCCCATTCATTTGTGGCATATTTATATCCATTAATATAACATCTGGACGGTAAACTTTAACAAGCTCGATCGCTTGAGAACCATCTTGTCCATCAGCAACGATATCAAACTCTGGCTCCATGTCCAAAATCCGTTTCACACCTTCACGAAATAACTGATGATCATCAATGATAACAATTTTAACTTTCTTATTTTGATCTTCACTCATCATTTTCACCTCTTTGCTGACACTATTTTCAATTTCGTTGTACAAGTTTGCTAGTTTGACTTAGAGTTTAACGGGATGCCTATGATGACAATCGTTCCTACATTTCGTTTCGATTCGATGTTTATCTCACCTTTTAGCATATGGACTCGTTCTTTCATCCCGATCAAACCAAATGAACCTTCTTTTTTCAAAGATGGATCAAATCCTTTTCCATCATCTTTAATTAACATTATAACCTTAGTTGGCGTAATATCAATTTTCACTTGGATTTCAGTAGGGGCGGCATGCTTATAGGCATTTTGTACTGATTCTTGTACAAGCCTGAATAAGGCGATTCCAAACTGTTGTGGGAGTCGCGTCTCTTTCCCGATATGCCGAAACACTATAGAAATCTGCGTACGTTCTTCAAAGGTCTTTAAATATTTTGCTAGAGTTGGAATCAACCCGAGGTCATCGAGCGCCATCGGTCTCAAATCGTATATAATCCTTCTCACTTCCACAAGTGAGGATTTTACCATTTTTCGTAGGTCTCTGATCTCGTTTAATGCATCCTCAATTCCTTTTTCTTGATAAATTCGTTCAATTAGCTCAGAGCGTAGCAAGACATTCGCCATCGTTTGCGCCGGTCCATCATGAATTTCTCTTGATAGTTTCTTCCGTTCTTCTTCCTGCGCTTCAATGATTTGTAATCCAAATGCTTGCTTTTCGCGCGCATCTTCTATAACATGCGTTACTTTTTTTATATCACTTGAAAGAAATTTATAGACGATCGCCATTTGTCCTGCCAGCTGTTCAGCTCGCATCACCGTGTTTTTTAAATTAACTAACCGACTTTCAATCTGAGCTCGTTTATCTCGTAATTGAACCTCTTCTTGTTTATAAACAGCTAATTGAATTTGATAATCATTTGCTTGCTCATAAGCAGTTCGTACTTCATCATTTGTGAATTTCTCAAACTCTTTGCTTACTTCAACTAAGCGATTGCGTGCAAAACGTGCATGCATTTCCGTTCTGTCTGTCTTTTCAATGATTGTCGCTACTTTCAAACGAACTTCAACGAGTTCATTCTCCAAAGCTTGCAGTTCTTGTCGTGACTGCTCGCCATTCTCAAAGATTTGTTCGCGACTTTTCCCTACTGTGTCCAATGTCTGATCAATAATTTTGTCTAACATTTTTGTATCCGTCAAACCAATCACCAGCCTCTAGTGGAAGATGAAGCAATCCATTTGCTATGTAAAATGAATTTCGCTATTCTTATTTTACATCATCTTCTAACCAAACAACGCAAAAATCTTTTCTATCAAGTTGTTTTTCTAGAGTTTAGTGATTTTTCCCTTTTTTTGATCGATCATAACTGGAACTGCTAGCTAGGTTTCAGAGCCTATTCTGGGTGAGTTTCTCAAAATAGGCGAGTACCGTGCGGAGCCATCGCAACCACTTTTTGACGATCTTCCAATAATCTTGATAAGATAGAACCGATTTTCCGTCAGAGACTAATTCGGACTAATTTATCGTACCATAGCTTTATTACATATATATTTCTCGCATTTGTAAAACTATGAAAAAAGAAGGAGGAATAATGATGGCTCTTTCAACCTATCAAACCGTAAAAGGTGCTGGTGAACACGAAATCATCATACAAAAGTCTAGATTTATTGCTTTCTTCGATCGAGTCGAAACAGAAGCAGCCGCACAAGCATTCATCGAAAAATTAAAAAAACAACATTGGAATGCGACACATAACTGTTCCGCCTATTTAATTGGCGAACGCGACGAAATTCAAAAAGCAAATGATGACGGAGAACCAAGCGGAACAGCCGGAGTCCCGATGTTAGAAGTACTTAAAAAGCGTGGGCTCAAAGATACCGTTGTTGTCGTCACCCGCTATTTCGGCGGAATCAAGCTCGGTGCCGGCGGCTTAATCCGTGCATACGGCGGCGCCGTCAGCGAAGGACTAAAAGAAGTCGGCACCGTAAAGAGATCACTCACACAAATCGTTCATACGGAAATCGACTACCACTGGCTCGGTAAAGTCGAGCACGCCTTACGAGAGTCACCCTACCAAATGAAGGGCATCGATTACCTTGAACAAGTCGATGTGCAAACATACGTGGAAATTGATCAATTGGAGGAGTTTGTCGCGTGGATGACAAATATCACGAACGGACAGGCCGCGATTAAGCGGGGCGAGGAAACATATTTAGAGGTCGATGTTAAATAGAGTGTTTGTGTATGCGGAGATGAGGAGCGGCACCGAGCTTTGAGAGGATGCCGAACTCTGAATCTTTTATCATATCTTTAAGATGTTTTTTAATGATTTGATTGATTTTTTCTGGGAGGGCATCACAGTCGATCACGATTTTCGATAAGATGCAATTTTCAGGAGTAGATCGAATGAGGGAAAAAGGGTTACTAATGACAACGAGTGTGGTAACTGGTAATGAGTTTTTATAATCATACCATCATTCCTATTCACTTGTTACCTAGCTATATACAGCAAAGTGAACAAAAATCCTCCTACTACTTCATGAAAGGATGACCAATATGATAAAAACGTTTCACCTTAAAACAGTAGCACGTGATCAAATGGTTGAGATTACTTCATTAATTGAGGAATGGATCTACGAGCAACAAATTGAGGAAGGCATCGTTGTCGTTTCCTCCCTCCACACAACGGCCGGCATTACCATTAATGAGAACGCTGACCCTGATGTGAAAACAGACATGCTTCGTCGCTTCGATGAAGTATACCCTTGGGATCATCCAAAGGACCTTCATATGGAAGGCAACACGGCCGCTCATATGAAAACGAGTACGGTCGGCCATGCGCAAACACTGATCATTTTGAATGGCCGTCTCATGCTTGGAACATGGCAAGGTGTTTATTTCTGTGAATTTGATGGTCCTAGGAATCGGAAAGTTGTTGCAAAAATAGTTGAAGCATAATTAGGGGGTCTGCCCCCCCTAAAAAAAGAGCATTCCTCCATTAGAGGAATGCTTATTCTCGTACAATCGTTACTCAGCTACTAATGGGCTTTCTGATGTTACCGCAATTTCATGTAAATACATTTCTGTTCCATCACCAATTGAGTAGTTTAACACACGATTGTTAACCGGAACTACTGCAGCACGGTAAAGTGTTGGGAATAGTGGGACCTCATCAACCATTAATTGTTGCCACTCTTTGTAAATTTCTTGACGTTTGGCGACGTCAAACGCTTCTTCAGATACACCCGTAGCGAGTAGACGATCGTTCTCTTCACTTGCATAACGAGTGTAATTGAACATTGCATTACGTCCATATAGGTCTGTTGGGTCAACATCAATCCCAGCTTGCCAAGCAGCTTGGTATATATCTATTCCTGGATCATCTTCTTCAACACGATCATAGAATGTGTTAAATTCTTGCAAACGTCCATCTAACAATTGAACATTTAAACCAACTTGCTTCCAAGCTTGGATATAGTACTGTGTCAATGGCTCAGCAATATCATCACCACTCATTGAAGCAAAGTTGATCACAAGTTCATTTCCATCTTTATCTTCACGCATGCCATCTCCCGTAACATCGACGAAACCAGCTTCTTCAAGAAGTTCCTTCGCACGCTCGGGATTATACGTGATACCTGGATTTGTTTCATCATGAAATTCCGGATGCGACGGTGGAATTAGCGTAGTACCATTCCAACGCAATCCATGGTAGAAACGTTCTCCAACTGTTTCATTATCAACCGCATGCCACATTGCTTTACGCAAGTTCACATCGGCCATTTTCGCTTCTGGATCTGGTACTACTTCCTCATCTTCCCATGTTCCAAGCTTGAAACCGATATAATTGTAAGAACGGTCAACCATACCTAAAAACTCAACATTTGACATGTCCGCATTATCTGGGAACTGATTAACAGGGAACGCGTCTACTGTATCTACTTCACCCGTTTGTAATGATTGTACAACGACGTTAGGGTTAATAACTTTAAGAACGACTTCATCTAAGTTTGGCTCACCGCGCCAGTAGTCTTCATTTTTTGAATAAACGACAGACTCACCAGGGACGATGCTTTCTACTTTAAATGCACCAAAGCCAATTGGATGTCTTCTTACTGCATCAGAAGAAGACATCTCAGCAACTTCCATCTCACCAAAAATATGCTTCGCTAATGGATAAGTCCAAATACTACCAGTAACTAGAGACGGCGTTGCCTTGATATACGTAATTTCTAATGTTTTTTCATCAATTACTTCAATACCAGAAATCGTATCTACTTCACCTGCATGGTACGCTTCCATCCCTTCAATATTCGTGAAGTCTGAACCGTAACGAATACCATCATAGTCAGGATGTCCAATGACTTCATGAGCAAATAACCAGTCTTCAGCCGTTACAGGCTCACCATCATGCCAATTTACACCATTACGAATGGTAAATGTGAACGTTTTTCCATCCTCTGAAACCTCATACGTTGCTGCACCATCTTGTGTATAAACAAAGTTTTCATCCCATGTTAGTAATGCTTCATCGAACCAACCAATCACTCGAGCATCAGGACCTCCTGAATTGAAGTTCGAGTTTAGTGTACCTTCAAATGCTGTGTCAGAAACAAGACCATACGTGAATGAACCACCTTCGATTGCTTCTCCTTCATTTGTTTTCATTTTGCTGAAATCTTCAATTGAATAAAGACCATCATCTTCTGTTTCTCCTTCATCGACTTGCTCTTCTTCGCCTCCACCACTACACGCTGCAAGAGCTAGCAATAAAATTAGCATCAAGGTAAATAGCAACTTTTTCAAACTAGACTTTCCCATTATATAACCTCCCTCTTATCCTCTTCTTTGTCTTGCATCTGTCGCACGCTTGAGAGCTTGACCGACATTATTTATACTCAACATCAATACTAGAATTAGTAGCGATGCTGGTAACCAAATCCACCATCTATGCTCCAATGTTTGCGGGTTTCTTGCATAGCTAACTAATGTTCCTAAACTTGGTGTACTCTCAGGAAAACCAAATCCTAGGAAAGAAAGCCCTGATTCCAACCCAATATTTGCTGCTAGGTTTAACGTCATTGTTACAATGATAAGTGAGCTTAAATTTGGCAGCACTTGTGAGAAAACAATCTGGAAGTTTGAAGATCCCAGTGTTTTAGACGCATGAACGTAATCAAGCTCTTGTTCTTGTAATGCTTTTGAACGAATTAACCTAGCAATTCCCATCCAGAGAAAAGCGGTCATAATTAGCGAAAATGATAGAATACCATATTTCGGAACAATCGCTACGAAAACAATAACAATCATTAAAAACGGTAAGATCATGAAGAAATCAACGATTCTCATGAAAATATTATCAACTGTTCCACCGAAGTACCCAGATATAACTCCAACCGTTATCCCAATGATTCCACTAAGTAACGTAACTAAAATTCCAACGCTCAACGAATTACGTGTACCGATGATTAATTGGCCAAATATGTCTCGTCCACCATAATCCGTACCAAGCCAATACTCAGATGATGGTGGTTCATGTATGGCAAATAGATCAACCGTCACGATTTCGGCCTGGTCTAAAAATAACGCTACCCCGTAAACAAATAGAATAACTAATATTAGAAAAATAAGCGAGACGAACGCTAATTTATCTTTAATAATCTCACGTATAACAATTTTCCAACCAGAAGGACTTTTTTCAATCTCCTGCATCGATCTCGGTGTGTTCGCATTGTTCATCCTCATTTTATAACCACCTCAACCATAACTACTTCTTATTTAATCCGAATTCGCGGATCGACGAGACTTAAAATAATATCAGAAAGCAATGCACCTAGAATTGAGGCTATACCGAATAATAAAGCCAATGCCGTCACGACACTAAAATCACGCATCGTGATTGAAGTCAGAAAAAGCTGCCCCATTCCAGGATAGCCGAATATATTCTCAATGAAGATCGCTCCCCCGATTAAACCTGTAATCTCAAAACCAAAGAATGCCGCAATCGGTAAAAGGGAATTTCTCAAAATATGACGGTTGTACACGCGAGATTCAGGTGCCCCTTTGGCTCTAGCTGTTAACACAAATTCTTTTTGTTTCGTATCAATTATTTCACTACGTAAATATTGAACGGTTGAAACCGTTGTAATTAATGCCATCGACAACGATGGGAGCAATAAGTGATTCAACTTGCTTAAAATGTACTCAAATGTTCCTGGCACAAGTCCCGGTGTGACACTCCCCCCCGTCGGGAACCAACCTAGTTTAAAACCAAACAACCATAACATCACTAAGGCAAAAATGAATAATGGCGCTGCAAACCCTACGTATGTATAGCCTGTAATTAAACGATCTCCCCATGTGTCATTAAAGCGTCCACTTGTAATCCCGAGTGGAATCGCAAGTAAATACGTAAAAAATAATGTCACGACTGAAAGCCAAAATGTATTCACAAGACGTTCTGAAATTAATTCAGAAACCGCCATTTTATAACGGAACGATTGACCAAAATCAAATTGGATCACTCCTTTGATCCAATCCATATACTGAATATACCAAGGATTATTTAACCCCATCGCTTCTCGTCTTGCTTCGATGGCAGCTGGATCAATATTCGGATCAATTAACCCCGTCAACGCGTCCCCGGGCATCACCTTGGCCATAATGAAAATCAATAAGCTCAGAAAAATGACTTGAGGAATCATTAGTATTATTCGTCGTACAGTAAACTTCCACATATCATTCAACCTCTCCAGGTAAAGCTACCAAATGCGTCTTTGAAACTGGCTGTAATGGATAAGCCAAGCCTTCTTCATCAAAGTAACGATCATAATGCTGATCATATTCTTCTTTTACTTGTTTCCTAAATTCAGCTTGGGTAGCGCGTTGTTTCGGATCGATATCAGGAATTGCTGATAGCAATCGTTTCGTGTAAATGTGCTGAGGGTTATGAAAAATCTCTTCCGTTGTCCCTTGCTCCACATAACGACCTTTATACATAATCCCAATGTGATCACACATGTGTTTAATAATTCCTAGATCATGGCTGATAAACAAGTATGTCAGGTTTAATTCCTTTTGGATGTCCTGCATGAAATTCAGTACTTGTGCCTGTACCGATACATCAAGTGCGGAAACTGGCTCATCGGCGATGATCAACTTTGGCTTTAATGCAATCGCTCTTGCAATGCCAATCCGTTGTCTTTGTCCACCCGAGAACTCATGTGGATATTTCAGAATACTATCTGGACTAAGGCCCACCTTTTTCATTAATTCTTGGACTTTTCTTTTTTCTTCGTCGCGTCCAAGCCTCTCAAAATTCCGAAGCGGCTCCGCTACGATATCAGCTACTCGCTTTTTCGGATTAAGAGATGAATACGGATCTTGAAAAACCATTTGAATATCACGGCGATAATCAATGCCTTTACTCTTTTTCATTCCGGTAATATCCTGTCCTTCAAACAAGACCTGACCGGAAGTAATTTTATTCAAACCAATAATCGCTCTCCCGGTTGTTGTTTTACCAGATCCCGACTCACCAACTAGTCCATAGGTTTGTCCTTGTTCAATCGTAAGGTTCACGCCATCAACGGCTTTAATATGACCAAGTACTCTTGGTAGTAGTCCCCCCTTAACAGGAAAGTGAACTTTTAAGTCTTTCACTTCAAGAAGTGCCATACTTCTGTTCCTCCTCTAACTTGTTCGGGAAACTGAATTCTTTGTAGCATGTACATCTAACAAAATGTCCTGGCTTAATTTCGTGCAATTCTGGATGCTTTTCATGAGCCGATTCATCAACCCATGGAATTCGGTCTTTAAAACGGCAGCCTTCGCGCCGCAACATTTGTAAGGATGGGACAATCCCTTCAATGACATGGAGTCGTCCACTTTCTTCGTTCGTTGATGGGACCGAATTTAATAATGAGCGTGTGTATGGATGCGTCGGACTTGCAAACAACGTATACACGTCTGCGATTTCAACAATTTGCCCTGCATACATCACCGCGACCCGGTCCGCCATCTCAGCCACAACCCCTAGGTCATGTGTAATTAAGATAATTCCCGAATTCAACTCTAACTTCAGCTTTTTTATTAGATCAAGAATTTGTGATTGAATCGTCACATCAAGTGCGGTTGTAGGTTCGTCGGCGATTAATAATGTCGGCTTACAAGCAATCGCCATCGCAATCACAACACGTTGACGCATTCCACCGGAAAGTTCATGAGGGAATTGTTCAAATGTGTATTCAGGACGAGGAATTCCCACCTGATTTAAAAGTTGAATTACTCTTTTTTTCCGTTCGGTTTTTGACATTTTTGAATGTAAGATCAAGGTTTCTACAATTTGTTCTCCAACTGTCATTAATGGATTAAGAGCCGTTAAGGGATCTTGAAAGATCATCCCTAATTCTGACCCACGCAATTTATTTAATTTTCGTGGTGATACATTAGCTATATTATTTCCTTTGTAAATAATTTCGCCTTCAACTTTCGTACGTAATTTATTATGAAGACCCATAATAGAAAAAGCTAAAGCACTCTTTCCAGATCCAGATTCACCTACTATTGCTAGAATCTCATTCTGGTTAACGGAGAGTGTGACATTATCAACAGCAGCATAGTAATCATTTTTTATTCGAAAAGACGTTTTTAAGTTCTTAATATTTAATAATGGCTTGTTCAAGAAAAATCACCCTGACATTTATAGAAATTAGTAGTAATTTATTTGAATAACTGAACTTTAGATTAACTAAATAAAAACAATCATTTCATTCGGGTTGCGCTTTTTTCAGATAATTAAGAAAACTCAGTGTAAAACTTGATGATTTTCAAAAGATAATACGACTACATAATTAACATTCACTAAGAAATATTATTATTCAATTATATAGGAGAAACAATCTTTGTATTGTTTTAATTCAATGCTCACATCTACTGATATGATTCCATCCATCTTAGCAAGATCTTTGTTAACAAAATCAACAAGATCGTCGTTGTTTTTAAAATAAGCTTGTAATATTAAGTCGTGACGTCCTGAAAATGCGCCTACGAACCTGACTTCTTGAAACTGATTTAAGGTTCTTGCAATTTGTTCCTGTTGTCCAAGCTTCGTTGATATCCCAATAATGACTTGAACATTTAGCCCAATCTTGTTCGGATCCATATGTATGATAAATTCGAACACTCCATCTTTCAACATACGATTAATTCTCGTACGAATCGTTCCTTCACTCACCTTAAGCAGTTTCGCAATTTCTGTGTAAGAGCGCTTTCCATTTTCTTGCAAAAAACCTAAAATCTCCATATCCATCTCATCTAACTTCCCCATCATACCACTCTCTTCATTAAAACGAATCTCGCTATAAAAATAGCTTCCTGTTACGTTTTTTGGTAATTTTTCATATTATTCTGCATTTTTCGTAATTAGGACTAACCTAATTATAAGTGATAAATTTTTCCAATGCAATATTCATTCTTTTTGCAATAATGATTTCTATGTGAGTATTTCTATTGATTGAAAACTCGATTGCCACTTCAGTCCCTTTCCGAAAGGATTCAGCGCTATTTTTTTCGAAATTGACAGTAAAAAGCGACGTTTATGACGAATTTTCTTACACGAAGTAACAATCCATTATTTGGATATATACTCTCTTAGTTTCGCGCAATAGCATATGCATCTATGCTGAGAGAGCCTATTAACTTTTAGTGATTCTTTCACAGTTTCCGCTGTCAAACTCGCAGTGAATCGATTTCCAACAATCTTCTTATTTACTAATCTACTGTTTTTCGTTACTATGAGGTATATGTTGAATTATGTCTATTCTTCGGTTCATGGTATTCATAAAACTTATAACAAATACATTTAATAGTAAAAAGTGAGGTATTGCGATGACGCAGAAACGTTTAAGGCGCCATAAACGCAGAAAGAAAAAAATAGTTCGAGTTATTATGCTCTTTTGCATTGCCACTCTCCTATGTGTCGGGGCTGCGGCAACTTATTTTATTTATCAATTATCCAATGTAGCGGCGAATACACAATTAGAGCTCGACCGTGGTGAAAAGTCCGAACGGCGTGAGGTCGCTGTCGATCCTAGTAAAGATAATATTTCAGTGTTAATTCTTGGAGTGGACGATCGTGATGGTGATTTACGAGGACGTACTGATTCGATGTTGCTTGCTACGTTTAATAAGGAAGAAAGATCAATTAAAATTCTAAACATTCCACGAGATTCATTAGTGGACATACCTGGGCGAGCGAATCCAGATAAAATCAATCACGCTCACTCCTTTGGTGGGTTAGACCTAACAATAGAAACCGTTGAGCAATTATTTGAAATACCAGTGGATTACTATGTTACCCTAAATTTCGTTGCTTTTATTGAAATTATTGATGCTCTTGGAGGAGTAGAAGTCGAAGTACCATTTACATTTACTGAAATGGATAGTAATAATAATAAAGAAAGCATTACATTATATGAAGGCACTCAGACATTAAATGGGGAAGAAGCACTTGCATTCTCGAGAATGCGCAAAAAAGATCCGCGTGGTGATTTAGGACGTGGAGAACGTCAACAAGAAGTCATTAAAGGCATTATCTCAAAAGGAGCTTCCCTTTCATCAATCACTAGTTACGGTGACGTCATGCAAAGTGTGGAAGAACATATGGCTACGAATCTAAGCTTTGGAAACATTATTGCACTTCACTCTTACGCAAGTGGCATAAATGAAGTTGAATCACTTTCGCTTGTAGGGAATGACACACGTATTAATGGCGTTTATTATTACGGCCTTACTGATGAATCCTTAACTGAGTTAAAAGACACGTTCCAAACTCATCTTGGCTTACAAAAAAAAGATTGACTCAGCTTGATTCTGAGTCAATCTTTTTTGTTGCTTATATTTAGAAAAAAAATAACTAGGTGTTGCAACCTAGTTACTTTTCATATTTTAAAGGTCTTTTTGAATTTGTGATGCGTCTAAAAAATTTGATCATAGGTCTGTATTCTGAACTAACTAATCCAACCCGTTCAACAATAAACTGAATCGCAATAATCGTAACGCATAAAATGATCATAGATATCCATAACGTCGACATCGTTAGCATGACTGCAGCTAAGCCGAAAAATGCTGTCATTGCATAAATAGCAAGAACTGTTTGTTTGTGAGACAGTCCTAATCTTAATAAGCAGTGGTGCAAATGTGACTTATCAGGAGCAGATAATGGTTGTTTATGAACTAAACGACGAACGATTGCAAACAATGTATCTGAAATCGGAATTGCTAAAATGATAACCGGTATTAACAACGAGAACATTGTAACGTTTTTAAATCCTAATAAGGAAATAACCGAAATCATATAACCTAAAAACAAAGCACCTGTATCACCCATAAAAATCTTTGCAGGATTAAAATTATGAACAAGGAATCCTAATGTACTTCCTAATAAAATAACTCCAAGCGCTGCAACAAATACATCGCCTTGTATAATCGCAAGAGATGAAATCGTAATTAACACAATTGATGAAACTCCTGCCGCTAAACCGTCAAGGCCATCAATTAAATTAATCGCATTTGTAACTCCGATAATCCAAAGCAGCGTTAACGGAATACTAAACCACCCTAGTTGCAATTGACCATCAAACGGTAAGTTGATAAATTCCACTTGAACTCCACCGTAAATGACGACAGCCGCAGCCGCTACTTGACCTAATAACTTCCACTTAGCAGAAAGCTCCATCATATCATCAAGAAACCCGGTCACAATAATAATGAAACCACCGATTAAAACAGGAATCATAAAAGGACTTTCTGGCTGCAAAATGATAAGACCGATTAAAAACCCAATATATATGGCTAATCCACCTAAACGAGCCATCACAGTTTGGTGTACTTTGCGATGATTCGGTTTGTCGATAGCTCCAATTTTTATAGCAAAACGCTTTACTAGCGGTGTAATCAACATCGTAACGATAAAACAAAGTACTAAAGCCAAAGCGAGCATAATGACCCTCCTTATTTCTTACCTTCTCCATTAACTCCACTTTTATTTCTTTTTCTATAAACATGCTATCTTATCCCAAAGAAGTATTTGTAAAACTTCCATAATGGATTGTACCACAAAGAACAGATTTCGAAATCAAAAACTTTATAAATTATACATATTGCCACAATTTCACACATTCGAGATGTGTTATTTTACCTATTATTGCATTTTCCATTCGTTAACTATATGAAAATTGTATCATTTTGTTATAATGAAACTACTAAAATTGTAAAAGGAAGTCGAAAATAGAAGGGAAATTAAGTAAAATTACATATTTTTTCTGTTAAACAATGAAACTACTATAAAGAAGTTAGGAGACCACGATGCAAAAATTACGACTATTTACGATTCTCATGATATTACCTATTTTAGCTTTAACAACTTTTGATTCCGCATTCGCGAGTGGAGATGAAATCATCACGAATGTTGAAACACGCCCAATCCTTGACGGTGTTGAAATTCCCAGAGTTGAGTATGTTGATCCTGATGAAACGGTACAAGCATCTTCATCCAACAGTGGTGCTACATTTACTTTTACAGGTGATGGCTGGGGCCACCGCGTTGGAATGAGCCAATATGGTGCTTTAGGTATGGCTAAGGAAGGGAAATCTTATGAACAAATTCTAAAGCATTATTATACTGGGATTAATTTAAGACAAGATGCTAACTCAAGCGTGAAAGTAATATTAAACCCCGAGCAAACATTTACATTAACTCCAAATGGGGATTTCAAGTTATTAAACGAAGAAGATGGTCTAGAAGTTTCATTTAAAGGATCCATTGAATTTAGTCAAAATAGCAGCAAGGAAGCCGTTGCAAAAATAGATAATACAATGTTAACTTCAACAAAAGGTTTCACATTAATCCCAAAGAAACAGCAAGATAGCAACTACACAACTGTTTCTAAAGTTAGACATGGGTCTAGTAATGTAACGGCCGATTATCGTGGATCGTTCTATATCGAGCCAGACGACCAACGCTTAACCCTTATTAACGAATTAGATATTGAAGATTACCTGAGAGGAGTTGTACCAAGTGAAATGCCGGCTTCTTGGGGTACCGAACATTTGGAAGCACTAAAAGCACAAGCAGTAGCTGCCCGTACTTATGCCAAAAGAATTGCTAATGGCCGCTACTTAGATGATGACGTCTCTAATCAGGTATACCGTGGTAAATCACTTGAGCACACTAATTCAGACAAAGCAATAAAAGAAACACAAGGCGTAGTTGCCGTTCATAACGATCGACTGATTGACGCTGTCTTCCATTCAAGTTCAGGTGGACACACTGAAAACAGCGAAAATGTATGGGGCGGTAAATTTGACTATTTAAAAGCAGTAGATGATCGATATGATACGAATACAAGCCACCATCATGGTTGGTCAGTAACAGTGGCTAACGAAACCATTGCACACGCCGTTTTTGGAACAACTGACTATATGGTCAGCGATATTAAAATTACAAAACGAACCGATGCACAAAGTGTTCAAGAAGTGGTTGTAACCGCTAAGCACAAAACATCAGAAAAAGAAGTAAAAGAAACACTTCCAAAACCAAATCCGCAGGGTCAAAAACTTCCTGATCGCTTACGTGCTCAACTCGGCTTCTCACTGAATAGCATTAAATTTGATGTAGAACGCAATGATATTTTTACAGACGTAACAAACACAACCTCAGGTTACGATGAAGTTATGTTCCTTTACGACCGTGGTGTGATCAGTGGTTTTTCTGATAACTCATTTAAACCGAATCAAACGATCAACAGAATTCAAACAGCAAGAATGATTGATCGTGAGTTAAACTTAACTGCTCCTCCTAGCAGTTATCAATTAAAAGCAACGGACGTCTCTACAGATCGTGATTATTATGAGTTATTCCGTAAGATGGAGTATCATAGAATTATGACTGGTAACAATGGAAAGATGAATCCAGGTGAGGATTTGAAACGTTCGCAAATGGCGATTGTCTTGACTCGTACGTTCAACCTAACGAAACCATCTAACACAAGTTACCAGTATGCTGATATTAATCGTTCTACGTATTCGGAAACAAGCTTAGAAGCCATTGATATCATTGCTTATCATGGCATTACGACAGAGTATGGAAAAGGTAAATCGTTCCGTCCGAATGAACCAACAAGCCGCGTTATGTTTTCACGTTTCATGACACGTGCGATTGATGAGTCCTTTAGATAATAGCTTTTGAAAAAGTGAAAAAGAATATACAGGAAAAAGAAGAAGCTGCATGTTAGCTTCTTCTTTTTTGTATTTCTTTTTCGTTCCTATAACAACTAATTCATCCTCGCTTCGCAATTTTTTTCAGTAGCTTCGTACGGACAGCTTCAAATTCAGGGAAACGTAATCCATAAACTATCAAACCAACAACAACCATCGTTATGATTAAAGCAATCGTTAAAGTGACGATAGGCATATCAAACGTGATCAATGATTTCACCCCTAGTTGAACAGCTATGATTGCCGCAAAGAGTACAGTAAACTTCCAGATCGTTGTGAATGTTTTCGGTCCAAAAAGGTTTAACTTTAAAACTACCTTTGCCGCGATCAGCAGCAGCAACAAATTACTAATTGCACTAATTGATGTTGCAGCAGCAAGACCTAAAGCACCAAAATGGTTGATTAATAATAGATTCAGACCAACATTAATTCCAAAAACCGAAATCACTCCTAAAGTCACAGGGAGAATGGATTTCTCCTTTGCGTAAAAGAAACGAGTAACATATAAATTGGCTGAATGAGCAAACATCGCAATCACTAATAGCTGAAAAAGTGGTGCAGCTATTAACGTCGAATCACGAGTGAAATTACCATATTCAAACACAACTCGGAAAATCTCTTCTGCGTAAAAATATGCAAAGATTGTCGCCGGAATAATGGTGATCGTCATCATTCGCAACCCTTTTTGATAAAGTCTTTGAATGTCATCCTTCTGATTTGCTGCTACTTTTTTCGCAAGCAACGGGTAAATAACGGTTGTCACAGCTGTCATTAATACACTTTGCGGTAGTTGAACAATTTTTGATGAGTAATTCAAAGCAGAAATCGCACCATCACTTAGTCCAGCTGCAAAAATTCGATGAATTAAAAAGTAAAATTGTAACGTTGCGCCTCCTAATATAATCGGAAACGCTAAACGCCACATTTTCTTAAAATCATCGTCTATTTTTAAGTTAATTCGAAAACGAACAAAATTTCCTTTTTTCAACAAAACGACTAACATAACCGCCATCACAATCGCACTAATTACCGCTCCGTATGCATGAGCATATGGTCCGATGTACGAATAGCCAACAACAGCAATGATTACAAACGTGACGTTCATTAATAGAGTCGACATTGTTGCGAGCGTAAATTTTCCATTTACATTTAAAATGCCCGTAAACCACATCGATATGACGAGAAACAATGTTGCAGGAGCCATGATCTGAAACAAATCAGCCGTTAGCGCAAGCTCTTCAGGTTGAAGTCCTCTAAATAACAAGCCAATAACCACTTCAGAAAAGACCATTAACAAGGCTGTAAAGATGATTAATAAAAGCGAGAGCCATGTAAAAATAGAGCTTAAGAATGTCTCCCTCCTGGGCGGGTCATCCATTTTACTATAAATCGAAATAAAAGCGGTAGTAATCGCGCCTCCGATCACAACATAAAAGAAGTTCGGTAACGTATATGCCGCAACGACACTATCTGCTATGCTTGACGTTCCAAACTGATAGCCAATGACGACTTCTCGTAAAAAACCGATAAACCGCGACCCTAAATTGATCACGGCTACTGCTCCGATAATTTTAAACAACGTGTTGCCTTTCACTTATCCGTTCACTTCTTTCTCTCTACCGAATCACGATTCAAATCGTTTGAATAAACTCATCGATAAGCTTGATCATTTGATCACGTCCACTTTTAAATGGGACTGGCTCGAAATCTTTTGCCTGCTCTAGCTTTTTTTCTAAGTCATTAAGATCAACAACACTCAAAATATGACCAGCTTGACTAAATGTTTCAGATATCTCAATTTGATGATCGTCATTATGTTCCGCATATTTGGACAGACGAGCTGCCGCGATGACGGTTTTCCCTTTTTTGACTCCTGTAATAATCGAACCTGTTCCTGCGTGCGTAATGATGAGTCTCGCTTCGTCAAAATAGTTCTCCATTTCAGAATAACTCATAAATGGGATTAGCTTCATCGTATCACTTTTATAAGGAGTATGTCCGACTTGGACAACGACTTCTTCTGTAATCACTCCTGTTTGTTGAAGACGTTCAACCTCTTTTAACAAGCGAGTGAACGGTAATTCATGTGTTCCAAGCACAACAAAAATCAATAGATTGACCCCCCATACACAGCTTTCGGGTACACTTTCTTCATTGATTCCCACTGAACAATGAATAAATCAGCAATTGGATAAACTAGTCTACCAGAAAGAGTCGGTGTCGTTGTTTTGGCAAAGCTTTCGATATAAATGACTTTACGTCTAAACAACTTAGCGATGTAGCACATTGGAACCGATGTATGAGCTCCCGTTGTCACAATAACATCTGGACGTTCCTTTAAGAAAATGAAGAAAGATTTAATACAGTTAAACGAAAATTTAAATAGATAACTAAACAGGTAGTTCCGCGCACCATATACTAAAAAAGATACAGGATACTCCTTCGCTAATTCTTTCGTTATACTGGATTCTTCTGTGACAATGTGATAATCGTATTGATCAAACAATGGTTTCAGCTGCAAAAGCTGTGTTAAATGACCACCAATCGAGGAGATGAACATTACTTTTTTCTGCTTATTTCTCTTCATCTTCCATCACCTCATTTCGCATAGATCTCAAGCACTTTTTGTATTAAAGCTTCTTGATCATTTTCTATCGCCCTTCTTTTTCCAGCTTCGACTAGTTTCTGGCGATACTCTTCATCTTCTAGTACTTTCATCATTCCATTAGCTAAAGAATCTGCGTTTTCTGGCTCGACTACTACACCGTGGTCATCTGCAAGCAACACTTGAAGTCCACCAACCTTTGTCCCAACGACTGGTGTGCCACAAGCCATCGCCTCAACGGCTACAAGCCCAAACCCTTCCATATAAGAAGGCAAAACGAACAGATCCGCAACAGACATCCAAATCGCGACTTCCCTTTGCGGTACCGCTCGATGAATATGCACATCTTGTAATTGATGGTTATCAATATACCCTGTAACCTCATTTTGAAACGCTTCTTGTTTTGGGTTCCCAACTAAATAGAGAGAAAGGTTTCTATGTTTTTCTTTTAACGTGTTATACGCTTCGAGGAGTTCTAAGATCCCTTTTTCTCTAATGATGTTCCCAACAAATACAATCGGGCGCTCATCCTCTTTTATTCCAAGCACCTTTCTTGCTTCGGCCACATCATGATGATGAAACGTTGTTAAGTTAACCCCCATGTTAATGATCGATAGTTTATCAGCCGGGATGTGATACTCCTGATGGATTTCTTGGTACAAATCTTGTCCAACCGCGATAACATGATCCGCTTCTTGTAAAATTTTTGTCGTCCATCCCTTAATGCGTGTATTCTTTTTCGCCATCCGGTTAATATCACTACCATGAGCCGTTACAACCATTTTCGTCTTAAACCATTTTTTGAAAAGCAATGCAAGCATCCCTGTGGGGAAAATATAATGAGCGTGAACAACATCATAACGTCTCCCTTTTCCTAACAGCGTTAAACCTGTTTGAATTGCCCATTTCGCATATTTTTTTACTACATTAGCTTTCTTCATATCAGGGTCTGTCACCGCTACGACATCAACTATTGTGCCTTGTTTACGCAGGGAATTAACCTGATTTTTGACAAAGATTCCAAACGTCGCACTTTTATTTCCTGGATACATATTGCTTAAAACAAGGACACGTATTGGTTTACCCATTTTGCTTCTCCTTCATATGCCAGTTCATGCCAATTCCTAAAAAGAGCCAAAACCAAAGTGCTATTTGATGGTTCTCCCATGCGGTTGATAGCAAACCCATAATCACAAAGGCAATCCCAAATGTAACGACAAACAAACCAACCCATTTATAGATGAGTGCGTCTTTCTCAGCAAATAACGTCATTTCCTTCAAGACTTTAAATAAGAAGTAACCAAGTAAGATAACCCCAATGACACCATACTCAACGAGAACATATAGCGCATTGTTATCAACCGTACGCATCGTACTTGGAAGCCCTTCGTGCATAAACTGATGGAATGGTGAGTTAAACACGAAGGCAGCGTTACTCCCAAACATCCCCGGACCGACTCCAGCAATTGGATTTAACATAAACACTTCAAGTCCACTTAAGATGATCAAAGATCGATAATTTTTCGTTAAATCTAATGTATATAAATTGCGCTGAGCAAAACCTTCTAAAAAGAAAAGAGCGAGCCCATACCCTACAACAAATAAAACAATCAGACCAATAGCCACTTTTAACAGAACACGAAACGCCTGATTTTTCCGATTCAAAATACCAATAATCGCAAAGCATCCAATGAGCGCTAAAAATGCTTGACGAGAAAACGTCAGGGCAATGACCGTTAGTAGAACAGCTACGATACCAAGATAAATCGTTTTCGATCTAAACGTTAATTGCAGCCTATAAACAAATAGATAAAGAGCGACAAGTAATAGAACAGCCACTAAAAAACCTGCTAACGTATTACTTGAATCCATTAATCCAAATGCTCGAACTTCTTCTCCAATCGCAATACTTCTTCGCTCGGAAATATCTCGTAAAGGCAATGGAATTAACATCGCAATTTGAATAAATCCGATAATTGATTGAAAAATAGCCAATCCAATTATTAATTGGAAGAGCTTCTTTACCCAAATAGATGGGATATCTAATGTTAACAAAATAAAAAACAAGATGACATATTGAAACAATGCTCGCACCCCAAATACCCCTTGAGTAAACGGAACATTGTTAATGAACATACTAAATAAAGCAAAACTCAAAAACAGAATCAAGCTCCCATTAATAGGGTTTTTTAATCGTGCGAGTAAATTCTTACGTCCCAATTGCGGATGTATAATGACAAGTAGTGCCATTGCAACAAGAAGCATTTCTCCTGTATAGGAAATCGCCATTCGAACAATCCCAGGAAGTAGATTTCCCCAAATTCGTGTAAACTGCAATTCAATGGATGTCCAAATGACAAGCATTATTGTCGCAACCAATAGAATTCGATTCGTTCTTTCTACTGGAAAATATCTCTCTATCATGAAATTCACACCATTCACTTTTTATCTATTTCTAACTGTTTCAAACCCTTCAGTGCCTCTGCTTTTAACGTATCTGATACAATGTCAAAAGCATTTTGAACAGACTCCCAGTTTTCACTTACCCCATTAAACACATCAACAATCGATGAAGAACTTGGGTTTACGTTCTTAATCGGTATACCAAGAGAAGGCATTTCAATTACTTTCATGAAATCCTCTACTTTATGATGATAACCAATCCCAATGACTGGCGTTTTCGCAACGACTGATAAAATTAAAGAGTGAAGTCGCGTCCCAATAATAAGATCTTGCTCCGCGCTCAGTGCAACGATGTCAGTAGGATGTAGGTTATCCTCAATTAATTTTGTGTTCTCTTGATGGTTCATTTTTGCTAAAATATCCTTTGTCACTTCAACATCTTCTGGATATTTTGTAGAGAAAAACGTAACTTCTACACCTTTCCCTTCTATTAATTGATCAAGTTGCGCTGCCATGCCATCAACATAAGCCTGATATTTCGTTAAATCTGGCGTTGGCCAATATTGCTGGCTAAAATAAGGGACGGCTGTTACTCCGACTTTTTTTACCGTAGCTGAGCGGGTATGAGTGTTTGGAGCAGGTACTGAAAAGGCCGGATCACCAATCACTGAAACAGGTGTCTTGACTCCAATTGATTGTAGTAGCTTTTGCGAATCACGATCTCGAACCGACACAGACTGAGCCGCATTCGTTAAACGAGTAATGAAAAATTTCCCTAACGCCGTTGTAATCGGACCAGCTCCAACTCCATATACGACGACTTTACAACCCGCTCGTTTACCTGTTAATCCAAGCGTGCTATAAAGCGGGGCATCTCGCTTATACATATCCATTAATAAGCCGCCACCACCAATAATAAGCAGATCAAGCTCTTTCATGACATGATAACTAGCTCGAATCGTTGTTGCACCTGACTTTAACATGCTCCCTTTTTTATGAATCAAAGGCATGGAGCGAACCTGATAACGTTCCTTCGTATTGTCAGGGTTGTTACTAAAAATAACGATGTTCTCCTTATTTACATAAAGATGTTCAGTTAACTGATGCAATATCCCCGTTAGGATCGCTTCATCTCCATTGTTGTTATGTCCGTAGTTACCAATAATTCCTACCTTCATTCCATAATCCTACTTTCCCGTAAATCGTTTTTGAACTAACTCACGTAAATATAATTCAATCTCATCTTTTAAGTCTGCTCGATCAAGCGCAAATTCAATCGTAGTCTGAATAAATCCCAGCTTTGCCCCTACATCATAACGCGTTCCTTGAAACTCATAAGCAAGCAAATCTCGCTTGCTGCTTAATACTTGAAGTGCATCGGTCAGTTGAATTTCTTGACCTTTTCCAGGAGGCGTTTGCGCCAGTATATCAAAAATATCTGGAGTTAAAATGTATCTACCCATGATTGCAATATTGGAAGGTGCTTCTTCTTTCGGCGGCTTTTCCACCAAATTTTTCACTTTATGAACGCCTTTTCCAATTGACTCACAGTCGACTACTCCGTAGCGCTCCACTTCGTCATCCGGTACTTCCTGCACACCAATAATCGGACTTTCATATTTCTCATACAGGTCCATCATTTGTTGCAAGCAAGGCGTCCCTGTTGATTTCACAATATCATCACCTAACAAAACAGCAAACGGTTCATTGCCAATAAATTTCCGCGCACAATAAACAGCATGTCCTAACCCTGAAGGTGTTTTTTGACGTATGTAATGAATATCAAGTAAGTCCGTACTTTGCTGCACAGACTGCAAAAGCTCTTCTTTTTCCTTGCGTCGTAACTCTTCTTCTAATTCCACATTTCGATCAAAATGATCTTCAATCGCTCGTTTGCCTCGACCCGTCACAATTAGAATATCTTCAATCCCAGATTGAACAGCTTCTTCGACAATATATTGAATTGTTGGTTTATCAACAATTGGTAACATTTCTTTTGGTTGTGCTTTCGTCGCTGGCAAGAACCGCGTCCCAAGACCAGCTGCAGGTATAATCGCCTTTTTCACCTTCAAACTGATAACCTTCCTTTCCTAACAACACTCACTAAAAAACATAGCTACTCCATTATACAATACAGAACAACACAATGCAGATGAATTCTTATTGACAAAGATGTAAAAAGAACAAAAAAGGTCGGTTTTTGGAGGCCACTGAAAAAGTTAAAAAGCAACCTTTTTCAGTGCCCTCCGAATTTTTACCTTTCTCAGTGGCCTCTAAGCAATGAGCGCATCCGATATACGGTTTTGATATTTCTCTATGAGCGCCCTTCTCATCGAGAACTTGTATCGCGTGGAGCCATTGCCCTTCCACGACTAAGCTTAACCGCCTTTCACCTACCCCATCGCCCGTGGTCGGGGTTTGACCCAATAGCCTCTGCTGCGCGCACCAAAAACCCGCTTTGAAAAAATCTCAGTAGCGGGTTAAATGATAGTAAACTATCACTTATTTACTAGAATAATAGTCTTCAATGCCCTTACGAATAGCATTTGCGGCTCTAGTCTTATAGGTAGACTGTTTCATTAAAGCTGCATCTTTGCTATTTGTCAGGAAGCCAAGCTCAATTAAAACTCCTGGCATATCTGTTTGAACTAATACACTATAATTAGCTTCTTTTACTCCACGGTCAGTTGTCCCTAACTCTTGAACTAAACGCTTATTAATCTTATAAGCAAGATCTCTGCTTTCGCTCTTCGTTGCTGAAGAAGCACTAATCCACGTTTCCGTTCCGTTTCCAGCTGTACTAGCTACTGCATTCGCATGAATACTAACAAAAATATCTGCCTTTGCATCATTCGCAATTTTCGCACGTTGACCTAACTCGATAAACGTATCGTTGTTTCGAGTCATAAGAGGCTTTGCACCTGCATTTTGAAGCTGTTTATTTAGTTCAAGCCCCACACCTAGAACAACATCTTTTTCTTGTAACCCATTTGCTACAGAGCCAGGATCTTTCCCACCATGTCCAGGATCAATCGCAATGATACGATTGTTTAACACAGAGTTAGATGCGTTATTTGAATTACTTGATACTTTCTTTACGAAAGCGGAACTGACAAAACCCAAACTATTCCCCAATTTAATTTTATACCAAGAACCTTGAGTAGCAAAGACATCAACTTTTTGTCCACTTCGTAAGCTACCAAGTACGGAATAGTTTGTACCAGCACCTGCTCTTACATTTAACGTACTAGAAACAGTTACTTCTCCTTGAAATTGAACAGTGTCATTACTTGGTTGTGATTGATTTAAGCGAAGACTTGGATCTTGAGCACGTGCTACATATGTAGCAAACTGGGCACGTGTGATTGCTTTTCCTGGTTCATAACGACTGCCTTTTTCGACAATCCCATTATGTTCAAGAGCAGCAATTTCCTTTGCAGTCCAATAATCCGCTTGAATATCGGAGAACGAACTTGTTCCTCCCCCACTCAAATTAAAAGCTCGTGCAATAATAGCAGCTGCTTGTGCCTTGTTCATTGACTCAGCTGAATAAAATTTTCCATCTTTGCGACCAGTAAAGATGCTTTGTTGAACAGCACGCTCAATTTCTGCAGACGCCCAATGATTAAGAGAGACATCAGGAAATGTAGGTCTACTAACCTTAAGTCCTTCAACACCAAGTGCTCCTGTTAAAATAACAGCACCATGAGCACGGGTAAGAGTATTATTAGGTCGAAATGTACCATCTGAATGACCTGTAATAATCCCTTTATGTGCTAAAGAATGGATTTCTTTATGACCCCAAGCACTTGAAGGAACATCAGGAAATTTGCTTTGTGCAGAAGCAACCTGTCCATTTCCAACTAATAACAACAAAAAGAGAATAAAAACAAATGACAAAATAAAACCTTTTTTCGACAATTCTATGCCTCCAATCGAAATTCATTACTCTTTTTTTAGAATAACATGTAAAATTATATGAAACTAGCGATTATAAGAATTTATCGAATTTAGGAATTTTTACGTGAATTTTGTAAAGATTACTCATATCACCCCGTTTTTGCAGGCACTAATTCGACTAGTTTGCGGATAGATTACTAGTCATGGTAGAGATAAAGTCCATCTCTTGGGTTAGCTTGCTCTTCACAGCAAGAAAAATTTCCGCTAAAATAAGTTGACTGGATACATGATAAGGTGGTTACGAATAATGATAAATGTACGTACTTTTTTTCTTCTTGTTTTTTTGCTTGTTTTGTTATCGGCTTGTTCAACAATGAATATGGAAAAAAAATTAGCCGAGGAACAACGAATTGATACAACTCTTTACGCTTACGATGATGAACAGTTTCGATATAGCGACCAAATCGTTCAAACGTTAGCTAAACGCTTTCAATTAAATGAGTTAACAACAACAAATGTTAATAGCATCATGAAAGATGAAATTGCAGCTGGTAATTATAATGAAGTCATTATTTACTTTCGTTATCTTCTTGACGAAAAAGAAAACGAAGCGGCTATGTATACAGAACGTTATTACGAGGCCTTACAAGCGCATATTCAAAATACAAATGATCCCTCTCCACAACTTGTTGAAGCGGCTATCAAGCAAGCAAAGCGACAATACGAACTCGAGCCTGATGAACAACGACATGTTGTGTATTACGCGTCGTTGTTAATCGAATCTAAATATGATGTCGAACAAGGACTTAATTTGTTATTCTCGTTAGAAGAAAAACTCTATCAAAGCAGCGAAGACCCTAATAAGCAAACATTACAAGCTTTAGCAAATGCGTACTATGTAAATAAAGATTATGAAGAAAGTGTTGAAAACTATTTGTTTTTAATTGCCCTAGAACCAGACGACACATCGCTTTACTATACGCTAAGTTATGTATTGGAAGAAATGGGCGAAGTAGAAGAAGCTTCTAGATATTTAGAAAAGACCTACGCCCCAACAATTGAGTTTTTAAATATGTATAGTACGGAAGCATTTGGTCTTTATAAAAGCTATTTCAATTCCAAAGCCAAAAATTTAAATAATGAATAAGAAAAAGGGTCTGGCCGCTACCAAGAGGAGGGTCAGACCTTTACCGTTACTTTGTGATATTATAATGGGTAGGACGCAACTCACGCGCGGAACTTTTTTTGAGTATAGGAGGATACAATACATTGAAATCATATATACTGCTACCGATTATCGGAGTATTCGCTATTTGGATAGCATCTTTCTTTATGCTCCAAGCCGACTCTGCAGACCGATATCAAATTACAGACGACCATTTAAAAGAAGTTATCTATACAAAACTGCAAATAGAAGATGATGAAGAACTAAACTCACAACGATTGAAAGAAATTACGTCATTGAACCTTTCGAATGAAGGAATCAAGGACATTACCGGGTTAGAGCATTTCACTAACTTAGAGACGCTTAATTTATCGGGCAATCACATTACAGAGTTTGAGGAGCTTACCAAACTTAAGCAATTAAAAGAATTGGATCTTAGTTTTAATAAGATTGAAAGTATCGATCCGCTCGAAAGAATGCCGACAATCGAGAACTTGAATCTGGAGGGCAATCGGATTACCTCAGTTCAGCCATTAAAGAAAATGGCTAGCTTGCTTGCCTTAGAAATGGCCGACAACCGCATTCGTACTATTTCTGCACTTTCATCTTTAGTTTATTTACAAGAGCTTGACCTTCGCGGAAACTATGTAAATGACATTTCAGCGCTAGAGAACCTGCCTAATCTCAGGACACTAGACGCTCGCTATAATTTCATTACAGACTTATCGCCACTTGCTAACATGTCATTACTAACGGAAAGACTCCTTTTAAAGGGAAACCAACTTCAATCTGTTAAACCTATTGCTCATTATTACGATGCAATCTCAGAAACAGATCTTGGTGAGTTACCTTTATTGATTGAGCTTTCTGAGCGAGGTGGTTTAAAAGAAAATGCTGTTACGATTGAGCTTTCCCTTCCGGTCGATTCAGATGCTGTCATTCATTATACAACGGACGCATCAACACCTGATGAAAACGCACCAATCTACGACGGACCTCTTGAACTTACTGAGTCCAGTGTCCTTAGTGCTGTTAGCATCTCTCCTACAGGAGACCGCGGAACGGAAGTACGTGAAACGTATTTAATTCAAGAAACACCGAACTTACCAATTATTTCATTAAGTACTGATCCAAGAAATTTATTTGACGAGGAAATTGGCATTTATATACCTGGGGATAATTTTAATCCTGCCTTAGACCGAGCGACTTCCGGAAACTATGCCATGACTGGCCACGATTGGGAAAGACCTGTGAAAGTTGAACATTTTGATGAGTCTGGGGATCTTGTTCTTTCAACTCATGCCGGCATGAGAATACATGGCGGTGCCTCAAGAGCATACGATCAAAAATCTCTGCGCCTCTATGCTAGAAATGAGTATGGAAATAATACTTTTAATTACTCTTTCTTTGGTGATGATAAGCGTCACCTATACAAACGCTTGCTCTTACGCAACTCAGGTAATGATTACAACAGCACGCTATTTCGAGATGCTTACCTTCAATCTTTAGTGAAGGATGAAATCAATGTAGAAACACAAGACTACAATCCGGTCGTTGTGTATATCAATGGCGAGTACTGGGGAATTCATAATATTCGAGAACGCTTTGACCAACATTACTTTGAACGAGAATTAGGTATACACCAAGATGATTTAGACCTTCTTGAAAAAGAAGGTGAAATTGAGCAAGGTCGTAATGCACATTGGAATTCAGTTATAGAGTATATCCGCGAACATGATTTATCCGAAGCGAAGCATTATGAGCAAGTAGCTGAATGGATTGACCTTGATAATTTCATCAATTACAACATTACTGAAATATTCGTTCGAAATACGGACTGGCCTGGGAATAACCGTGTATTTTACCGAAATCGAAAAGAAAATGATCCTTGGAAACATGTGTTGTTTGATCTTGATTTTGGATTCGGCCGTTTTGGTGGGCCTGATGCGTATCGTCACTATACATTACAAATGGCAACAGAAGCAGGACAAGATTCAATGCCAAATCCTGATTGGTCTACTCTTGTCTTACGTTCATTAATGGAAAATGATGAATTTCAAACTGACTATATTAATCGATCCGCTCATTATCTTAATACATTATTTCATCCTGAGCGAAGTGTGCCACTTCTAGAAGAAATGGCTATAACGATTGAACCTGAAATCGGACATCATATTGACCGATGGCAACATCCTAGTTCATACGAAGATTGGGTTACTCATCTTAATCGAATGAAACAATTTGCGATCGAGCGACCTGAGTTTATGTTTGCTCATTTATCTGATTACTTTAACCTCCAAGGCTACGGGGAAGTAGAGCTAGATGAAGCATTGCGGAAACAACTAAGTGTTAATGGCTACTCATTGTGGAGAGACGATTTACCTGGCAATCATACCTTCCGCTTTATGACGAATGTTCCATTATCATTTAGTCATACTGACACGATAGGACGGATCACCTCTTCTAATGAAGAGATTGTCCAGGTAGTAGGTAACGACAAAGTCATCCTTCTTGAGAAAGGCGAGGCTACACTTGAACTATTTAATAAAGACGATCGCTCACTTGGTACGGTCAGTATTACGGTCTCACATTACGAAAAAGATCAGATCGCTTTATCAGTTGGGGAACACACATCATTAGCTGACGGAAGTTGGTTAACGAGTGATGAGGAAACGGTTGCCATAGACGGAAGGACCGCAACTGCCCTAGTGCCAGGAACGGCTCTATTAACAAGAAAAGAAGGAACAGACATTATTGAACTAATTACCATTCAAGTCACTGACTGACGTAATTTGAGGAGGATTAATTAATGAACAGACAATCATGGACCGTATTAATAGGCATAATTGTCTTGCTACTAGGTGGATGGGGCGGAGCATATATCTTCGTCTCCGACACTAGAGTAAACTTTGCAGATGAAAACTTTAAACAAGGGGTCATCGCATCTCTAGGTTCGGAAAGGCCACTGAAAGAGTATGACTTACAACAAATTACAACATTAAACTTACGCGGGAGGCAGATTGAAAGTCTAGATGACTTACGACATTTTCCAAACCTTCAACAATTAAATGTTCGTGAAAATGCGATTCAAGATTTAGAACCTTTACAGTATACTCCGAACCTAGAAGAGTTAGATATTGAGGAAAATTTTATCGTCGACTTATCTCCATTAGCATCATTAACTCGTCTTAGAACATTAGATGCTGAAACTAACCAAATTGAGTCGATTGAACCGTTAGCGAATCTTACCGGACTTGTCGATTTAAACTTGCGTAACAATCGCATTACATCACTTGAACCATTAGAGAATTTAACGTATTTAGAAATCCTTAATGTCCGGGACAATCAAATTGAGGATATTAGCACCTTGCAGCATTTATTTCGTTTGCAAGACCTTAACCTTCGTAATAATCTAATTACTGATTTCAGTCCTTTACAAGACTTACAGGACCTAACCGAACGTGTATATGTCCGTGGGAACCCATATGAACGTGAGCCAACGCTCGATCTATTGTACGATCAAGTGAGAGACGTAGATTTTGGAGACCCGACCTTACAAGTTAGTGTTTCAGAAATGAGCGGAACCTATGACTCCCCTATTGAAATTCGGCTTGAAAGCCAGCGTCAAGGAGTCATCCGCTACACGTTAGATGGGAGCGAGCCGACTCTTGCTTCTAATGCCTATAGCGCTCCAATTACTATTAATGAAACAACAACCGTTCGAGCTAAATTATTTTTAGCAAATGGAGAAACGGGAGAAACAGCCACTCGTACGTATTTGATTAACGAGTCTGTAACTGGCGCACCTCCCATTCTCTCTATATCCATTGACCCCGCTCACCTCTTTAATGAGAAGCGGGGCATATATGTTCCGGGTGAACATTTCGATCCTACTGCATCCGTTCCAGAATTAACAGGCAATTATATGATGCGCGGATCAAATTGGGAAAGACCGATTCAGCTTAGTTACTTCGATCAAAACGACGAGACAAGTCCATTCCTTACGCAATCTGCTGGCATACGTATGTATTGGGGTGATTCTTTAAACACGGAGCGTAAATCATTCCTTCTTTTTAGCCGAGGAGAATACGGGCAACATGTTTTTTCCCCTTCTCCGCTCCTTGCAAATAACAAGCGAGGAGATAAACGCTTAGTTGTCAGTCACGGTCAAGACGATGATTTGACGTTCATTCGCCAATCACTTATTCAAGAAACAGCTAAAGACATGAATGTAGCAACGAAGGAATCCAAACCCATAACCCTTTTAGTAAATAACGAGAATTGGGGACTATACCATCTGATAGAACATTATGATCATCATTATTTTGACTTAACTTATCAAATTGATCCACGTCAGCTAGATTTACTTGAAAGCAATGGAAAAACGTTGTCTGGCAAGAGAGATTCATTTGATGAATTGGTAGCCTATGCTGTTGATCATTCCTTACAACAATCTAATCATTTTGAATTTATCAAATCACAAATCGATCTAACTAGTTTGATTGATTTCTTTATTATCCAAACATATTTCCAAAATAGTGACTTAACGCAATCAACCTATTGGCGTGATCGTGGCGGTGATAATTTGTGGCGTTGGGCGGTTACGAATGCGAAAATAGATACTACCGATCAATTAAGAAATCTAGATGATTTTCTCACCTATCATGAAAAAAATGAGCTTGTGCAATTGCTTCAAGCTCTGCTTGAAAATGAACAATTTAAAACTCAATTTACTCGTCAATATATGGAAAGCTTACATTCAACCCTTTCCCAAAAAAAGCTTTCAAGCCTAGCCAACCAACTGCAACAAAACATCGTAGATTCAAACGCAAACCTCCCTTCATCAGTAGAGGAGTGGGAACAGGCTAACGAGGAGTTACGTCTATACTTTAAAGATCGTACTGCTGACATCCAAGAACAACTCCTCTCATTTTAAAATGAAAAAGCATGAGTTCTCGATAAGAGAGCTCATGCTTTTTTGACTAGTGTTTGTTTTTTAATATTAAAACGTCTGTGACGGCATAATAATCGATACTTTTAAGTTTGCATTATGCTCTCTTATCGCATCAATAATCGTTTTGTCAGATACACCTTCCTTAGGCACGATTGTATAGGTTAACTGATACATTGTCCCTAAATTTGTTGTCTCTACTTGAAGCAGCTTATGCTGAGCTAGATACGTAGCAAAGATCTCGTCAAATACATCGTCATAATGCATGTTCTCTGGGATTGTCACTTTTAATGTTTTCGCGGTTTCGTCCTTTGCCCCGTAGTCAACAGCATAAAGGATATAAATCAGTAATGATAACGTAATAGCAAATAAAACCGCTAATGTATAAAAGCCAAGACCACATGAAATCCCTGCAGCCATCCCAAAAAAGATAAACGCAATATCTTTTGGATCAGCCATAGCACTTCTAAAACGAATAATCGAAAACGCACCAACTAAACCGAAGGCAACAGCGATGTTATTCCCAATTACAATCATAATGACGGATACGACAACAGACATAATGATGATCGTTTGCACAAATGTCTGTGAATACTGACCGCTTTTATGCGTCTTTTTATACACCCATGTAATTAATAAGCTTAGCAAAAAACTAAGAGCGATCGCAGCAAAAGCTTCCATTATCGCTGTACGCGTTGTGAAATCCGAGAAATACTGTAGTTCATTAAAAAACTGGTTCATGATAATCTCCTCAAACTAAATTGTCACTTCTTCTTTCGTTCGGCTAGACAAGCTTGTTTTTTCTGTTAAGTCCGAACTCGTACAGAACTTTGAAACACTGTCTTTCGGACATTCATATTCACTTAACAAACGTGATAGCCATAATGGAACACTGTGCGTAACCTTTACTTCCATAATAACTAATCCTGGATCAACAAAATGTTTCCCCTCTGGTCCATTCTCTACACGCAGTTCATCTTCTCGACACATTAAATTATAATCGAATGTTACTCTCAAGTCATCCTCATAAAGTCCATGAAATGCTTGACGATCATACGAAACAATGACACGTGGTTTAAGATCATACAGAGATTTGAATGCGTCTACCTCTTTCAACGTTTGAGGATTACTTAAATCATAAAAATCCATATGACTTGTATTCCCGGTATCCAAGTAGTGATAGGCATCACGTAATGTAATCATCGTCCGACGTTTATTTACAACATTGTTATACTTTTGCTTTATTTCTAAGAAAGAAGCACCATCAAGGGTAGCATGATCATAAACGCGTAAACGTAATTTCTGTCTGAACCTAAGCTTATTACGCGTTTCATAATAAATCTTCTTATCATCGGAGTCAAAGTATAAACTGACGATATTGTAACACCCATTTTTTCCAAATTTATCATAGCGCATTTTTTCTAATAAATAGGGAACAATTTGTTGGTAGACATGATATGGTATTAAATATTTAACTTCATACCGGCTAAATACTTCTAGCGCCATAGATCAACCACTCCCTTACTTTAAAAAAACGTAATAAAACCTTTACAAAAACTTAACATAATAAGTAGTATAACATTTGCTGTTTTAGATTGTCATTACATATAGCATGCTTTTTTCTAGTAATACGACTTAGTATCTCTAAAAAGACGAGTTACCTTCATCATAATTGCGTATTCTCTACAGTAAATATTGTTTGAGTTGCTAAAAGTTGTGTCAAAGTGGTGTCTGTCCCGACTAAGCTGGGCATGTGAAAACGCAGAGCTACAGCACCAAAAAGCCAACCAGCGTCGCTGATAAAAATCGCTTCCCGTTGTTATATTTTCAAATCATCACCATTTTTTGTTTTTTGACAAGCTAAAATTTAGAAAGAATAGTAGATAAAGATTTTCTCGGAGGTATATTTAATGATTACTAGTTTTAATTTTCCAAATGCCTTTAAAACGTCATCACTTTGCCAACTTACTAAACCACTCCATCCAAGGATCAGGTCTACCATAACGCTTTGAATAATACAAAACCAAGGATCTGCCCCAATGCCTCATTCCAACTATCGCCAACACACGGCGTCTAACTCCAAACCCTCAATGTCATCCCAACATCACACTTTCGTCAAACAAATCGGGGGCTGCCCCTTAAATAAAAGATCAGACCCTTTCACCTTACTCCTCTTCTTCACCTGTCAAAGATAATATATATTCAACAAGAGCTTCTTGTTCTTCACTTGAAAATCCAGCTTTCTCATCAATCCAAAATTCATGTCCAATCCCTTAAACATTTCATCACTCTCATCATCATTACTCCTTACGAAAGATTTCATCTTACCTTTCCACTTTTAGAGATTTTTATAAGTGAGACTTGGCATTTAGAATTAATGAAACCATCAAAACAATATGCCAATTTGTTTGTATTGAATAAGTGGCATAAAAAAAGAGCTAAATCCATAGGATTTAGCTCAGGCTGTTGAGAAAGTGTTCTCAACAGCCTGTTTTTTTTGTTTTTAAATCCGATTATTCAAATGGATATAGTA
>NZ_JAWRVL010000015.1:0-105522 GCF_036663595.1 Halalkalibacter lacteus
GCGGGGGACGGATTTGAACCGCCGACCTTCGGGTTATGAGCCCGACGAGCTACCAGACTGCTCCACCCCGCGTCGTTTTAAAGTAAACGATGATGCCATTTTTTAGATGTTGTCTTTTCCTCTACTCGATTCACTCTGATGCGTATGCGTCAAGAGGAAATACTTTATTTATTACTATAGAAATAAAATGGAGGAGGAAGAGGGATTCGAACCCCCGCGCGGTTTGACCCGCCTGTCGGTTTTCAAGACCGATCCCTTCAGCCAGACTTGGGTATTCCTCCGAAATCTTTTCTTGGTGGATCCTGTAGGACTCGAACCTACGACCAATCGGTTATGAGCCGACCGCTCTGACCAACTGAGCTAAGGATCCCAACTATAAATAGCGGCGGAGGGAGTCGAACCCACGACCTCACGGGTATGAACCGTACGCTCTAGCCAGCTGAGCTACACCGCCACAACATCATATTGGTGGAGCCTAGCGGGATCGAACCGCTGACCTCCTGCGTGCAAGGCAGGCGCTCTCCCAGCTGAGCTAAGGCCCCATTAGATTATGATAGAAGATTAACAACTTTCTAATCTGAAAGCAGGAAACTAGTAACAACCCTCGTCCTTAAAGCTAAATAGCAAGAGAGCGAATCTAGCTTATCGCTACCATCATACTTTTTCCGGCTCAGAATTTATACTCTACCACAAGATAATTCAAATAACAACAGGATGTTGGAAGTTTTTGTTCCAGTTCCACCTTAATCATGAATTAAATTTGCTGAGTCCAAGCACCGTACGTCAGTTTCGTATTCTTCCCCGGTAAAACACTACCATTCCGGGGGAGGCACGAAACCTGCGCTAACATGCTCTTACATCTACCTACCCTTTAACTCGATTCACCAACGGCTCAAATCCACTAATCCGCGATTCAACAACATCGCCGTCTCGAATGACGACTGGGTTAGGGGTGCCGGTCATAATAATATCTCCAGGAAGTAATGTCATGACTTTAGAGTGAAAGGCGACAAGATATGAAGGATTGTACCTCATATTAGCAACCGTATTCTGATGTTCCACTGTCCCATTTAACACCGTTGAAACTTCTAAAGTATGGACATCATCGCACTCATCGATCGTTATATAAGGTTATTCCTTTCGAGAAAGTTCTCATCTAAAATGGAAAAACAAGCGCTTGTTAAACAACTTTTAACACCCTTCTACGACCCTATAATCTTGTTCATAGCTAGGTTTCTTCACGTTATGGTGGACTTGCCTAAGAACCGCGAATTCATTTGTTTTTAGCGGTCTCATGTGACAGATTTTGTTTCTGATGTTGATTGTTTTTTGTAGGAGAACATATTTTTCTTTTGAGGTATAAAGTAGATTATGCATCTCGGCGATGTTGATGAGACTCCCGTAAGATTGCATGTTTGCTTGATATCTAGGAGACAACCGTTCCTCGATAAGATGTTTCAAGTGGGTTTCGATGTCATAAATGAGAGCAAAGGCTTGTAAGTGGTTGATTTTGTTTAGGTCCATTTATAACCTCCTTATGATATTCGTACAACCTTTTTCTTCGTAAAACGGTTATTCCCCTTCTTTTTGGAAATTTTATAATGAAACATTATATTACATATGTGTACATACCTCCATATCTATATATATGGAATTGATTGCAAAAAAATTCTAGGTAACCTGTAGAATTAGTTACCTAGATACCATTCTTATTGGAACAACCCATCCACGACTCTCCCTACATTCCCCACTAAATCCCTTTTCGACAAAAACCGGGCGGTAGCACCCGGAAAGATGTTTATGCCCGTTCAAATGTGGTAATAGAAAATATGGAGTATTATTATTGAATAAGATAAGATATAGACATATTAATTGCCAAATATGAAACTCTATAAAAAACGAAATGTTTGGTCCAGTAGGAAAAATAAAAAAGTTGTTTTACGATAGGGGGATTGGGATGGAATTCATTCCTGACGACATGTTAGCCTCTCTCATACCCTTGCTCCTTAGCATCTTGCTCAGTGGACTTATTGGGTTTGAAAGAGAAATAAAAAATCACCCTGCAGGATTACGCACGCATATATTAGTCGGGTTAGGCGCTTGTTTATTAATGCTTCTGTCTCTCAATGGTTTTTCTAGTTTTATTGAAAGTCATCAAGACACAGCAAGAGTCGATCCAGGTAGAATCCCTTCCTATGTAATAAGTGGGATCGGGTTCTTAGGAGCCGGAACCATTCTTGTTCAAGGCGGCTTGAGTGTGAAAGGCTTAACGACAGCTGCATCGATTTGGATTGTTGCCGGAATTGGGCTTGTCGTAGGGGCTGGCATGTATTTTGAAGCAATCGTCACTACACTGATTGTCTTAATCGTTTTATTTACGTTAAATAAGCTTGAAACGAAAATACTTCATAAGCAAACGGAAACAGTCTTACTTACGGTAACCGCAGAAAAAGGTGATCAAATCTTTACCGAAGTCTATACCCTTTTAAACGAAACACCCGTTACAATCCTAGAGACGAAAATGGAGAATAAAAACGAGGGCGAATCGATCTATTCATTTTTAATGAAAGAAACGAAGACAATGGAACTAATGGAGAAGCTCCAACAACTCAAAAAGATAAAGAAGATATCAGTCGTAAAACATCCGTAATAATTCCGTACATTTGGAATTATTACGGATGTTTTCTCATGAGGGAGGAAAAAAGAGGTATCTTAAAAGGGTCAGACACTTACTTATTAATTACTGTTTGTTTATCATCTAAAGAACGCTTCGTTAAAACAAGTCCTTTCAATGACACCCAAAATGTCGTTCCAATACCTACCTCGCTTATGACACCATATTTACCATTCATTAGCTTAGTAAGTTGAGCAACAATCGCTAACCCTAAACCTGTTCCTTTCCATTTGCTCATACACGTTTCACTTCTATAGAAGGGTTCAAAAATTAATTCAAGTTCATCACTTTGTATCCCAATACCCGTATCTTGAAAATACAATTTCATTTCTTCATTGTTTGTATCATACTCGGCATAGATACATACTTTACCACTTGGTTTATTATACGTAATAGCATTGTTTAATAAATTTGTTATGACTTGATTCAAACGTAATGGATCAGCCTCAATAAAAATAGCGTCATCCATATTTTCTATCTCAACAGTAATATCTGAATTGTTTGTATCAAAAATAGAGCTTACACAATGGTTAAGGAACGTTTTTAAGTGAATTTCCTCTAAGTTTATGCTTATTTTACCTGATTCCATTGCTGAAAAATCTAAGATTTCCTCGATTAACTGCAATAAATGCTTAGATGCATAAAGTATTTTTTGAACATTATATTGATAGTTTTTTTTGTGATTATCCAAAAGCATGATCTGTGAATAGCCTTGTATCGTATTTAATGGAGTCCGTAAGTCATGACTCATTTGTGATAAAAAAATATTTTTCATATAATTCGCTTTTTCTGCGTTTACCTTTGCAAGTTTAAGATGCTGTTCTCTTTCTTTTTGACGAGCCTTATCAACTAATAACCTCTGATTTTTTTTCTTTAACATTTTATTTTCTCTCTCAATCTTTAACAGCCGATCTCTTTCGGAATTTGATATCGTTAACAAATGGTTTTGATGGTAGAAAGGAGATTTCACAATTTGATCATCAATCATAAGATATTTATGCACTTTCAGCATTTCGGTTTGTATAACAGAAGAAGTAGTAAGTGAATTATACGAACAAACGGCTAGTATACTCTCTCCTCCCAAAAATTTATCGCACTCACACTCGTACATTCTCAACTCATAAACCAAGGAATTCTCGACTAAAACCTGTCCCCATATTCTCGTCATTTGCTTTTTATCTATATGAGGTTTTAATATTTTAACAAGGTTTTGAAAACTATCTTCAGCATTAAATTTACGATCTGAAAAATAATAGTCAGAATTACAAATATATGAAATCGATTCCAATTGATTGTTAGAATACCCTTTTAATAGTAATTTTTCTTTTACAGCATCGATAAATTCTTGACTTTCAACAAGTATTACTTTATCGGCTTTATCAATTCCCCCAGCTATAAAATCAGTAGCATTATTAATATACTTATCATACTCATTAAACATATATAGGATATGAGCACCATTTGAATCTAAACGATTATCTATTAGCTTTTGAAGAGTAAGGGCCTCTTTATTAACTCCTGATGCATAATCTTGTGCTGACATGACATGTTACCCCTCCATAAATTCTTATTATTAAATTAAGACCGTTACTTGACCCTGATTTGTTAACACTTCATCATGAAATAGTTTACATATAAAACTGTATTATCGATAATCAGAATTGTCAACTGAGTTAACACAAAATTTTGAATAATAAGACCTAGTACCCATGTAGCATTCATTGATTTCAAGTATCTTTCGCCGTTATCAACAGGCGCGCGGCGGAACCTATAAGTTGGCAGTGAAAGAGAACGATGCTACCAGAAGACTGGGCAATTAGTAAAGGTTGTCAAACGAGGGAAATTACAAAGTGAAATTGAAAAAGAGTTCGTATTCGTGGAAATGCCCACCCGGAGATGGGCTAGGAGTTGAGCAAAGGAGAAGTGAAGATACGATTTTAATGGTGATGAAAATGTACACAGTAGATAAAGCTAGTAGAGAAATATTGTAGGAGACTAAGAGAACAAATGATTAGCAGTCTGTAACGTTCGTAATCGCCATTCCGACCTCAAGGTACGGTAAGCTTTACATACCAAATATTATTTCGGTTGTTCGCGGAACCGCTTACAATAAAATCGATATAGTTCCTTCTTTCAAACACTATCAATGATGTTACCTAAAGTAGAATTTACTGTTAGAATGACCGTATCAATTTCAAAAGGTTTTTCTATATATTGTTTTATTCCAAGTTTTCCAATAAAATATTTCATTCGATAATTCGTTTCCTCAACGACACATATTAGTCCTGATGTGGTTACAGAAAACTCTGTTTTTCGTAATAATTGAAATAAAACCTCAAATTGATGGAAAGACTTAACTTCTAAAATTATAACGTCTGGCCTCAATAATTCGTAAGTCGTTACGATATGCTCAACTTGATTTACTGTATAAACGTTTTGATAACCTGCATTACTTAGGGAACATTTCAATAGTTTATTTAACCCTTCATATTCCTGGAAAATGAGTATCTTTCCTTTCAAAACACTAGTCATTTTCATCAACTACTTTCCTCGTATTATAGAAATATCGGGTATGTGTAGTTTAGAGGAAAATGAATCTTTTTGTCTACTTATGTTAGACCCCTTTCAACTAGTATTATTGCCACTTCAGCTTTTTTATATGCCCTTTCAGAAGCTATTTTTAACATTTTGTCAGATTCAATTTTCAAGACGGTTCTTTAGGAAACAACGTTGTTAGTGTCTCCTGTTCTTAGAAATAGTCGTTCTTGCATTTGTCCTTTACCATTCGTAAGTTTTATTACCGCTTCGTCTATATATTCCATAAGCATGGTTATCCATTTTAAGACACAACAAAAGACCTAACATAATAGGTCTTTTATTTGACGATTTTGCAACCCTATTATACTACTGAATTAGCTTTTGCACTTCGCTTATTTTCAATTTTGAAATATGAGCCGTTTCAGGATAGTTATCGAAATACGCTAAATATGTCTTTCCGATTGTCTCTACGCATCGCACATGATTAAGGTTAACAATATATGAGCGATGCGTTTGAAAGAATGCTGGATGAGAAATATTTTCAGAGAGCGTTTTGAGTGATTCAAGAGTTGTATAAGTCTCATTTTTTGTATGGATGACCGTCTCTTTTCCGGACTTCTCGATAAAATAAATAGCATTTATAGGAATATAAAAAGTTGACCGACCTTTTCTTAAAATTAACTTATTTTGATTATTATTTAATCCCTTTTTCTTACAGTCATTTTCAAGATTTATTAAGTTAAACGCTTTCTGAATTGCTTCAAATAATCTTTGTTGTTCAATAGGCTTTACGACATAATCAATTGCCGATATATTAAATGCTTCTACCGCATATTCATTATATCCAGTAATAAAAATAAACTTCAAATTAGGAATAAACTTCGTGCAAAGTTTAATTGCTTCCATCCCATTCAAGTTTGGCATTCCTATATCTGCTAGAACTAAGTCAATTTCTATTTCCTGTTTTGATACTAGTTCGAATAACTCTTTCCCATCTTTTACTTGGCTTACTACTTTAACGTCTGGCATATAACTAAGAAAACTCGTTAATATTTCTCTAGAATCTTCATTATCATCAGCAATAACGATATTATATACTGTCATACCTATCCTTCCTTACTGAAAAAACACCATAATTGTAAGTCCGATTAACGTAAGAAGTCCTGGGTTTGTAAGTTTTGTATTTGTATTTGTCATTTGGATATCCTCCTAAAATGTTGATTGATCTCTTTAAGTTGTCTTAATCATATCAATCATGAAAGGAGCTGTAATGGTTTGTGTTAGGTTATATAACACAGAAGAACATATATATTACATACATATTTTAAGATTGACCTAGGAAGCAAGCACACATTCTTTTTACACCGTGAAAAGGTACCTCAACCAAAAAGGGAATAAGTCTGATTCACAACCCCCTTCGCCTTAAATACGGAATATAGAGAAAAGCCTTCTCCATTTCCCTTTAGTTCCCCACTTCTCTTTAGGCTGTTGTATCGCTTCTTCTAAACGTTTATTAAAATCATTTTGTGAACGCCATTCTTTTTGCTGTTCGTCCCGCATTTTTTGTAATTCTTTTTGTAAGAATTCGCTTTTTTGTTTTTCTTGTTGCAGCAATGTTTCATAATTGGTCTTTTGTTGTTCAGTTAATTTCTCAATTTTAGCATGAGTTTTTTGTGCTGAATTTCCAATAGTAGAACTTATAACGTGATGATCTTGCTGGAGCCGGGAAACAGTTGTTTTAAGTTGAGACATACCGTTTGTCAATTGGACATTCATTTCACGTGTCGCTGCAAGTTCATTGCTTACAAACAGTAAGATCTCTTTTAATTGATTGGGATCGTGGGGTAAATTGTCATATGTATCGGGTATCGCTATTTCTGTTTCATTGAATCCTTCTAATCTTTCTTTTTGTTGATACACAAGGTCTTTTGCTGTATCGTCTAGGGGCTTGTCCGTATCGCGTAGCGCTATAAGCGCGTTGATGTCGGATTGAACAAAGATACGCCGTTCGCCATCTTTTAAAAACTCATACCCATTTCGCTCTAAGATTTGGCCATATTTTCGAACAGTCGGTGTTGCAATCCCCGCTTCTTCTGCTGCTTCCTTTGAAGAGAAAGATCGTTCATTCGGTTGGATATCGTGTCGCATATCGTACCTCCTTTTCTATTAAATATGAAGGTTTTTTGACAAATTTGCAAGCTATATCGCCCAGCGATACAGATTGTCATCTGTATCGGGTATCGCTATCTCTGTTTTATTGAACCTTCTACTCTTTCTTTTTGTTAATACACAAGGTCTTTTGCTGTATCGTCTAGGGACTTGTCCATATCGTGTGCCGCTATAAGCGCTTTGGTGTCGGATTGAAACTTAGATACGCAGATCGCAACCTTTTAAAAACTCAGCTATCGTCAAAGTAATTATTTCACGGGAAATACATGATACGACAAATTTCTTTTTTGAACGCACACTAAAAAAATGAGAGCAGATAGCAACTTATCATCCGCTCTCACTTATTAGTTTCATTCGACAAACTTCGGGTGGTGCCATGCACTAAGCCGCTTTCTCAGCAGTTTTTTGCTTTCGGCGATACACGATTTTGGATAATAACACACTACATTCATATAGAAAGAGCAGCGGGATAATAACTAGAATATCAGAAAGAAAATCCGGTGGAGTAATGAGCACCGACGTCACAATCAAGGCAAAATAAGCATATTTTCTAACTTTCTGTAAGCGATAAGGATTTAATATCCCGATACTTGTCAGGAACATAATAATGACTGGAAGTTCAAATAACAACCCGAATGGAAGGGTCATATTAATCAAAAAACGGAAATACTTCTCCGCCGTAAAGAAGTTCATAAACATATCTTCTGACAATGAAAGAAGGAAGTTAAAGACTATTGGAAAAATGAGAAAATATCCGAAGCATATACCAACAATAAAAAGGATAAATAAGGCTGGTATATAAGCAATCGTAACTTTTTGCTCGTTTTTATTTAATGCGGGCCGGACAAACAGCCATATTTGATGAGCTGCAATCGGTATCGTTCCTGCAAGGGCAATCACACTAGATAAAATTAAGTATACCCATAAAATATCACTAGGTCCTAGAATAGCCAGCTTTATTGTTAAGTCCTGAATTAGCCAGTTATAGATATTCTGTACATAAACAAAAGATAAAATAAAAAACACAATGAAGGTACCAACAGTAATGATTAGACGTTTACGCATTTCCTCTAAATGGCCAACAAGATTCATACCGTTTTTTCCCATTATTCACACCTCTAATTACAAAAAGAAGATGCAAGTTACTTAAGCTACTTACATCTTACTAGATTTATTTTGTTACATTGCCTTTTCTTTCTCAGCTTTTGATTGCTTTAATTCTGGCTCTTCATCTGAAACTAATTCTCGCGTTGATTTCTTAAATTCCTTTAATGTTGATCCTACTGCACGACCGAGTTCTGGCAATTTTGAAGGGCCGAAAATGATTAATGCAATAACGAGAACCAAGATCAAACCGGGAATCCCTATATTTTGTAGCATAACGTTGACCTCCTATTCATATGACCGTTTGAAGCCGTTGCTCCTTTTGGGGAAAGTAATTGAACAATTTGAAATCGGCTTTTTGACAACATACCTGGCATTTGTAATTTCCGAATCTTTTATCTTCCTTTGAAAGTGAATGAATGTGTGGAAGGTGAATGACCTCTAAACCTTCCTTCACATGGTTAGTGCATACTATGATCATTCATCATGCTCCTTCCACTCCTAGTATCATTCTTTGTTATTTAAAACTACCACCTTGAACCGCGACTAGACTCGAACGGCCAAAACTTTGCCCCGGATACTGATTCCACGTATCGGGATGCTGAACATCTAAAAATAAAGTCGTTTCATCAGGTGTTAACCATGGTCCCGTTACTTCGCAGCCTTTTGGACCTGATGCAAATTGTTGTGGAATCCCGTAGTTTTTCCCATCTGTTGGGATCATGAACACACCACAGTTTTTATAAGGCGCATAGACATTGTCTTCTGTAGCACCATAATCTTCTACAACCCAAAGGTTCCCTTTGCTGTCAAAGTGAAGGTTATCTGGGCAAGTAATGCCGCTTTTCTTCCCTCCAGCAACAAAAACTTCAAACGTAAATGAATCACTACCATGGTCACCATTTTTAGGTGCAAATCGAACAATTTGCCCATGGAAATTTCCGTGATTTGAATTATTCGTCAATGCTAAGAAAACTGTACCATCATGTGGGTGAATTTCGACATCTTCAGGACGATCTAGTAATGTACCTCCGACCACATGAGCTGCTGCACGTGCATTCGTTAACACATCGGCTTGATCAGCAAATTCTTTTTGAAGAGCGGAATTGGATGCATAATCAAGCGCAACCCATTGTTGCTTGCTAAGGTTAGCGACGTACAAGGTTCCTTCTTCTAAAATATCGAAATTCGCTTCGCGGTTTGCCGGATTGAACTGTTTCTTACTAATGAACTTATAGAAGCACTCATCACGTTTATCATCGCCCATATAAACGACAACTCTGCCGTCTTCTGTTAAGCCCATTGCTGTGTTTTCATGAGCGAAACGCCCTAATGCAGTATGCTTGCGTACCGGTTTCGTTGCATCAAATGGGTCGACTTCCACTACCCAACCGTAATGCTCTTCAGTAAAGTCAGGCCATCCATACGAGCTCGCATAGCCTGTATTTTCCTCACAAGATAAAGCCGTATTCCATAACGTGCGTCCGCCACTACAGTTTCCAAGGGAACCTTCAACTGTTGTCGCACCACCTACAGCCTTACTTCCACGAGCTGGACCTGTTAATTCGATCGTAGTTGTCCCATCGACACGACGGTTATATGTATCATCTTTTACAAGCTTCCATTCGCCTTTTTCTTTTTTTACACGAATAACAGAACCACCAACTGCTTCTTTTTCCATTTTCAGTAGCTTAGGATAGTTCTTTAGATCTTGTTTTTTAAACGTAGATGCATTCATTCCTAACATCTCCATGTAGTTCCCTGGCTCTGGGAATTCATGGTTTACCCAAATGAGTCCCTCTTCTGAATTGTTGCCACCTTTTAAACTGTCAATCGGAAAGTACACGGTAAGATCTGCTGCATCTCCAAATATTTCCCCTTTAGAGTTAATTTCATCTCCATAAGAGGCAATAATGTTATAGTTATAACCATTTGGCAAAATTAATTCATTTTCCCAACTACGTTCAACTGGTTTAAAAGGAACGGTAAGTGGTTTCCCTCCACCTTTAGCTTGTCCATCCATTAAATGATCTGCTGTCATCGCACTTGCTTTATTTGTTAAGGCATCAAGTCCTGATGATGCTGCAACTAATGCCGCAGTACTGCTTCCCATGTAAGTTAAAAATTTACGTCGACTAAATTGATTAGACATTCTGAACACCTCAACTTTTGTTTTTGGATTACAAGATTTATCATAAGGTATAATTATTAATCCACTGTTGAGTAAATGTTGAATTATTGTAAAAATAATGAAAACGTGGATTTTGATACATTCGAGTGATGACAAGCACCCAAACGAAATGTAAAATGAAAGAGATTTATACTTACGACTAGGGAGACTATCAAAAATGACGTTTCGATTAGAGTTATGTAGAAGTTTGAAAGACCCAGATACAAAATTCGACCAGTTACAAATTGCGGAAGTAGTGCCTCTTAATCTTGGAAAAATCACTTTTATTCTTTTCCTAAGTCTGATTGTCTCCTGTATTCAAGCCTACTTTGCATTGAATACAGAAGGGCTATCTCATCTAATAGCCGACTACTCGACAAATGAATTTGAATTAGCGAAATTTCTAATAGGTTTTGGTGGAATACTAGATGCTATCGTCTCTCCCCTCACCTATCTATTATTCACAAGTCTTTGGTTTTGGGTATTTCTTGATGAAGTCCATTTCCGACAAGCCTTTGTCGTAAATACAATTAGTATCTTTATCTTCACGATTGGCAAAATGATGTTACTCCCTTTTGAAATATGGCTTGGCGTTAATTCAGTCACATCTCCCTTTGCCTTAGGTGTAGTTGCACACCTTTTCACGATAAATGAATATTTAATCTATTTCTTTGGACATATATCAATATTTTTACTATGGACAATGATTATTCAAATTTATGCATTCTCAAGATTAGCTACTAATCGAAAAGTAGTTATTGTCCTTGTTACTGTATCTGTGCACGTATTGATCATTTTATTTACAGTATTTCTTCAATATGTAGTAACCTTTTTTTACTCTTAATCGATTGGTGGGAAACATTGTGAAAGCTTGGAAAAAATATAGTTTCGTCCTCATATGTATCGTCCTTTTTACTGTAAATATCCTTTTAATTGTAGATAGTGAAAATAACATTTCCCGCTTACAAATCATCGATCAACTGATTTTACCAGTAGAAGTAGATATCGTTCAATCGATTGAAAAGCCAGCTATCATTTCCTCCACAAACGAGAAGCATATCTATTACAATGAAAACCTTGGTTCCATGGGTGAGCTATATGTTGAAGACGAGCAAGAAGTTCAATTTGGTGACCTCTTATTTACATACAACAATATCGATTTAGATTCTGCTAAAAGAGAAATGGAATTGAAACTAGAACAAACTATCTTACGAACGGCTCAATTATCAGTAGAAATTGATTTACTTTATGCTCAACTATTAGAAGAAAGTGATTCACGTTATGCTCAACTTTCAGAAGGAAGTAACACCTTTACAAACAACACAGAAACTGAAACAACTGAAGAGAAAGTAGAGATTGATACGAGACGGTATGAAGTAGAAATTCTAGAGAAGCAGCATCAAATCGAGGAACTTCAATTGGAACAAGAAATCTATCAGCAATCTCTTTTGACAGTAAGTGAAAAAGAGCAAGAATTACAGATCACAAGTCCTGTTACAGGCATCGTCAAAGAGATTAGCACAAATAGAAACGATCCATTTATCACCCTTTTATCTACCCCTCTAGTAGTCAAAGGAGAGGTAACAGAAACGGAATCACTAGAAATAGATGAAGGAATGAGCGTACAAGTTTTCTATCATGATAAAGAACCTATTGACGGTACATTATCCCAAATTTCAAATCTCCCATCACAAGAGCCTACTCTTGAGAAAGAAACAACCTACCCATTTTTCGTGGACATAAATAACGAAGAGGATGGATTTAAAGTTGGGTACCATGTAGATGTAAGGATTATTCAAAGTGAAATTCCCAATGCGCTAACAGTTCCACCACACTCCTTGCTATCTAAGGAAGAAGAATATTTCGTGTTAGTTATTCAAGATGGACAAGTTGAAAAAAGAGACATCACTTTAGGGATGGTTACCACCAATATAAAGGAGGTAATAGCTGGCTTAGCTACAACTGATTTAATTGTTGCTGATCCTTCTACTATTACCTGGAACCATCCGTTTGTTACCACACTAAAGCTAGAAGAACTAGAAACGACTGCACTTTCATCCTTCAGAAAGAAAGAAATAGCCAAGCTTATGATAAAAGGATTTGTTCAATTGGGGCACCAAAGAGCAATACTCTAGCGATAAACTGTTTAACTGCCGCATGAAGATCGGCGAAGAATGGAATGTTTTTAAAAAGAAGTAACCACTCAACTCTTTGGTAGGATGAGGGGCGGTTACTTCTTTTTATTGGCGACTAGCTCGAAATTATCTCACTAATATCTATCAATCGTTTTAGTTACACTGCCTCTCCTATTTTTTCGTTTCATGTTAATACACCACCGCGCCTGGGACAGGAACGAAAAAAAAACTGAGAACCTAAAACAAGGACTCAGTTTTCCATATATTTATATTTTTAAATTTTATCTATTGAAAAAACACCATAAACGTAAGACCGATTAACGTCAGGATTCCTGGATTTTTAAGTTTTTTGTTTTTCATTTGGTTTACCTCCTAAAGTGATTGATCTCTTTTGGTTGTCTTAATCATATCAATCAAAAAAGGAGTTGTAAGGATTTGTGTGAGGTTATTTAACATAAAACATGTATTTGAAATATATGTTTAAACTTTCTCTATAAAGTAATCGGGAGGTGCCAGGCACCTCCCGATTTGGCACCTACTCGACATTCACAGGAATTTTCAATTCATTAATTCTCGATCCGTCTTTGGCACTTTCTTCAAAGAGGATCACTCTCCCTGAATAATCAGTTTTGTCATCAAGGTCAATGATGATCTCAAATTCTCCCCATCCAGGAGCACCTTCCGTCGCTGTTGTGAACCCTTCATCTAGGATATAATGTCCATCTTCAAATTCATATAATATAGTCGCTTCATATACCCGGGCTAATCCGCGTACAACGATACGGTCTTTCACTTCGGTGTCTGGGGCCGGTTCATAAATTCGGAAAGCTACGTTTTGCAATACGATCTCACGCGAATCTTTTTCATCAATCCATAGGTAGCTTTCAGGGTCGTTTGCTTCGATTGGGTCACCAATATAAAGATGCCCGAGCAATGTTTCAACAACTCTTCCCTCCACTAAAAGTTGAGTCCGATCAAATCCGAATTGCTTCATAATCATCGCAACTTGTTCCGCAAACATTAATTCGCCAGTTGAACCTAAGCTACTTTCCTGAATCTCTTTTGAAAAACTCACATGTGCAATGCCATCAACTTCTTCCACATATTCGATGATTACTTCTGAATCAACTAATCCTGTTAATTCTTCATGGTCAGGTCCATTGACCCAAGCTTCTAGTGCTAACTTTGCCAGTTGATCTCCTTTTCTTACATCAACGTCTTTTTCGATACGATACGTCTCCATTAAGTCATTATCAGAGAAGTAGAGAACGACTTGATGTGTTTCAACCGTTACGTCAGGTGTTGGAGATAAATTCGTTTCATCAACAGGTTGCTCATCTTGTTCCGTAGGGTCTTCCTGTTCCGTAGGATCTTCTTGTTCCACCTGTTCGTTCTGCTCCTCTTGACCTGGTTCAATCGTTGCATCAGAATCAGTTGGATCTTGAGCACAAGCGGATAAAATAACGAGGCAACCTAACATGCTCATCATCATAAGCGTCAACTTTTTTTTCATTGTGATATCCCCCTTGAAATTTTTTAACATACCGTTACTTCGTGCTTGCTTGATCTAGCTTACTTATACTATAGTCACCTTTTGTATCATGGAAATATAAGAAATGTAACATTTTTGTTACTTACGTTTTTTCGAAAAACAAGTGTATGCATGTTCCTTGTTTCTCTACTGTCTCAATGTCAATCCTCCCCTTATGCATCTCAACCATTTGCTTGACAATCGTTAATCCTAACCCACTGCCTTCTTGATTCCAGGCCGTTGCATCATTGGAACGGTAAAAGGGTTCAAAAATGTGAGGAAGATCTTCTTTCGAAATACCCATTCCTTGGTCGCATACACTGATTTTATTTTCATCTCGTTCCCTTTTGATGCTAATGTTCACGGATTTCCCTTGAGGAGAGTAGCGAATCGCATTGGAAACTACGTTATCAAGTCCGCGCAGAAACAATGCTCGATCGACATAGATAGTAATTGGATCAAGTTCAAACTCTAAAGTTATTTGTTTGGCTTCGGCAATATGTTGAAAGGACTGCTTTAAATGATGCTGTATGTCCCCGGCAACGAGTGTTACTTTTCCGAGAGGTTTATCCCATATCCGATTCATTTGTAATAATTGATCAACCATTTGTTTCATTTTTTGAACTTGGAAGGATAGGTCCTGTACAAACTCACGATACGTTTCTTCATTCTCACGTACATATGGCAGATTCTCAAGAATAAGCTGCATCGTTGCCAAAGGCGTTTTTAATTCATGTGAGGAAGTGCTTAAAAACCGTCGTTGTCGTTCATCATATAGGTTTAATTCTTCAACCATATTCTGTGTAGCATCAATTAATTCTTTAATTTCATCACGCCGCCGATGTTTCAAGGAAAACGTACGTTTTTGCGGGGTGATTTTCTTTAATTGAGAAATCATTTGACGGATTGGTTTTGAAAACCAGGTCGAGACAAAATAGGATATAAAAAAGAAAGCAATCACAGCGATAAACAGCGTTTGGACCATCCAGTTCTGGAAGGATTTTAATTCAGCATACAGTTGGTCAGCTTCTTGAATTACTAATAAATAACCTTCACTTTCTGCCGACTGAAAGGGGAGCAACGTATGTTGAACATAGCCGAAAGAGTCTGTTTCAGAAAAGAGAGAAGCCGGGACCATGTCTTGAGCTAATATCGTTAAATGTAAAGTTGTGTTTGGTTTAAGTTGCCCAAAACTATCTGCATAAACTTTTTTGTCATCGTCCAATAGAATCAATCTGCTGTTCAACCGTTCGCTGTATGTTCGAAGATAACCGATACTACGGTTGGGTGAATAGGGATAGGTGTCTTTTACTTGATTTAGAACGGGAGAGCTTTGAGCAATCGATATTTGTTCATACCCTATTTGTAAACGTTGTTCATACGTCGTTGATACAACCATGTATACGGCAAGGCAGACAACAATAAAAAGACAAGAAAAAATGAGCCATAATTGATAGTGGATTTTCATGACTTTCCTCTGAACCGGTACCCCATTCCTCTTACAGCATGAAAGTACTTCTTACCTGAGGCCTCCAGTAATTTTTTTCGTAATCGACTAATCGTAACATCTACGGTTCGTTCACTGTACTCTAGTGAACCGCCCCAAACCTGTTCATATAAAAGTTCCCGTGAATAAACATTATCCGGTTTCTTCATTAAAATTTCCATCAACTTATACTCATTGGCTGTAAGAGCAATGGATTGCTCTTTGAATAGAATCAGTAGCTTTTCACGGTCCAGTTTAAGCCCCTCATAGTGAAGCCACTGCTTCTCACGTCGATCATGACTCGTTGTTTCATTTCTTCTTAATAATGCATGAATTCTAGCCAATAATTCTCGTTGGTCAAACGGTTTCACGAGATAATCATCTGCGCCAAGCTCTAAGCCGATGATCTTATCTAAAATTTCACCTTTGGCCGTAAGCATCATGATAGGCACATTTGATTGTTGTCGGATTTGTTTACAAAGTTCTAACCCGTCTTTCTTCGGTAACGTCCAATCTAATAAAATAAGATCATATGCTTTCGATGTATAGGCTGCCCATCCCGCTTCTCCGTCATATTCTATATCTACATGATAGCCTTCTCGTTCTAGAAAAAAAGCAATATTTTTAGCTAAAATCCGTTCGTCCTCGACGAGTAAAAAATACTTCATTCTATTTCCCCCTCTTACTTACATTATGCCTAATGTTGGAGCATATTTATATCAAGGTTTGCTATTTTAAGTAAAAAGTGGGTACCCTCTTGTGTGCATAGTTGCCAAAACTCGCTCACGTGACTCTTTTACAGATCATCAGGCAAGCCAACGTGATGATATAACTCCTTCGGATCTATCACCTAAACTTTTACTTGAACAAAGTAGCCATCCCAAACCCGAGTGAAGCCATTGCCAACTTCTTAAACACGCTCTAAAAAGGCAGCTGACCAAGTAAATTTCACACAAAAAAGAAGTAACAACCCAACTCTCTTTAGTAAGAGCGACGGGCGGTTCCTTCTTTTTATCGGTAACTATTTACAACAAGTGTGATTATCGATGCATTTGCAACAAATATTGTAACAACCAATGTACCTAATTGAAATAGCCTAATCATTGCTTCATATCTCACCATTTTTAACACTATCTATCTTGTTTTCCCGCCTTACTTTAACAATCTGCCGTGCCGGGGGACAGGTTCGAATATTCCGTTTAAGATTTTTCCATTGGCCATTCTTCGCCTGCTGGAACATCATGGAGTGCCCATACAACACCTTCTACTCCACGAATTTGACCAATGTGTTTCAAAGAACACTGTCATTCCCTTCACCAAACCATCTAAACACCATTTTCATTGCTAACCACTCCATCTTTTTTCTGCAAAATTCACATTAAATAATTGGATGACTTCAGAAAATTTATCCGTCTGAAGGCGCGATCCTACAATTGTAACTTCCTTCTTTGTAATCGGAAGTTGCGAGATATTAGAAGGAAGCTAACCGACAATCTGAAAAAAGGGTCAGACCCCCGTACTTTTGCGATTGGGGTCTGACCCTTTTTAATTCTTATTAATATGCGCTTCCCATTCTCCATACATTCATTTTCTTCACTTCAGACTCTCCTTCTGTAAATAATTCTAAATAGAGAGAATCGTCTCTTGATGGATAGACGCGTGTCGTTAAACTGTTTACGCCATTAATATAAGCTTCAACCATGGAGCGGTCAAGAAAGATACGGAGGCGTAAAAGGTCGTCTTCAAACTCAACCTTTCCTCCTTGAATTCCTTTTTCCACATTATCTGAAAGACTAGAGTGCTCCCGATCGACATTCATCATTTGTTCGTCAAAATCATAGAATAGGAGCGTTTCTTCCTCTTGATCTGGTGATTGACGAACTTTTATCCCGACTTTTCGAGCCTCTTTTCTTTCAATTTCTAATTCAATTTCAAGCATGTCTCCACTGAGGTCTGCTATTTGTTGGTTCACGTCATCTATGGTAGAAGGGGTATCGAGTGCATAAAGGTGTTCTTCTCTTAAACGTTCTACTTCCTGAACAGGTTCCACTCCTAAACGGTGATCGTCACGAAGCGAAAGGACGATTGGTAAACCAGCATTGTGAGCCCATCCGGCATTGTACCTACTTTCTTCGGTTCTTCTATCCTGTGCAATCGAAAAAACAATGGCTCGGCCTTCCTCATCGACCATTCCACTTGGTCCTGTAAAGTGTTCGCCGACATCTAGCAACTGAGGATCCTCTTGATCAGGGATAAACTGATAGGTCTCATCATCCCACGAGCCGATCCAATACCAGACGTATTTCACCGCATATTCACTATCGCCGTCAAACCATGGATTAATGAGAAAAACATATTTTTCTTCACCGCTATCGTTTTCCCCAATTGGTAATAGAACGGGAAGCTCCCACACATCACCCGTTTCCGGATAGTTGAAGACATTCCCGATCATAAGAGGATGCTCATAATGCCAATCGATTAAGTTATCTGATGTGTAAACGAGCGCCGTTCCGCCAACTGACTCCTCGCCGTCTTTTATTCCTGAACCAACAAGTTGGACCCATTTATCTCCAGATTTAAAGACAAACGGATCTCTAAATTGACCATGCCAAACGGTTCCTTTCTCCGTTTGAATGTGTTCTTCTTGAATCGTTACGGGTTCTGGGTGCTTGATCCAATCAACTAAATCATAATTGTGATCATCTAAAAACGTACTTCTTGCTAGACCCGTCATTTGATTTGGCGTCATGCTATCATTTCCTGCGGTAAAAAATAGAGCAGGTTTGCCTTCATCATCGATAATCGAATCGCCAGACCATACACCATCAGGGTCGACTTGATCTGCTTCAGGGGCTAAGGCAATGGGTAAGTCTCTCCAGTGAATTAGATCATCACTGACTGCATGTCCCCAGTGAATCCCGCCCCAATAAGGACCAGCTGGATTAAACTGATAAAATAAATGGTACTGTCCGTTAAAATATAGCGGGGCATGCGGTTCGTTCATCCAATGCTCTGGGGGTGTAAAATGGTACTGGGGTCGATGACGATCCCCTTCATATCTGCTTCTGTCCCAGGCAAGTTCCGAACTAGGGTCAGGAAGCTCTTCAGCAAAGAATTGATCAAAACTCTCCACAATGATATGGGGTTCAAGTGCTGTTTGATAAAGTTTCACCTCATCAATTAATCCATTAAACATACTCGCATCAAATGTATCACTTATTTTAGCAGGGTCATTATTTTTTCCGATTCGAAGTTCTTGATCGGGTAAGGCGACCTGAGTATGAGGCGGAACCTCTAGATGGCCTGCTTGTTCGCCATTACGATAAAGGACGACTTCGTTTCTCTCTTGAGAAAAAACAGCAACAAGATGGGACCATTCATTTCGAGGAAGTTTAAATTCCTCACCTGCCCATACTTCTAACCATTCCTCGCCTGTCCCAAATTGGAACGACCATGTTCCATGACGAAACACGCCTAAATGAAAGCCTTGATTCTCCTCTTGGTTATGATAACTAACAATCGAAGAGAGTTTTCCTTCATTTCCCCACTCAAACGCACGAGGCGCGACCCAAGCTTCTAGTGTCAGCGCATCTTTTGGGATATCGAGTGTCGATCCATCAGCTGACACCCATGTCGAATAGCCGTCAAACAGCAAAGCGTGCCCAGAAATCCCTTGTTTCCAAAGGGGATCGCTGTTTGGTTTATCTGCCGCTTCATTAAAGACATAATGAATGTTATGTTCTTGATTGGTACGTGCTTCAACAGTCGTCGTACCTGTTCCTTCATCAAATTTCCATAAGGCAGCCACATCCTCTAAAGACTCATCTACGTCTTGAGATTCATCAAGAGGCTCCTCTTCAACTTGCTCTTGCTCGTCATCTGAATCACTTGTAGCAAACCAGATGATTAGCGCTATAACAATTATAAAAAAGATTACGAGATAACGTTTCATGTTGCTCCTCACTTTCCTATTGATTCAATGAAATAGATGAAACAGCCTCTCATTTTAATCATGAGAGGCTGACTCATTATCATTATCTGATTACACCTTGTCCTAACTCTGTCACAATATGCGAACGGTCACGATTCAATGCAATTTTTAAAGATGGTGCGGGCATTCCACCAAAATGTTCAAATTGAAACTCATGAGATTGGTGACCAACGTCTGCAATTGATAAGTCTCCTAAATCGGAAAAGTGTACAAAGCTAATCACCGTTCCATTAGGTAAAACTAACCATGAATAAGCTTGATATGGATTATCTTCAGGGTTAGCAATGACTAAGCCACTTCCATTTAACGGTTCATAACCTCCAAATAAATCGTCTGAAACAAATCCATATAGCCCTTCTGGACCTGTAATTCCTGGAGCAAATTTGTCAAAATGCGTGTCTGTGAATAGGTAATAGTTATTTCCTTTTACAATAATATGTGGTCTTTCAAGTTCTTGATTGACACAATTCGCTTCTAGTAATGGCGGGAGCAATTCAAATTCCGTATAGTCTTCATTGCTAGCCTTTGCGATCCCGATGCTTCCATTAAATAATACGGATACTTCTGGAACATCGTGGTTTTCAGCGAATTCAGGTGAACCGCTGTGTTCTGGCAAGCAAGAACGGTCAGCAGGCGCTCCGCTAGAATTTCCTTCAAAGACAATGTACTCTTCACCAGACTTAGGGTCTTTAAAGAATTCAGGGTCACGGAAAGCATAAGCAATATCGCCTTGACTTCCTTGTTCTTGAGTTTGATAGTATTCTCCGTCTGCTTCAAGGATAATTTGATGATCAGACCAATTTTTAAACGAGATTCCTTTTTTAGAGGCAACTACATCAGCGGAAGCTTTTGCAAAGCGCTGCTCATACGTAATACGTTCCTGTCCTTTACGTCCAGTAGCTGTATAGAAAAAGTGAAGTTGATCATCTTCGTCAATCATAGCTGATCCTGCCCATTGTCTTGAACCTAATGCTTTCCCTTCTTCAAAAACAGGACCTCCACTAATCCAATCTTTTCCGTTTTTCGAGTAGAAATAACGAATTTCGGCAATATCATGGACTTGACCAGGCAGTACATGGCTTGGAGCTGAAAGAGCAAAAATGATTTTATAGCCGTTCACAACAGCGACAGAGCCATCTTTATCTTTAAGAGGCCATGTATCCCAAGTATGATAGCCTTCATCTAACTTTTCTAATTCATCCATGTTAATAACCGGAGCCGTGTTACGATCATTTAGTTCGATATTCGTTACGTGTTCTCGCGTCCAATTGGACACCGTATAATCGTTAGCTGCGCCTACTGTTGCCAGTGGTGAAAGGATGGCAGATAGTCCGATAATCGTAGTCGCTAATAACAAACTTCTTTTCTTCTTTTTCATTTTCTTACCTCCTAGTTTTTTAGTATTTCGCTAAGCTGATTAACGTGAAAGAGAGTTATACCTTTATTTCCTCTTACTGAGTATTTACCGTAAGGATCTACCGTAAGGACCGAAAGGTTTGATTTCTCCAGCTTCCATTTCTTTCACGATCTTTGTTTTGTCACCGTTAAAGGATACCTTCAGCGTCGGTGCAAAAGTTCCACCAAATTGAACCTGACCATTCTCGTCTAAAGGTTCATTAATGAAGCTGATGACCTGACCATCGGGCGCAGCCCACCAAGAATAAGCTTGAAACGGTTTTTCCGCTGGATTGGCAACAACCAGACCAGTGCCGTTGACCGGCTTATAATCTGTACGCAAGCTTCCCTCGCCGACAAATCCGTACAATCCATCCGGACCGCTCAAGCCTGGGGCAAACGTAAATTCGTGACTGATCGTAAGCAGGTAGTAAGTGTCGCCTTTTACCACAACATGCGGACGTTCCAACTGATGGTTGACCCCAACCGACTCAAGAAGTGGTGGCAATAATTCCAGTTCAGTTACGTCGTCATCAAGCACTTTCGCAATCCCGATATTGCCGTTGTAAAATTTCGCATGATCCAAAACGGTATGAGTTTCACGGTATTCTTTATCACCGATATTTTCCGGTTTCAAATCACTTCTATTGGTGCCTGCCTGACCTTCCCAAATAATGTATTCTTCGCCTGTATTCGGATCTTTGAAGAAAAACGGATCGCGGAACCCAGTGATGATATTTCCGTGCTCTTGGAACTGTTCGATCGTTTCATAATGATGGCCGTCTGCTTCAAGAAGGATTTGGTGATCACCTTCATTCGTCAGATGCACTCCATTTTTGTCTGCACTGATATCAAATGTCGTCTTAGCGAGACGTTGCTCAGCTCTTTGCACCCATCCGTCTTTATTAAATTCTTTACCGCCATTGGCATTCATATCAGTGGTTGCCGTATAGAAGAAATGCACTTTTCCTTTCTCGTCCAACATAGCAGAACCAGCCCATTGCATGTGTCCTAACGCGTTGTCATAGTCGTATGGAATTCCGGCGTAAGTCCAATCCTTGCCGTTTTTAGAGTAGAACATACCGATTCTTGCTTCAGTATGACGGTCATGCCAAGTATAAGTACGCGGTGCAACCAATGCGAATGCAATTCTGTAGCCTTTCACGTTCGAAAGTGAACCGTCTCTATTCTGGAGGGGCCACGTATCCCAAACCCACACATCCGGAGCTACGTCTTCAAAGTCCATATCGATGATTGGGGCTGTCGTCTCTTCCGTCAGAGCCACTTTCTCAGCTTGCTGTCTGGACCAAGCCGACGTGTAATCATCCTCAATATCCCATTTAGAGTTCGCTGCAACGGTAGCAGTCATCAGACTGCTCGCTAAAATTGCAGCACACAAAACTAACTTTCCTGCCTTTTTGCAAGTTTTCATTTTCATTTGTTTTTTCCTCCCTTGAATTGATGAATATTTTTTCTTTTACAAATTAAATTATAATGAAATCTACCTTTTTGAAATACGGTTTAGATTGAGGATAATTTAGTCTTAAATTGATGCTATATGATATCTTTTGGAAGGACTTTGGAATAATGAATGTTATATCATTCACTTCACATCGAACCGACACCCAGTGATCAGCACGAATTTAGTATCGCGTTAGATAAGGACGTTACAAATGTTGGATCGAAGGAAACCCGCACCAATGGACTATAACGAGTTATATAAGAAGGATGGTATTAACCTAAGACTTTACGCCATGAACTGGTTCTACCTATGGCAAATTGTGAGACATCTAGGTCGACGAAACATAATACTCGCTCTCAAATAATCGCTACCTTTTCAATAGGGTACACCCTAATGAAATAAAAATAGACTGAACGGCAAAAACCAACCAGTCTATAAATAATTATCTTATTCCACTAAAGCGCCCGATGACTAAAAGGTAACAATGCACAATGGCGCTCAGTAAAAAAACTGAACGCCATTGCTTGTCCTTCTCGTTTATTCCTAACTCCGATAAGTCTTGCTATCCATCAGTGGGGGTTGAAGAATAACCCACTGATGTAAGTCTCACCTTATTTAAAAACCCCTTGCTTCTTTTCATGAAGGATTTTTGTTTCATTACGTGTGATCGATATTTTTAATGAAGGTGCCAGCATTCCACCGAAATGGTCCATTTGATATTCTGGTGATTGCTCGCCAATTTCATAAATATCTTTACCATCCACATCAACATAATTGACAAAACTGATGACAGTGCCATTCGACATAACCATCCAAGAATAGGCTTGATACGGATTATCGGTTGGATTCGCGATTACTAACCCGCTTTCATTCAAAGGTTGATAGCCTCCAAAAAGTGAGTCTGAAGTAAACCCGTATAACCCTTCCGGTGCATGAAGGCCGGAGGCGAATTTCTCACTGTGGGTCTTTACAAAAAGATAATAGTTGTTTCCTTTAACCATGACACTTGGTCTCTCCAGTTCATCGTTTACATAGTTCGCTTCCAACAATGGTGGCAGCAATTTAAATTTAGTCAAACCTTGATTCGTTGCTTTGGCAATGCCAACACTGCCATTGAACGCTTTTGATCCATCAGGGATAACATGGTTTTGACGAAATGCTGTGGAACCAATATATTCATGTTTATATGATCTGTCTTCAAGCTTCCCAGCAGAATTTCCTTCAAACAAAAGATATTCTTCCCCAGTCTTTGGATCCAGGAAAAAATACGGGTCACGGAATGCATATGACGATTCTACTGGACCTGTTTGTTCATTTGTTTGATAATATTCTCCATCAGCTTCAAGAATCATTTCATGTGTTGACCAACCTTCAAATGTCACACTTGTGTTCGTTGTTTTTATATTTGCCGTTGCGGTTGCTATTCGCTGATCATAGCTTAATTGAGTTTCACCTTTCTTACCTGTTGCGGTGTAAAAAATTTGTAATTTCCCATCTTTGTGAACAATCGAAGATCCAGCCCATTGTCTTGAGCCTAATGCTTCTCCATCTTTGAAAACAGGGCCGCCGGATTCCCAGCTCTTACCGTCCTTTGAAAAGAAATAATGAATTTCAGCTGTATCATGTCGCTTACCAGGAAGGACATCATTAGGCACTGACAAAGCAAAAATAATTTTAAAGCCATTTACGACAGCTGGATGGCCATTCTTTTCTTGCAATGGCCAAGTATCCCAAATATAAGAGTCTGATGTGATTTGAATAAGCTCGTCTTTATTAATAGTAGGTGCAGTATTATGAGCATTCATTGAAAGATTACTAACATCTTCACGAGTCCAATTATAAGGATCAATATTTTCTTTGGCAGATACACCTGCGCTTACAATAGGAGCGAATATAGCAGAAAGTCCTATCATTGCTGCTAAAAATAATTTGCCCTTTTTATCTCTTTTGCTTTCCATTTATGTTTCCCCCTAAATAGACTACTTATTCTTCAATAGATCATAGGCTAATACTTACTTTAAAATGAACAGAATGGTATAGCCCTTCTGGACCTTCAAGTCCCAGAGCGTACTTATTAATGTGAGTGTTGGAAAACAGATAGTACTTATCGTCCTTCACAATAATATGCGGACGCTCCAACTCATCGTTCACACAGTTAGCTTCGTGTCTGCGCCCTCGGCCTGAACAGAAAGATATGCAGAAACAATTTTTTCACTCTTACCTCCTTTCTTTTTGCTTGTTTACATATTAAATTATAATTAAAATCTACCTTTTTGAAATACGGTTTAGATTGAGGATAACTTAGTCTTAAATTGATACTGTCTGATATCTTATGGAAGGACTTTGGAATAATGAATGTTATATCATTCACTTCACATCGAACCGACACCCAGTGATCAGCACGAATTTAGTATCGCATTAGATAAGGACGTCACAAATTGGTATACATTCGAAGCGTTCGATCGAAGGAAACCCGCACAAATGGACTGTAACGAGTTATATAAGAAGGATGGTATTACTGCTGCTTTCCGTTTACACTCGGACAAAAAAAAATAGAAAGAACACTGGCTAGAGCAGACAGTGGTACTCTTTCTACTTTTTCTCTTCAGGTTGGACTTACCTAGCCGGTGGATGTACTGACTCTGTTTTGGATGACTATATCATAAGGTAAATCATATATTGATTGTAAATTAATCTTAAATTGATATAGGACTATATCTAATGTTCTATAGGACTATTCCATGTGTCGGAGCAGGCTGCAAAAAACGCCGCATGGGTGTCGAAGAAATGGATCGATAAGGAGGATCACCTCTGCGGGATGATAAATTATTTCCTCGCAGCCTTCTCCCACGACTTCTGCAACTCTTGCAGCAATTGATCATGATTAAGCTGTTTACCTACATAAGCTTGCATGGCAAGCCCGAACTCATGGTCGAACACATCCCTTGCTCCCCCAGGGTATTTAAACCAGTTAAAGGACAACGTCTTCTCATCTTTGGCGTAACGGATAATATCGTCTGCGAGCGGTCCTAAATTGTTTGTCTCAATATTTTTAAAAGCCGGAATAAATTTGAATTGTTCCGTCATAAATTGTGTTCCTTGTTCTGAAGAAACCATCCAGTTTAAAAATTTCTTTGCTTCTTTCTTCTTCTCCGGGTTCGTTTGTTTATTCACAACCCAGTAATTGGGTACACCGACCGCTAAGGCATCGTTTTTAGGATCGTCATTAATCGGGATTGGCAGAAATCCGATGTTCATATTTGGCGTTTGTTGATCTACCATTGGTTGAATCCAGTTCCCTTGCTGAATCATTGCTGCATTCCCAGTGGCAAACAGGCTCACTTCCATGTTGTAATCCGTAGTCAACGGATTCTCATTTCCATATCTAATCGTTACATCCAACAATCCGACCAGATCTTTGAATTTTTGATTGCGTTCAATTTCTTGCGTTCCGTCATTCAGGCCTTTAATAAAGGCATCCGGATCTTCCTGGTGCGCAAAGGCAATATTTAAAAGATGACCCAATTTCCACTTTTCATAATATCCGATTGCAAAAGGCATGATGCCTGATGCTTCCAATTTTTCTGCTGCTGCTATTAATTCAGTAAGCGTTTTTGGCAACGTTTCAATGCCTGCCTCTTTAAATAAATCTTTATTATAAATGAATCCGTACCCTTCAAGGTTTATAGGCATTCCGTAAATTTTGTCATCGATTTTCATTGATGTCAGCGCTTCTTCAAACACATTCTCAACCCAAGGTTGATCAGAAAGATCTTCCAAATATTTACTCCATAGTTTGGCCTCTTCATCACCACCGTTAGTAAATATATCAGGACCTTTTCCGGCAGCTAACTGTGCTATTAAATCGCTACGGTCATCGACCCCTCCGCCTACGGTACGAACGGTAATATCCACACCCTGATTTTCCATTTCATAAGCCAGAATCATCTCTTCGAACTGTGTGGAAATTTCGACTTTCCGATTCCACACTTCCAACGTGATCTTCTCATCTGCACTTATCGTTTCCGTTTTCACTATTTCATTGTCAGCCTCACAAGCGACAAGGGACATGATGAGCTGACCGGCCAAAAACATTTGCAAAATCTTTTTTTCCATTGTTTCCCCCTCAGGTAAATGTAACTATTTATGAATACGTCTTATTATAAAGGCCGAAAAATTAATTATCTACATTTTCTGTTTTGCCGTTTCCTCTCGTGATTCCGGTACTCGGTCGGTGTCATACCAACCATTTTTTTGAATAGCTTTGAAAAGAAGTTTCCGTCCTGATATCCAAGCTTTATTGAAATCGAGTTCATCTTCTCGTCCGTTTGAACTAACCACTGTTTCGCTTGTTCAATTCTTAGTTGAGTGACGTATTCTGACAGGGTCACTCCTTTTTCTTGTTTGAATCTTCTTGAGATATGTTCGCGACTCAAGAAAAAACGGTTGGACAGTTTTTCCAAACTCAACTCTTCTCTATAATACTTGTCTACATAAGCGAGAATGTCATGCATGCGCAAAGCATCATCCACATTGGTCAATCGGTGGATAGATCTGAAATTTTGGGCGGCCATTTCTCTTTGCGCAGATTGAAAAGACGTAGGTAGTTCTTCCAATGATATCAATGAAACTTCACTAACAAGACGAATAGGGATATCAAAGTGATGACTAATCCATTCTTCTACCGCTAACCATTGGCCATGTACAGTAATAACCACACAGAGATTATGGTCGTTCAGAAGCGCAAATGCATTCCCCCACTCTCGATCACAAAGCTCATTAGCCAACAACTGAATATAAGAATCGGAATCGTGCATTTCGTAAAAGGAAATTAAAGTAAGATCGTATCCATCAGCTTGCGGAAGACATGAGGCAATTTGTTCAGCGTCAAAAGGTTCGCTGTTACAAGCTGCAGTCACCACTCGGTTCATACGCAAACTTTTGACATCTTCATAGAATCCCGACTCTTTGTTACGGCGTTCCTCCTCTTCATTATCCCAAGCATTCACAGCTCCGAACAATGCTTCATTTAGCGCTTCAGCTTCAATCGGTTTCAACAAATAATCGAAGCTCCTGTACTGAATCGCTTTACGCATGAATGAATAGTCGTCACACACCGTGACCAAAATCACTTTACCCGGATAAGATATAGTATCTAACCACTCGATTAATTCAATACCGCTCATTTCGGGCATTTTTACGTCTGTAAAAATGATTTCCGGGGATTCCCGTTCGATCAACCTTTTTGCCTCTTTGCCATTGTTTGCTTCCAAAACAGTCGTAATCCCGTATTTTTCCCACTGTCCCAAAGCACGAATGACATCCCGTACATTGAATTCATCATCCACCAACAGAGCTTTCATGTGTTTCATCCTCCTTTGCAAGTAATGGAATCATAAGCCGCACGGAAAACCCTTGCCCACGCTTCGTATCTAGTTCAATTCCTGCTCTCGGTCCATAATTTAGAACTAATCGGTCATGAATATTTTTCAGACCGATATGTTCGTGTGAATCGGTTCCTTCATCTCCAGGCGTATAAATTTTTTCCCTTAACCTCTTTAGCTCTACATCCGTTATACTGGGTCCATTATTTTCTACAACCAGATATAAATGTTCTTCTCGTATTTCTCCATAAATGTGCAAATGAGCATCATAAACCCCCTCCTCATAACAGTGTTTAAAGAAATTTTCAACGAGCGGCTGTAGAATCATACTTGGAACGATAATATCAAGAATAGTCTCGTCTATATCAATAGAGTAGCTTAACCTGGTTCGAAAACGCTCCATTTGAAGTTCCAAATATGCTTTTATATAATCCACTTCACTTCGAACCGTCACCCATTGATCTGCACGAATTGAGTATCGCATCATTCTAGAGAGAGACGTCACATATTTATATACATCCGGAGAATTGGACCTTAAAGCAACCGCACCAATGGACTGTAATGAATTATATAAAAAGTGCGGATTAACCTGAGACTTTAGAGCCTTGAACTGGTTTTTCCTATTCTCAATCTCCAGTTTATATTCACGTTCAATGTGAAGATTAATCCGGTCCATCATCCCCTTTATATGCTTTTCCAGATGGCCGATTTCGTCTTCCCTTTGATCATCAAACGGCACGTCCACGTCCATATTCTCGCCTTCAATTCTCCGTACTTTCCTGCTAAGGAGTTTGATTGGACGAGTAATCTTGTAAGAAATAATGACTACCATTAATAAGCCCAAAAATACCACTCCCACACCGACAATGATATTTGTACGGGCCGTTTGTCTCACCTCATTGAATAAGAACTCACTCGGGGTTATCTTAACTAATTTCCATTGTTTTAACGGCTCCGACAACGTTTTGGACAAGATAATATCACCATCATCAGAATAGATATCCTCCTTATTTATCTGCGACTGTAAATCAGCAGGGATAGGTTTTCCGATCAAGTCTTGATCACCTGCGTATATGATAAAACCATCCGAATCAATTACAAATACCGATTCATCCCCACCCTGAATGAGACGGTCACTTATGCGAGCATATTCATCCATATCGATATCAATCGTGATGATGCCAAGTAATTCGTTTGACAGGACATCTACGACTTTATGATGAATAGTCAAAACCATCGTTTTGTCCGACTGGGGAATGATCGCCGCATCGTTATAATTCTCAATCTGATGCGGCGGCTCAATCATAAAATTCTGGTCAGAGTTTACCAGATTCTGAATAGAATTCAATAAATCCGGTTGATGCTTACGGGTACTTATCATCGCATTATAAACAGTAATCGAGTTTTTTTCTTTAGCAATATAATACCGAACTTGACGGATTTCTCTTCGCATCAAATAAAAAGTTTTCAGGGCTTTTTCAATTGCCAATGGATTTGAATAAGTCGAATTTTCAAAATTATTATTTGAAATTCGAAATAAATCAGGATTTCGATACAAAATATACGGAAGTTGGATCATGTCATGAAAGTATTGTTCCAGATGATCAGACACCTCTTGCATTTGATCGTGACTGCTTGCAAGCTCATACTGCTCCACATTCTTCTTCGTATACCCATAAATCAAAAGTACAGATAAAAAATACGGGAAGATGATAAAAATAATAAGCATGATCAATAGGCGACTTTGAATGCTTTTCACAAGAATGATGCTCCTTTCGCTCAGAAGCGATTGCCTTGTATTTTGCAATCCCTACTTGCTAACGCTACTAGCTCGCTAAGACTCTATCTAACTCTTACATCTGGATGTATCGTTTTAGACAAGGTATTACAACTTCAAAGTTTTGACCTAACCAATATCCGGAAGTCATATCTACAAAAGCTACACCCGTACTAAATTGTGCTCGAATACCCCAAACAAAATACGACAAAAACCGAGCGGTGCCAGGCACCCCTTAGTCAAGGAATTGTTCAAATTCCTGTTTGCAAAGCGGTTTACTAAATAAATAGCCTTGCATGTGATAGCACTCATTTTTTACTAACAACTCTTTTTGATATTCTTTCTCTACCCCTTCTGCTATTACATGTAAATTGAGACTGCGTGCAAGATTTATGATCGCCTCGACAATGGCAGAATTACCATGATCTTCTCTAATGTCTTGAATAAATGATCGATCTATTTTCAGGCAATTAATTGGCAATGTTCGTAAGTAACTTAACGAAGAATACCCTGTTCCAAAATCGTCAATCGAAATAGAAATTCCGTATTGTTGTAAATCTTTTAACGCTTTTATTGTTTCTTTCGAATTAAAAAGTAACGTACTTTCTGTAATTTCTATTTCAAAATAGTTTGCTGCTAATTGACAGTCGGAAAGTATTTCTTTCACCTGTTTGACTAAGGAAGCGGGATCTTGAAATTGCTTCGCTGAAAAGTTAACAGCAAGATGTAACGGTTCTACTCGATTTTCATTCCATTTCTTCACCTGGAAACAAGCTTCCTTCATCGCTATTTCCCACAAAGAATGAATAAGCCCTGTTTCCTCTGCAATGGAAATAAATGTCTCTGGTGATACGAGTCCAAGTTCCTCATCGGTCCATCTTAGCAATGCTTCTACTCCTGTAAGTACATCCGCGCGAGCATCGATTTTTGGCTGATAATAGACTTCAATCTTTTTATGTTTAATCGCTTTTCTCAAACGTGCTTCGATACGAAGTTTCTTATTCTTTTCTTTGTTTATTTCCTCATTATATATAATAACCTTATTGCCGCCTTGTTTCTTCGCCGCATACATAGCCCCATCAGCATATATCATCAGATCATCCAGGTTTTCCTCATGTTTTGAATACATGCTTATGCCACAACTAGCACTTACAATCACTTCATTTCCATCTAGTAAATAAGGTTGGTTGATGGTCGTTATAATTGTATCAGCTATAGCCTTGATTTCTTCTTCCTCAAGTTCGCTACATAAAATAACAAATTCATCCCCACCCTGTCTAGTGAGAACACTATTCCCACTAGACAGACCGTTCTTAATCCGCTCAGAAATAAGAATTAATAATTGATCCCCTTTGGCATGCCCTAAGGTGTCGTTCACATCTTTAAATCGATCGATATCAATAAATAATACAGCAACAGTCTCTCCTGTTTTCTTGCTACGTTCCATTCTCTGATGTAACTCTTCTTGAAAGTACCTTCTATTTAGTAACCCTGTAAGTGGATCATGAGAAGCTTGAAATTGAATAACTTCCTTGCTCTGTTTTAAATCAGCAACATAGCACTGCAAAGACTTTGATAACGCATTGACATTTTGCGCAAGATGACCTAATTCATCTTTTCGTTTCAACTCAATACTTTCTCCAAAATTCCCTTGAGCAATCGCATTTACCTTTTCTACAATATAATCAATCGGTCTTGTAATCGAACGTGAAAAAATAAAACTTGTAAGTAACACAATCAATATAAACGGGATCGATAAAAGGATGTGCTGCCATAATTCTTTATCAAGTTCTTTCTGAATTAAGCTATAATCGTAGGTTAGACCGATCACATAAGGTTCCTGCGTGTCTGTATTAATAGGAACGAGTGTTTTTGTCACAAATTCCCCATTTATTTCTTCCGTATAGCTCTGTGATTCCCCTGTTTTAACAGCTGTTTGTACCAATTTCACATCTACTGGTTTGTTTCCATATTCATAAGTACCATACCAGATCGGTTGATCAACGATCCGAATAAAGCTGTTTCCGTTTAAATGCACCATTTCAGTCTCTTGACCAAAGTTTTTCGGATTAAACACAGTCAGTTCAAGGACACCCTCAAGTTTATTCGTGAAACGTTCCATGACATTAGCTGGTCCAAAACGCTTCTCATATTCTAGTACCTGGTTGTCACGAAGATAAGGGTTGATGATATAATTCGTCGATTCATCATAATAATAACCCCATTTATCGGTATGGTCAGGATTACTGGAAGCCACCTCAATGGGACCTGTCCAATAGTTTGGCAGAGCTAATCCTTCTTCAACGGTAACAGGCGACAAACTGAATAGCTGTCTGAATGCATCGTACCAAAATAGCCATTCTTTTGTTGAGATATTAATCTCATGTGGATCAGAGGATTTTACACCTATGATGTCGTCCTCCGTTTGAGCCAATAATGTAATATGAGAGATCATAAGCTCATCAGCCAGCACTCTTAATTGTTCGTTTGTCACCTCTTCATGGTTTGCAGGCAAGGCGTTTCTTATCGCAATAGAAGCCGTTCGTAACTCTTTCCCCATCATATCTTCTACATAGAGAGCACCATTTATTGATTTTCCCACCAGATACGATACTTCCTGGGTAATCAATTCTATTTCTCTTTCATTGAAATCTATTAGTTTCTCTTTCGACCGCATATAGTGTAATGTACTATTCGCTATTAAAATACATAATACCAACGAGGTAAAAAGTAACGGTAGTTTCTTTTTTATTGACACAGTGATACCTCCTAATACAGAAAACAGGCTAGTTTTATAAAATCGTCCTGTTTCTTCTGAATGTGTCATGAATCGCAATATAATGAGTTTAGTAATAGTTGAGTTTAAGAACGAAAATATTATAGCACAATCTATGTACTTAAAATTGAATTATTAAAAACACAATAGATTAGGAGAAAACGAGTTTGCTATAATTTGAGTGTAACTACAAAGCAGGTGGCGGCTGAACTCCCTTTGAAAGGGGGTGAGGCAGATGACGACATACGAGGCATTTAGTTTAATGGTATACAAAAAGAACTAGCCATTCTGCCTCTTAATCCAAACGCTTTATATTTAAGGCACGTCTAAAAAACCCTACATAATTCCCCCTCATTCAGAATAGGATTTGATACAACCCTAGAAGAGCTGAGGAGGAATTCCAATGCGAAGGCAGAAATCGCCATTCATCATCATAATTCCATTCACCTTACTTGTGATGGTCGTACTCATTTTTACCCTAATCCCCTCTGAGACCCAACAAGCAAGAAAAATCGTAAATAAATTTTATAGTTATGAGCAGAAAGCTAACTTTGATTCCTCTTGGGAACTATTTCATGCAAAAATGAAAAACAAGTTTTCTAAATCAGCATACATGCAAGATAGAGTGCATACGTTTATGGGACATTTTGGCGCAGATACATTTACCTATTCAATAACGAAACCAAAAAAGGTCAACAGCTGGAAAATGACGAAGGAAGATGAGCCAATGGAAGTATATGAGGTAGTTGTAACAAAAGATTTTAAAGGGAAATATGGTCACTTTACCTTTTCTCAATATGTCTATGTGTCGCTAGATGAAGATGAGCCTAGTATTCTTTGGGATTATAAGGAATCCTAAGTATTAACGGTTCTCCTATTGGGGTTGGTAACCATAGTTACTTGAAATTCCTTGCACCTAATCCGTAATTAAATACTCAACGATATATTCAGTCCAAACCTCATGCCCGGCAGTATTCGGTCTTCCTATCTAAATACTTCTTTATGAATCGTTTCGTGATGGCTATTTACATACTGAAACAGTCGTCATTAATGATATATTCGTGAAAACAGATGACAAAATAACGGTCACAGCCATTATTACAACACATGCAGACTCCTGGTTGAAGAGAGTATTTCTCCTCTCACAAACATTTTACTTATATTTCGACAATTCTGGGGAAGTGGCAGGCACTGCTGCCCAAAACATTTGAAAGTAGTAAGGAATGGGCATTTCTAACTTTTTTATTTTCGAAATAATTTCTTTCATAAATCTGATAAATTCTACGTACTCTTCTGATGTCATCCCTGAATCGAGGGCTTCACTTACAATCTGGTCCCAATCAGATGTAGAATTGGTTTGCGAGCGTTCCATGTCTTTTTTCACGCAACTTTTATCACCCGTGTTAATAACCATATATATTCACCTTCACTTTCAATAAATTTATATCCTTCTATTATATATCTATACGTAGGTACACTTTTTTTTAGGGGGGGACCAGAAAAAAATCTTAGATTTTCTATTTCATTCGACCCGTTACAGATTTATTACTGAAAATCCTAAATTCAACAATTAGTAGTCAGATGGTACAGAAACGGTATTTTATCATGCTGAACAAGGCTAGTGCGGTCTGAGGACATGATACGGAATTTAACAATTAGTAGTCGACAAATTTCGGGTGGATCCAGGCACGCATAAGAAAAGCCCTAAGCAATGCTTAGGACTTTTAACTTAATGACTGTTAGGACTTAACATATGGCTTTAAACATGCGGCAATTTCCTCAACAAGTTGCTTTGAATTTGCACTAGCTGACTCCGTCCCTTTTTTATAAGCCTCTTCTAAAATTTGTACCAAACGTTGTTGTGTTAATATTTCGACTTCTTTCACCAAATCCATTTCTTCCTTCTCACCACCCGCAAAATACTACTTCTAATTTATTTAACATCTAGGCACCTTCACTATTTAAAAATTATTTAACAGTGACACTACACTAATTTCTAAGTCATTTACATATAGTACCACTCTCAAACACTAAATTGAAACAAGTATTGCTCGACAAAAATCGAGTGAAGGTGTTGCCAGACACTGTCTGATTGATAAGTAGCTTGAGAAACGTTATTTCCTTAAAAAGTCAGTTCCCCACTCTTTTCAATATTCATTCCACGACCGATAACGGTTTTCTCGCCCGCTAGCGAAGGGCTGATAAGTAAAATGCAGAAGGAAGGGTGAGGTGACACCTACCGAAACGGAAACAGAATCCGTTATTTGCTAAAAATCATAGGAAAATGATTGTCTGCTCCAAGCGGGGGAACCCACAAAACCTAGCATAATCCTCTCACCTTACGCATAACTATTTAATAAAATTCTAATAGAATCCATTTAAATGAGGTGTTGAGTCAATGGTACTCCTTGCGCAAAAAGAGGTAGAAGCGGCCATGGGCAATTTGAATGAAGAGCAAATCTACTTTCTGACATACCGAATGAAAATTAAAAAGAAGAGCCGCTGGTTACAAGTACTAGCAAACTACAAAGGAATTGACATAGACGAAAAAATGAGCAACCAAGACATCGAAGAAAAAATCAAGGATTGGGTTTTGGTTGATATTTTGGATGGAGGATATAAAAAACGGCCTTATAAGTGCGACTGCGGTCAATCTCTTCGCTTCCAATACATCATCCAAAACAAAAAGGAGGGGACAGTACGACAGTTAGGAGAGAATTGTTTTGAAAACTACCTCTCCCTCCCTTCTTCTGTCATTAAAGATGTGAAAAACGGAATGTATGCCATTGATCTAGAAAGAGATGAAATTCTAATTAAGTATAAAAAGAATTTATTTTACCCTTTAGCTTCTTATATGCATTTATCTCTCCCTCAAGATATCATCGACCAATATGAAGCAGGGCTACCGCTATCCGATAACCAGATTAAATTGGTCGAGCGGATTAACGCACGCTATGAGGAAGAAAAGAAATTATCGTTTCTGTTTCAACGATTAAATATCAATCAACAACAGTTTGTTTCAAAAATGAACCAGGAGGACCGGAGAGAATTGCTCCTATCCATTGAAGATGGATGTGCAGAAGGCTTTTTTCCAGATGAGGAAATCTTGGAATACGAGGAAACCACTCAAAGACAAATCCAACTGCACCTCCCTCTTCTTGAACGGCAAAAGCAAGAAGTAAGAGAATGGAAATTGGCAAAGGACAGACAGGAACAATTACATTCTTTGACTCCTGAACAACGAGAATTCATTCTCTCTTTTAGCAAAGAAGATCAAGCTGCCTTGTTAGATACGGTTCAAAAACCACTTTATTATTCCATTGAAAGCATTAAGAACCTTCCACTAGAAACACGTATAAAAAAACAGGTCGAGTTGAATTTACCTCTGTTAAAAGAACAGATTTATCAGATAAACGTAGCGCAAAACCGACTCCAAAATCTTTCCTGACCCTCGGCGCGCTAATCGGGAGGTGCCTAATCGGGAGGTGCCTGGCACCTCCCGAACTATATTTAGTAGGAAAGTATTGAATGAATTACGTTATATCGCCAGGCGATACAAAACTAAAAAAAGATCTGTTCAGGAGGGCACTGAAAAAGGTTGCTTTTTACCTTTTTCAGTGCCCTCTCTGTTCAGCCCCTTTTCTAAAGAGATTGCCACTTGTATCGAGTAACGCTCACCCTGTCTGTCTATCTACTCTTTCTTTTTGTTGATACACATGGTCTTTAGCTGTATCGGCTTGGGAGGTAAACGTATCGCGTGACGCTATAAGCGCTTCGATGTCAGGTGATACAAGCAGCCATTATTAAAACCCTCATATCCTTCTGCCAAAGATTGACCATGCTTTCGAACCGTTTGTTTTCATGCCCGACCATCCTTTTATCTATGGTGGTTTTCACAGGCGTGCCTGTCCATTTACAATATCGGTCAATAGTTTTTGATCGACCTTCCATTGTCTTAGCTATCCTCACAAAAATTATTTCACGGGAAATACATGATACGACAAATTTCTTTTTATCGTAGAAGCAATGCCTTATGACAACGTAACCATTTTCTCTACAGGGGGGGATGGTCGAACGTAAAACAAAATCATTCATTAGTTATAAAGGATTAGATGTTTTCAAAACCTATAATATTAATAAGGCCTTTATGGCTTCAACTGGTATCTCCATCACAAATGGCGTCACAAACTCTTCCCCACTTGAGAGTGAAATTAAAAGTTCAGCCGTGAAAAAATGTCCGCAAGTGTTTTTATTAGTGGATCATCAAAAATTTGATAAATATGCGTTAACGACCTACTGTGACTTAGAAGAAATCCACTATCTAGTAACAGATAAGCTTCCAAACGACGAGTATCAAGAGTTTGTAAAGAAACATAATATTATACTTATCTTTTAGGTAGCGCTTACCTAAAAGATAATCGTGGAGCCCACTCTTTTCAAAACGCTTTTACAATTTTCCCGTTAGAAACTGAGCCTCACCGTAGCCAAAGCTCCAATCGGCCGTTCCATTCGTGACGATTGAAATCATGATATCATTTGGCTCTATTCCACACTGTTTTCCTAATTCACTTACCATCAGTTGATAAAATTGCTGCTTTTGCTCCTCTGTTCGTTGTTTGCTCGTCACACTGATCACAACGACGTCCTTGCTACGTTCAAAACCTTGTGCCTATTTAAAGGGCTAGTTTTCAATGCTTCCTAGAGAACGAAAAAAACAACTACTTTCTGGCAATAAAGCCTAAAATAGTTGTTTTGTACTTGCTCTTTTGAAGAGAGGATTCGAGTGATAGAGTCTTACTCATCTACTTTCAGAAAACGAATACTATCTGCAATGACAATTTCACCATCACTCGCACTATTTGAAATTTCAACATATCCATTCAAACCAGTCTCAAAAGCAAATGCTTCATCACCTAATTGGACCCATTCACCACCAGCAACGGTTTGATCTACATAAAACGTTTCTTCCCCATCAGCATTATGGACCGTGTAAGGCGCTTGAGTTGTTCGATTAGAAGTACCATCAGGTAACCAATAATAGACTTCATACATACCTGGATTTGTAATATATGGAGTCCATCTCCCCTTACTTTCACTTCTTGATGTTCGGCGATAATAATAATTGAATTCATTATAATTGGCCTCTGCTGTTGAATTCCACCAACCAGTGGCGGCTGTCATTCTCTTATTGTCTACAATGATATCATTTAGTTCATCATATTCGACAATAATTTTTGCACCATCTAACGTATCTTTCAGCGCAAACTCATTCTCAGTTGAACCCGCAGTACCGATAAGAGCGATTCCATAAACCCCATCAGTAGAAATAAACCCACTATCTAAAGGAATATCAATTTCAATAACTTCACTTTCCTCGAGCTGACCACCTAAATAGGCACCATAAATATGACCATCTGTTTCCGGTTTCGTTTCCCAGGTGACAGAGTCTTCATCCCATTCTTCTGTTGTTTTCGTCACCTCAAAGTTTGTATTTCCAGATCCATTGGCTGCACTCTCCGTCAATTGAATCTTTACGGATTTAATTGATTTTCCTGTAATCCCATCTAAATCGAATTTCAAATAAGAAATCGCACTCTCTTGCCCCACTTGTAAAGAATCGCTGAAAGTTAAATTAGGATCACTTTGACGAACATGCGCGTTTTCTACCGCTGGAAAGATACTGACTTCATCAACATAATATTCATTTACTTGACGTGCTACATTCGTCTGCCATTCAATCATGTCCTCTTTTAGTTCTGCCTCGCTTCTAGAGCCCGTTCGTAAATCATCCATGAATAGATCATATTGTTCAAAGATCCAATTCTCTATATCAAATACATACTTCATAATGCCAGATTCTCCATAATACTCACCTGTCAGTGCGTAAGTATCAATAGTATGGTCTACGTTACGACCACAGCTGTATCCACATGCAGAATCGTCGTTATAATCGTACACTTGATGTCTCTTATTATTAACCTCTTCATACATATCTAATAAAACATCAGGAACTTCTCCTGAGTAAGGGAAGACAGGCACAAACACTCCAACAGCCGGCTCCCCATATGCAGCCCACATAGTACCCAATTTCCCTTCATACGGATCTTCTATTTTCGATCCATTTAACACAGCGCCGAAAGTGGATACAAATCGATTGAGATGGAACCCAGTCGGTTTCTCATCTCTAGGCATATAACCAATATTTCTAGAGAGCGTTTTTATATTCCAGTTGTCACCTAGTCCATACGAGCCTACATCATTTTGCATAAAATCTCGATAATTTATGAGGTGAGGATCACCCATCCGTAAACCTGCTCGAAAATGTCGATTAATCGCACTTGAGGACCAAGCCCAGTCGTGAATCCCATCAGATACATCTCCAGAATTTGTAATATCCCCAGACTCGTCAACTTCTGTTATATGATCATCAATAAAATAAGGAAACCCATTAGGTTTTGTGAAATCTATTAACGAAAGGTTCGCTCTCCAATCATAGCCACTATACTCCCCATCATTTGGATATGTTGTTCCTTTGTCATCAGTATGAACATCACTAAAAAATCCATTTTCATCCTGTTGATATTCTTCTGTTACATTACTACGTGCATAACTGTCTCCATCAATTTCAAATGTTGCTGCGTTTCCCCATCTATCAAACACACTAATCATTGTAGATGTATTTCGCGCAAAACTATGGTTAAATCCTCCACCATCATTTGTATCTATAAGAATTTGCTCTACCTCATCGATATGTTCTGCACGAGAAAGGACAACATGATTAAAAAAACCTGCTGGCATACCGTTATCCAAATCCTGAGAAACAGGGAACCCCTGATCTTGAGTGAAACTTGAAGTTAATGTATGACCAGCCCCCTGAACAAGACCCAACCCCTTCTCATTAATACCGACCCATGGGACTTGCTGTTGTGTATGTATATCTACTCCAGAATCCCCCTGAGCGGTTATGCCTACATAATCAAACCTTGATTTGTACTGATCACCACTACCGAATGAAGATGCATCCGCCACATATTGGAATGGATACACTTTCCATCCATCAGGGCTAGACCAATGATCTCGGTTCTTCCAAGCAACAGGACGACCATCACTAGTTGATTCGCCAGTTGAAATGGCAATTGTTGAAGCATGCACCGGTGATGAAGAGAAAATCGGACTAGCTAAAAGGGAGAAAATAGTCAGGACCGTAACAACGATAATTATTTTAGGATTATGTTTCATCTACGAACACTCCTCTTTCATTTTAGCTATTTGACAGATATCGAGCTTGCGGAAAACCTCTTTATAAAAAGCCGTGATGGTTACACTGAAAGCTTAGTAGCATCCGTTCTTTTTCATAACAAGCTGCCTTCTAAGTACGTCCCCATTTCCCACCACGACGCGGGTCTGCACTTCCCTCTATTTTGTCGAGAAGCAAAGATAGGGCATGCACGCCTCCATAAAAAATGGAATTTGGAGAATACTTCAAGGAATAACCTTTCTCAAGAAGACTCCTCTCTTCTGATTCTGATAATCTTTCTTCCATAAAAATGTGATCCTCGTCAATAAAATATCGAAACGCATCTGTCGCTTTTTGTAATGGCACTCCTTGCTTTATATGTTGAATTAATATCTTTGTCAGCATATTTGGTATTCTCTTCCCACCAGAAGAACCAATAACAATGGTTTCTTTTTCACTGATGAGGATGGATGGAGCGATAAAGCTTTGAGGTTTCTTTCCAGGTTCTACTTGATTCCGAGTTAGAGATGGCTCACTAAAATTACGCATTTGATTATTTAAGAAAAATCCCTTCACATAAACTCCCGAACCAAATAAATCACTTAATGTATTTGTGGTAGAAACCATCATTCCATTCTCATCGACTACAACAAAAGCTGTCGTATTGTTGTAATCAAAGGTTTGCGTCACACCTTGCTCTTTAGATAATTCACTTTTTACAAAAGCTTTATTTAACAGTATTTCACAGTGTTGTAGACTGAGAAGGTCACGTTGGTCCATATCGGAGAATTCAGGGTCCTCATTACATAAGGTGCGTTCTGTATAGCAAATACGTAACATTTGAGCCAGTTGATCAATAAAATCAGCACTATATCTATCACTTTGTTCTAGTTTCATCATTTCAGACATTTGAAGTAGTTGAATGAGCATACTGCCAGCTAAAGGGGCTGGAGCGCTATAAATAATGTAATCATCATATGAACCTTGGAGCACCTCGCTTTTCCTCACTGTGTAGCGTTGCAGATCATTTGGGTGTAGGTCTGGTACTGTATCACAAATGGCCTTTCCAATTTCACCGCTGTAAAAAACATCGGGACCATGCTTTGCAATTTTTGTTAATGTAGCCGCTAGCTGAGGTTGCTTAATGCTCGTTTTAAGCGCTTTAGGTACTCCATCATCGTAAAATTGAGACAAGCCACTCCGGTTAAGGTGCCCAGAAATATCGAGCTGCTTGATGAGTACAGAATGAGCAGAGTATCCATCTTCTGCTAGGCGTATGGCTGGCTCGATCAACTCGTTCCATTTTAATGTACCTAAGTCCTCATGAATTCGTTCCATCCCTTTTATAAACCCAGGTACGCCGATTTTCAGATTGGAAATAGCCCCTTCCCATGGTGCACACTCTCTATAGTCATAAAAACTCGGCTTTTTCTCCTCAGTGGAATGAATCATCATCACGCCACCACCACCAATTCCTGAACCATATGGCTCTAGAACACTTAGAGCAAAAGAAATCGCAATGGATGCGTCAACTGCATTCCCCCCTTTTTTCATAATATCTAATCCAATGTCCACTGCTTGGGGATGCGCTGCGCTTACTCCCGCTCTTTTCTTTTGAACATAGCCCATAACTGCCCCTCCTTTCTTCTTCCTCACAAGAGTTTATTTTCTTGTATGGTACAAATAAATTCTTGTAGAGCTTGCACCATGGAAATGAACAACTCGACATTTTCATTAGGATCCCTAAATTTTTTATTGAATTCCATTTGTAAACTTTGTAGACCGAGTTCATGATAACAATAGGATGTAACCGTTCCCGGATGTGTTGCAGGAAAAGCGGAGTTCTCACACGCATTCATGATGTTATATTTTTTAAACGTTTCTCTTAATTGGTCTACTACGTTTTGATTGATCGTTACCCCGTACTGCGTCCCAAGGTCTACATCGAACGCTCTCCCCTTTGAGGCACCATGGAGATCTATCACATAACGAATATCAAAAAGGGTAGCTATCTTTTTTATCTGTTCTTTATACGAACCGCCGATGACAAAATTAGGGTCTTCTGACGTGCAATGGGTTGTATAGATTAAATGACAATTTGTATAACGTTGTAGGAGAAGTCCGATTGTGCCGGTATAATCATCTTGTTCTTTTATTTGATTGTTCCTAACTAGTTTTGTCGCATGGGGAGCTGATAGTAAGATCGGTACAGATCCCCATTTAACATCAAAAGGAATTCTGGCCCCGGTTTGACCTATATAGTCATTCAAAGCAAATTGCTCCTCGAAAAAACGAGAGCACGAATACATTTCCTCTTCTGAAATCACCATTAAGCCTCCTTTCTTTTCGTTGGCTCCATGTTCTTGCAATCATCCGATGTCATTTGAGAACCAACTGGATAATGACAGGCCACAGAATGCCCATTTTGATTTGCATCCGTTAACTCTGGTGCATGTTCTTTACACACTTCATCTGCATAAGGACAGCGAGTATGAAACCTACAGCCCGTAGGCAAATCTACTGGACTTGGCATTTCGCCATACATTGTCTGTTGTTCTTGATTCGCACGTAGACTAGGATGGCTGACGGGAACAGACGCTAACAATGCTTCTGTATAGGGATGTTGTGGATTCGTAAGAAGTTGTTCTTTATCTGCTATTTCTACTATTTTCCCTAAGTACATCACAGCCACTCGATTACTGATATATTTAACAGCCGGGATTCCATGAGCTATAAATAGCAAAGTCAAATCAAATTCCTTTTGTAGCTTTAATAAAAGATTAAGAATTTGAGCCTGAATCGAGACATCCAATGCGGAAACAGGCTCATCACATACAATTAACTTCGGCCTTAATGCCAAAGCTCTAGCAATCCCAATTCTTTGCCTTTGCCCTCCACTAAATTCATGTGGATATCTACTCGCACTTTCTGCGTTTAGACCGACAACTTCGAGCATGTCAAACACTTGTTTCTTTAGTTCTGCACCTGATGCTATTTTGTGTGTTCTCAGTGGCTCAGCAACAATATCAAACACGTTCATCCTCGGATTTAAAGAAGAATAGGGATCCTGGAAAATCATCTGAATATCCTTACGTTTTTCTCGTAATCTTTTTGCAGATAACCGTGATAGGTCCATTCCCTCAAAAGAAATTACACCTTCTGTCGGATCTAGCAATTGTATAATTAATTGTCCTAGCGTTGACTTTCCGCACCCTGATTCCCCTACAATCCCGAGGATTTCTCCTTTATGAAGATCAAAATCAACACCATCAACAGCTTTCAAATATTTTTTTTTAAAGGGGAGCTTCCCCTCAGAAACATCAAAATGCTTTTTTAATCCTTTCACTTGTAGCAAAACATCTTGATTGAATTCCATAGTATAATCCTCCTAAACGTGAACGGTCTTAGCGTTTTCTTTATTGATCAACCAACACCTCACCTGATGGCCTTGTGACACCTCTACTAGTTCTGGTTCTTTCTTACAATCTTCGGCTGCATACTTGCATCGATCAAAAAATCTACATCCCGTCGGCATCGCTGTTGGAGGGGGAACAGTCCCTTCAATTGGCATTAATTCCTCTTGGGTAAAATCTAATTTCGGCGTGCTGTTTAATAAGGCTTTTGTATAAGGGTGTAGCGCACGGTCAAAAAGGGTAAATATATCGCCCTGTTCGACTACCTGACCTGCATACATCACAATGACTCGATCTGCTATTTCAGCTACAACACCTAAATCATGTGTGATGAATAAAATAGCAACCCCATCACGTTCTGATAGCTCTCTTACTATATTTAAAATCTGTTTTTGGATCGTAACATCGAGTGCTGTCGTAGGTTCATCTGCAATAAGGAGCTTCGGTTGACAACTAAGAGCCATCGCAATCATGACTCTTTGACGCATCCCACCACTTAATAGATGTGGATAAGAAGAAAATACGTTTTCCGCCCTTGGTATTCCCACTTTGGTTAATAATTCGATCGTCTGTTGTTTCGCCTTCGCTTTCCCAATTTTTTGATGCATCAATATACTTTCCGTAATTTGCTTTCCAATCGTCATCACTGGATTTAGCGAAGAAAGCGGCTCCTGAAAAATCATTGAAATCTCATTGCCTCTAATTCTCTGCATCTCCTTCTCAGATGCCTCTACTAGATTGAGTCCTTCAAAATGAATGCTTCCATGAACAATTTTCCCAGCCTCACTTAATAATCTCATGATGGATAACGAGGTCACACTTTTCCCTGACCCAGATTCTCCTACGATCGCTACTTTCTCTCCTTTTTGAACCGTAAATGATACGTCATCTACTGATGGAACCGTTCCATGTATCGTTAAAAAGTGTGTCTTTAGCTGGTTCACTTGTAAGATTGCCTTTTCGTTCATCGTCTCCCCTCCCACGTTTTTATTGCCTATATCCGCGTTGTCCTTTCTAGCCCCAATTGCATGTTCACGTTACGACCTTGCGGAACCTTGAGACTGTGGATCCAACACATCACGCAACCAATCACCTAATAAAATAATTCCTAATACCGTAATTGTGATTGCAATACCAGGAAATGTCGCAATCCACCAGCTTGTTGCTAAGTACTCTCTTCCATCACTCAAAAGAGCACCCCATGTTATAGCAGAAGGACCCAACCCTAGAAAACTAAGCGAGGATTCAACCATAATGGTCGTCGCAACACTAAGGGTTGAAATCACAATGATCGAAGATGTGACGTTAGGAAGCAAATGCCTTAAAAAAATCATATAATCTTTTACACCAATGGATTTGGCAGCTTTGACGTACTCTCGTTCTTTCAGGCTTAAAACTTCGCTCCGTACAACCCGAGCATAGGTGTACCAAGTAGCTATCCCAACAACTAAGATAAACATAAACAAGCTTGGATTAAAAAAACCTAATATAAACAGAGCGATGAGGATAACTGGAATAGCAATATTCGCATCAACAATTCGCATAAAGACACTGTCGATCCAGCCCCCATAATAGCCTGAGATCAAACCAATAGGTATGCCTATGAACCCAGCTACTAAAACGGAGCTTATCCCAACTAGCAAAGATATTTGACTTCCGTAAATGATTCTACTTAAGAGATCTCTTCCTAAGCGGTCTGTTCCTAGGAAATGTTCTGACTGACCACCATCGAGCCACACTGGAGGAAGCGATGCAGCAGCGAGATTCACTTCGCTTGCATCATGAGGTGCTAAGGCAGGAGCAAAGAGAGCTGTCAAAGCAACCAACAAAACAATTCCTATGCCAAAGCTGCCGGTTTTGCTGGCCAAAAGCAGTTTCCACCATTTCATCAACGTTGACTTATTCCTATCTTTCGGCAACATGAAGCATCTTCTCCTTATTTATACGTAATTCGAGGATCCACCACACGATATAATAGATCTGCAATTAAATTAGCCCCGATTACTAAAAGGGCAATGACAAACATACACGCTTGAACGACGGCCATATCTCTAGCATGTACAGCAGAGATAACCAATTGACCTATTCCCGGCCAGGCAAAAACAACTTCGGTTACTAAAGCACCCCCAACCAAAGTCGATACATTGATGGCTATCAATGTAATGACAGGAAGTAGCGAGTTACGTAACCCGTGCCGATAAATGACGCTAAAGCGACTTAATCCCTTACTTCTGGCTGTTCTCATATAATCTTGATGTAGAACATCTAACATTTTTGAACGTAACATTCGAGTGATTTCGGCAGCCATGGCTGTGCCTGTCGTAATTGCTGGCAATATTAAATGCGCTAACGAGCCCCTTCCCGATACAGGGAATAGTTGAAAATATACTGAAAACAGCAAGACTAGCATTAATCCCAGCCAAAAATTAGGCATTGCTTTTCCTAGAACCGATGAACCACTAATAAAAAGATCTAAAGCAGAATTCTTTTTGATGGCTGAAAGAACACCTAGCGGAATCGCTATGATAATGGATATAATGATCGCCGCTGTCATCAATTCAAACGTTGCCGGTAACCTTTCCAACACAATGGGTAACGCTTCTTGCTTATAAATAAAAGACTGACCGAATTCGCCCTGTATAACATTTAATAAAAAAATACCGTATTGGACGATGACCGGCTTATTGAGCCCCATCGCCTCTTGCATGGCTTGAATCTCTTCATTGCTAGCATTTTCCGGCAACATAAGAACAACTGGATCACCTGATACATTAACAAAAACAAAAACAACAAACGAAATAATCAATAAAACTGGTACAATTTGTGCTATTTTTTTCAGAAAATAGGTCACGTACTTGTCTCCTCCTCCCCAACAGATGCGTCGAAGAGAAACCTAAGAGGAAGGACCACCAACGATTTTGCTAGATCCTTACCTCTTATGTCCCTTTCACGTCATCAACTGGACATACACATTACTTAAATGAAGCGATTATTGAATAACCATATCCTTAATAACGAGCATGCTATCGGTTCTCGGAGTAAAGATCACGTGATCATTTACACCATACACCTCATTTTGCAAATATAAATAAATCTTTGGACGTTCTTCCGCTACGATTTCCTGTATTTTTTGGTACTGTTGCTCTCGTTCTTCGAAATTCATATTCGTTAGGGCTGTTTCCCAAAGCTCAACGATTTCATCATTTGCATAACTAGCTCGATCCCATGCCGTATCTGTAGCAAATTCCTGCAGTCCGATCGAAGAATCAAAAATGGAGTTTCCGTATGCAGCAAAATACATATCACCGTATTCACCGTTATTTCTTAATTCTAAGAACCTGCTCCATTCCTCAAACTGAAGATTCACATTAATCCCCACCTGACTTAACATGGCAGCAATTACTTCATTAATTTCATTTGATTTCAGATATTGATTATCCGGAGAAGTCAACGTAAGTTCTAATCCATCTGCATAACCTGCTTCTGCTAATAATTGTTTCGATTTTTCTATGTCGTACAAATTGCTGTTAAATAGATTTGGATGGGCTCCAAAATTGCCCGGGGTAATTCTCGTTCGTGTAGGCGTTCCTTCCCCTAACAAAATTTGTTGAGTAATCGCTTCACTATCTATTGCGAGTTCAATGGCTTCACGTACTCTTGGGTCAGATGTTGGGTGGTCATCCCCATGATGAATCCCAAGAAAACCGACTCTTTGTGACGGTGCTGATACGGCCGATACGCCATCTTGAGCGTTAATTCGTTCCATATCATCTGGTGTTATATCTGTAATAATGTCGACTCCACCTGTTAACAATTCATTAATTCTAGTAGACGTTTCTGGGATCACACGAAATACCACTTGATCTATGTTCTGAATTCCCCCTTCAAAATAGTTCTCATAAGGTTCAAGCACGACTCGGTCATCCCTTACCCACTCAACAAATTTTAGAGGACCTGTTCCGATCGGTTCATTTAAGAAGTGATCCCATCCATGTTCTTCAATGTAGTCTTTAGGCAAGATCCCTGACCCAATACGAGAAAGTAAGTTGAGCAACGTTGGTTGTGGACCGTCTGTTATAATCTCAAACTCGTAATCATTCAGTACCTTTACCTCTTCGATAACTTTTAAATTACTATGTTCTTGCAAGGTTTCATCTTTTGCCACTCTATCTAAGGTAAATTTGACATCCTCAGCTGTTAATGGATCACCATTATGGAATGTCACGCCCTCTTTTAGAGTCATAGACCAAGTAACATCGTCTACTGCTTCATAACTGTCCAATAAATCAGGTTCAATCTCCATGTTTGTTTGTCTTTTTAGTAAGTAACTAAAAACATTAATATGCACGGATTCCGTGTGTATTTGATTATGGTCGTGAATATCAAATGATGCGATATCTGATGGAATGGCAATGGTTAACTCTCCATCGTTTGTCGATTCTTCAATAGTAGATTCGTTCTCATCTAAAGTAGGTTCTTCCGCATTTTGACTTGTGTTTTCTGAATTTGAGCAAGCAGCTAGTACAAACATAAAAGCAAGCAACAGACCAATTACTTTTAGTCGATTCTTCATATTTCTTCGCCCCTTTTCTATTATCCTATTTCTCCAATTCGTGAACCCTTTGACTCATCACAGAACAAAAGGCAGTAGTAAATAGCAAAACAATTAAGGATAATTATATCTCTTTCCCCGCTCTTGGCCACACAGCAGATTAAGAAAAAGTGAAATCGGAACAACCTCCTTTTTAGCCATTTGTTTTTAAATAGGTAGTAGGGATCAAATGGGACTTCCCCCTAAGACTTCATAAAACAATGCAATAAAAAAATGACTGCAAACGTGAGAATATCATTTTAATGAAGTCTAATTCCCAATGAAAATGCTACCTATTTTGTTGTGTCAAACGCATCGGTTTGTAAATCAATCATAATAAAATTCTGAATTGTCATACAACTGTCAAAAATATAGAACTGAAAAACAAATAACTATAAACTCCCCGTAACTACTGGCATCAAGCAATAGGTAGGACACATTTTTACCACTTTAATGAACAAGTAAAATAATGGCGGTTCAGCATAATAACAGGTTTAGCCGACACAATTATCATTAAGTAGTGAGTCTTCCTTGTCTACTCCTAATGTAAGTTACAGCGACATTTGTGGTATGAGTAGGATTGTAGTAAAATTAAAAAATACAATATTCAGAATTCATTTTATGTATTTTATAAATCGAGCAAAAGCAATATGAAATGTGAGAAGGGGCATATATGATCCAGTTTTTTAGAGGGAAGTATTTCCTAAAGATTTTATTAATAGTTAGCACCAGTATCTCTACCTTAATGTTGTGTATATCATTAGCACTCTATTTCATTAGCGATGCTCATTTAGAAAGAGAATTAATTGAGTCCAATCTTGAAGTAGTTGGACAACTGAAAGAACGAATAGAAAATGAGTTGGACTTTATTCAAAGCGGAATTTCGGAGACGATTGTAAACAGAGACGTCATACAAGCTCTATATAATAAACAACTTGAAAATGACTATGAGAAGATCGTTCCCTTGAACCAAAAATTAATTAATACTTCTTTGATACTAAAGAATGTCTATAGTGCCGATTTGTATTTACCTGCATCTCAAATAGTAATATCGAGTATCAATGGTGCTACCTCATTTAACAACCTTTCCACTCAAAGGAAGGAATTATATCAAACTGTTCAAGCTATCCGTAAACCTTATTGGAACTTCAACAGCCCAAGCACAAACACGAATGTCATTTCTTTTTTTCAACCTCTCCCTGTCGGCTCAAATTTTCCTCAGGGGTATTTTTCAATACACGTTCACGAAACAATGCTACGAACGATTCTTGATAACGCTTCTCTCTCAGACGTTGGCAATTATTATGTTATGAGACGAAACGAACGGATTATGTTACATAAAGATAAGGAGAAAGTGGGGGGAGCTTCAGAGTTACCATCTGAATTTACTTCACGTATTCTTACAGGATCAGAAGTTGGTTACTATGAACATCCTACGGAAGATAAGCTGCTATTCTATGGAAGAATAAGCCAGAATGATTGGGTAATCATCTATGAGATTCCAGAATCAAAACTTCATTCCAGCAATAGCCTAGGTTTTACTATGTTATCTGCTACAGGAATAGGACTGGTCTTATCCCTAATAACGGCATTCATCATCACAGCTTATTTATACTCTCCGCTACACAGAAGGCTTGCGGATATAAATAAACCGACTGATTCACTTTTATTTCATGAATGGGATCTTATTGATTCTGTTCAACAGAAAGAAAAGAAAAAAATAACAGAGCTATCAACAAAGGTTCAAGATAATCAAGAGCAATTATTAGATGCGTTCTTAGTGAAATCTCTCTTAGGTTCCAACGATTTGTTCCGTAACCCTAGTGCATCTACCTTATTTACCCATCTGCAAAATACGTTTCCAGTTATCCTTGTTGTTGAAGTTGAAAAGTCAAAGGGCAATGAACAAAAAGGGAATCAATTTATTATGGACATGAAAAGAGTTTGTCGAGATGCTAGTAAACAGTATGACATCAAAGTCATCTGTGTCCCTATCAAAGAGCAACAATTTGCACTGATCCTCCCTTTTAAAAAGCTTTTAATTGATCCGGTTAAACATGATACGATTCTGAATTTAGCCGAAAGGATTCAACAATCCGTTCAAAATGAACTTCAGCTTCAAATCTCTATAGGTATTGGTACGTTACAAGAAAGATTTGCAGACCTAAGGTGTTCATATTTAGAAGCGTTGGAAGCCTTACAATTTAAGCTGATAAAAGGAAACAATCGAATTATTAGTTTTGAAGAATTGCGCTACACGGATGCTTTGCAATACCCATATTCCATAGAAGATAAGATCATAAAAGCATTAAAGAATGATCATGACCAAGCCTATATGGATCATTTTGACCAATTTGTCGATCATCTTAAAGATCAAAATTGTACTCCAGAGAGTATATACCATGCTTTTAGTATGTTATACACCTCTCTCTACAGAGCCTTGGACGAACACAATGCGGTTGACAATTTTACCTTGAACAAATTTTATGCAGTCTTGCATCAGAAGAACTCACTAAGGACCTTAAAAAAGTGGTTCAAATCGGAAATTCTTTTAGAATTCATGGAGAAAGCGGAGCAATTGAATGAAAATCGAAGTGGACAAAAGATACAAAAAGTAATGGATTACTTACAAGACAATGTAACAGAGGCTCACACGTTAACTTCTGTTTCAGACCATTTTGATCTTAATGCGAGTTATTTGAGTAGGCGTTTCAAGCAATCTACCGGCAAAAGTTTTGTGCAGTATGTAACCGAATTAAAGATTCAAGTCGCAAAACAAATGTTAATAGAGACAAATCTATCCGTGTCAGAAGTCGCTATTCACGTCGGGTATACAGAAAGGACTTTCAGTAGAGCATTCAAAAAGATAACGAATACTACCCCTGCCAATTATAGATTAAAACATAAATAACTTTGGTATGAAGCCAGGGTCAAATGTTTTAGATCATGGCACATCTATAGGAAAAATACCATGATAAAAAGAGGTGTCCCAAAGGTCAAAATCAGACCTTTGGGACACCTCTATGCGAGTTTTGGTTTACTTTACTTCACTATACATATACTGATTTGTGGTATTCACTTGATGGTGCTTTAAGAAATCTAAGGCAAATTGAGCTAGCAAAGCAGTTCCGTAGGGCATTGCTTCTTCATCAATATCAAACAAAGGATGATGATGGGGGTAACTTACCCCTTTTTCTTCATTTTGAACTCCTAGCCTAAAAAATAGACTCGGTACTTTCTCTGTATAATAAGAAAAATCTTCTCCGCCCATGGATGGGGAATTAAATGTTAGTTTGTTCTTACCCAAAACTCTTTCTGTCGTTTTTTCAAATAAAGAGACTAATTCTGAGTCATTTCTAACAGATGGATACCCATCTTCATAATCAAATTCATAGGCTGCATCAAATGCTAGGCACACGCCAGAAACGACTCTTTCTAACTCATTTCGTACCAGTAGCTTTACATCTTTCTCTAATGTACGAACCGTCCCCTCTAACGTTACGCTAGGAGCTATTATATTTCTAGCAAACCCTCCTTGTATTGTTCCTATTGTGATAACGGCACTGTCCAAAGGATTTACTTTCCTACTGACAATATTCTGGATCGACGAGATCACTTGTGCCGTAACTGCAATGGAGTCAATGGTTTGATGAGGATGTGCAGCGTGCCCCCCTTTCCCGATTATTTTTAAGACAAATCGATCGGAATTAGCCGTACTCACTTTCGGACTAACTGTTACAAACCCAGTCGGTAACGTCGGTTGAACGTGTAATGCCGCAGCAGCTTTTACATCGTAAAAATCTAATACATTCTCATCAATCATCTTTTTAGCACCCGCTAAGCCTTCCTCCGCCGGCTGAAAAATAATTTGGATATTTCCCGTCTCAATCTCCACTTCTGATAAAAGTTTGACTACTCCGAGCATCATGGTTACATGGGCATCATGTCCACATAAATGAGCTTTATTTTTCACTTTTGACCTATAAGGTACTTCTTTCTCATCTTGGATCGGAAGTGCATCCATATCTGCTCTTAGCATAACCGTCGGACCTTGCGATTTCCCTTTTATTAAAGCAGATATTCCCGTACCGGCAATATGTTTAATTTCATTAACTTTTAATCTGTCTAATTGTTCCCTTATAAATCTTGATGTTTGATATTCTTCAAAGCCTAGTTCCGGATTTTGGTGAAGCTTCCTCCGCCATTCAATCATTTTCGGGTTAAATGCTTTCGCTCTCATTAACAAATCATCCACAAGTACTCTCTCCTTTTTACCTTCTCAATCTATTGACTAAAGTTATCTATTAATCTGCAGCAATTCCAACTAGACTTACGTCGATACAAGCTACATTTGTTCCATTTTTAACGATTGTTCCGGGTAATACGAATAGCGTTGTAACCGTACCGCCAACCTCACTTGCTATTTTCTCTACTAACCCATCACTTGTTACTATTTCAATTAATGGCTCCCATTCATACACATACGTACGTTCCTTGCACAATACACTAACGACTTTTCCAGAAACGGCACTTCGTATATTTTCACTTACATTCAACACACGTTACCCCTTTCTTATAGCTACACCTTCGTGTAACTCTTCAAATTAGTTTCCTTTCTACAAATACATTTGCAAATTTAATGCCAAGTTTGAGAACGTTAGAAAATTTGTTATCTTTTTCACCGAAAATCCCTCGTAACCGGTAAAAATATGGCGTTTAACTAGTTAGAATCTTTAAATAATATCTCTTATATGGTACTTTGTACTGTAAGCGATCTAAAAAAACCGGTTTAATTGGTTAATCAAATAACACATTTAACCAATTGAGATGGAAGGGTGCTAAGCGAAATGCCAAAATTTCTAACAATCGTTTCATTGCATAAAAACACATTGGTGGCATTTGAGAAGGAAATCACAGGTATGTTTCAAGATAATGTAAAGATTAAGCAATATTGTTTTGAAGATGAGACTATTTATGAGGGCATTGACGGAGACGTAATTCTCATTTCTAATTACAAAGTATTTGAACAAGCTCGTCGTTATATTAAAAATGGAAATGCCGCTGTTATTATTGCTAGAAGAACATTGAGTGAACAAGGAATGAAAAAGATTAAGAACCTACAGAAAGGGACGAATGCGATTTTATATAACGTCACCCTTGAAATGGCCATAGAAACGATTTCAACCATTTACCAATTAGGTATACGCCAAATCAACCTTATTCCTGCCCATAAAGATATGAATCCCTTACCTAATGTCGATCTAGTTATCACACCAGGTGAACAACTAGAAACGGCAATTGATGTAGAGAAAATAGATATTGGAAGTCGCATTTTAGATTTAAGTACATACATGGATATATTAGCCAAAATGGATAGTAACCATCCTATGTTAGAGGAGAAAGTAAAACTCCATTTTGCTAACATTGTTCCAATTAGCTACGGTTTAGATAACATTCTTGATAAAAAGGATCAACTCGCTTCACAGCTTGATTTATTCTTACAAATAATCCCAAATGGCATTATTGCCATAGACTCTTTCGGTATGGTGACTATTTTTAATGACACAGCTGCAAACCTAGTTCATAAAAAACCATCAACTGTAATTGGGCAGTGCTACGAAACCGTCTTTCCTGATCTTAAATTTTCGAAAGTACTTTCCGGAGAAATGGAAAATGTAGAAGAACTAATGAATTTCGGGCAAACATCCATCGTCGTAACCATTAACTCATTAAAAATGGGAAATGTAATAACCGGAGCCGTGGCAAGACTAGTGCCTTATCAAGAAACAGAAAAGCGCCAACACCGACTTCGTTCCCAGTTGCTAGGCAAAGGCTTTGTCCCTAAATACCACTTCTTTCATATTATTGGAGAGTCTGCCCCCATTAAGAAGCAGAAAAAAATCGCCCAACGAATGGCTACATCCGATGCATCTATTTTAATTAATGGAGAAAGTGGGACAGGAAAGGAATTATTTGCACAAGCGATTCATAACCACTCTCCAAGAAGTCAGTATGCCTTTGTTGCCTTTAATTGTGCCGCATTACCTGAACAATTGTTAGAAAGTGAGCTGTTTGGTTATGTAGAAGGTGCCTTTACAGGGGCCAGAAAAGGGGGGAAACCTGGGCTATTTGAACACGGTCATTTAGGAACTGTTTTTCTAGATGAGATAGGCGAGATGCCTAAGGTTTTACAAGCTAGGCTTTTACGTGTTCTTCAAGAAAAAGAAGTGATGAGAGTTGGCGGAGACTCTATCATCCCTGTTGACATTCGGATTATCGCTGCAACGAATCGTGATCTAAAATCAGAAGTTGCACAAGGGAAATTTAGAGAAGATCTATATTATAGGTTAAATGTATTGCCTTTAAGTATTCCTCCACTCCGGGAAAGAACAGAAGATATCCTCCCATTATTTTCATATTTCATTCAAGATCACGACATCATTTTGACGGAGGAAGCTCGTCATTATATTGAGCATTATCCTTGGCCTGGGAATATCCGCGAATTAGAAAATTGTGCAAATTACTTACTAAATTACGGAAAACGCATTGTAGAACCGATTGATTTGCCAATTTTTAAAGAAACCAACGTAGCTCAAGTAGATAACGCTTCTGCCTATCAGACAATAGAGCAAGATCTTACATGTACGGAAATGTTACTATTAGATATTCTCTATCAATCTTTTCTAGCAAAAAAAAGAGTCGGGCGTAAACGAATCGCTGAGGTTGCTTTCAAAAGAGACACATTTCTTTCTGAGCAGCAACTGAGAAGCTACCTAACATCAATGAAAGAACGCGGCTTAGTTGAAATAACCCAAGGACGAGGAGGGACAACGATAACGCAAAATGGAATCAAAACGTTTCTAAAAACGCGGAATTAGGTATATCATTAGCAATTAATTACATTGTTATCCCCCACCACGTTAACACATCACTGTACTGGGGAACATCTTTTAGCGAAGTGGGACAGTGAACCTGTCCCTACTGTCCCCTAAACAACTTCGCGATCCTCGTGTCGATGGGCCGCAATTGCCTGGATAAGCTTCTTAGTGAATTCCTTTTTCTCACCACCGTAAACAACAACCCCTGGACTGCTATCCATATTGTCTACAAGTAGCGACTTTCCTTCTTGGGTAGCACCTATTGGTTTGTAATGAGAAAATGCTTCTTCGATAAAGTAGGTAGCTTGCTTGTGAAAAGTTTTGTTTTCCTTACTACCACTAACAATATAAACAGCATCAAACAAAACAGAGTCTGCTGTTAGAAACGTATGATCAACTTTCAATTCTGTTCCATCAGTGCTCTTTACCACTCCTAACTTCTCACTTAAAAACTCAGGCTGAATACCTACTGCTTTTAACTCATCTAAAACTGGTTTGACTTCTGTTCCATTAAAATCACTGCCAATGATAACTGCGACCTTGCGAGTAGTAGGCTTCTTTTTGTATTTTCCTGACTTAAATAGTAACCCCGCTTACCTTCGTCAGAGGAGCAGGGGATTGTTTAACTTCGACAAAATCTGTCAATTCTCGGGTAGTGTCAGGCACGCATTCTCAAACCCTCATATCCTTCTGCCAAAGCTTGAACCATCGCTTGATGGGCAGCATCTAATAACATTCTTACAGATTGTTCATCTCTACCTTCTATTAAATCAAATCGTATTAAAGGCATGTATTTCCCCTCCACTTTATCATAATTACTTACCGTTTATTCTTCCACTACAGGTAATCGCTTTCACCTGATCATCTAGTTAACTCGCTTTACTATCGTTTTTACTATCAGCCGCTGCTTCTAATTTCTTATTTGAGCTGTACCAGAACCAACCGATTATACCTATATAAAATGAATATTTTAGATAAATAGAATCTGTATATCCGAGTGGATAAACTAATCCAACCAAACACCTAAAAAAATAATAAATTTCCAATTTTTATAGTATTCATCAAATACACCCTTCTAAAAAAGTATTGATTAAAAAGAAAATATAGAATAATATTGGTAAAAAAAGGAGAGATTGTAAACGTGAGAAAACACACAATTAGGTTTTTAATTGCTTTACTTATTATTTCATCAATTTCATTTTCAGTTCCAGGTTCCGAAGCTGAAGCTAGTACTGCTGTAATAGATTCTTATATCAGCGTGAATAGCGTTACTAAAAATGCTACTAATCAAACCATTAGCGTAAAATATACGGTTAAGAAAACTATACCTTCAGCTATTGGTCTTTGTATAGGCTATGAATGGCCTAGTACTTATCGATTGTCAAGCTCTTATAATTATTGCAAGGCTGTTAACAAAACAGCAGGTTCTTATACTATGAGTATACCGAAACCAAGTATTAATATAATTGGTAGTCAAAATGTGGTTGTGAAACTTTCTGGTGGGTATAGTGAAAAGAAAAATGTGAAATCAGTATTTAACTACCCAACAACAAAGGTGGTAAAACCACATACTGTTACAAAAGCTGATGCCTTAGCTGAATATTTTGTTGTTGGTGGTATTGGCGTTGGAGTTAAATTTATGAAAAATAATGCATTAGGTTTCGTAACAAAGACAGCGTATGCTGGATATACTACATACTATGGTCTTAAAGGAATAGGAGTTATATCAGGATTCCCTCCTGCAGCAGTAGGTCAGTATTATATAGTGGAAACTTGGTACAACTCCAATGGTTTAAATGTAAAAAATACGATATGGGCTTCAAAAGCAGCATACGATAGTAAACATCAACCAATTTACACTGGTACAGTAGTCTCTAGATGGTAAATGGAAAGAAAACGTTGACCAAGGTTGGCGTTTTTTTTCTTCACACCATCAACCGCCTCCTATGATTCCCAACCTCCTCTCTCACTCTCTCAACAACAAAAAAACCACCAAGCTTCAGCATAGCAATCCACACTCCACTCAGTAGGCCTTCAGTTTTCACAGTACATCAGGAGGGACAAGGAACCTGTCCCCTGAATAATTTAGCAAAACAAGAACAAAATAACAGGAAAGTTGGGAGGGGATATCGTTTGAGTATTTTCAGAAAAAAGTTTTATAAAAAGCTATTGAATGATAAACGAGACGATCATGTTCACACCCCAGCTGATTCACATTTGAATGAGGACCAATTAAAATTAACAGAGAATTTACAAGAGAATTTGGACAGTATTATACAGGAATTTGGCCACTCATCTGATTTCGTTAGTCGTAAGTTTATAATGGGGCATCCAAGATCAATTTATGTAGTGGCCCTATATATAGAAGGGTTAGCAAATGAAGATATGGTTAATGAACTCATTACTCATTGCCATTCCTTATCCTTAGAGTCAGCTGAACTATTGGAGATCGAAGAAAATGAGAAATCTTATATTGAAAATACCTTTAATCTAACTAGAGAAATGGTATCAACTGTTGGAAACGTAAGTGTCGTTACAGATTATCGGAACGTTCTTTCCTCTCTTTTGGATGGAAATACGATTTTGTTATTTCAAGGTATGAATCATGGTTTAATTGTTAGTACATTAGGCAGTAATTACAGAGCCATCACTGAACCTACTTCAGAAACAGTAGTGAAAGGCTCTAAAGAGGGATTTATCGAATCGGTTAGTGAGAACACGGCAATAATGCGGCGACGTCTGAAAACAGGCAAACTAAGAGTAGAAAGAAGAAAAATGGGTGATCTCTCAAATACGGATATAGCCATCATGTATATAGATGGCATTGTAAATGATAAGGTTCTAGATGAAGTAAAAGAACGCTTAAATAACATCAATGCTGAGGCTATTTTAGAATCCAACCATATTGAAGAGTTGATTGAGGAAAAAAGAATCACTTTATTTCCTACTGTGCTTAGCACGGAAAGGCCAGATCGGTTATCTAGAATATTAACGGAAGGAAAGATAGCCATTTTTGTGGAGGGAACACCATTTGCTCTCGTTGTCCCTAATGTATTTCCTGACTTCCTTAAATCAACTGAAGATTACACATCTCGCTATAGCATAAGTAGTTTAATAAGAATTTTGAGATACATCACTTTTCATTTTTCATTATTTAGTTCTCCTATATATATTGCATTAATTACATATCATCAAGAAATTATCCCGACTCATTTCTTGATTAGTCTTATGGCCCAACGTGAAGGGGTTCCTTATCCAGCTCTAATTGAGGCCATGTTATTAGAAATTACATTTGAAATTTTAAGAGAAGCAGGTGTTCGTATCCCTCGGGCTATTGGCCCGACAATATCAATCGCTGGAGCTCTCGTTATTGGTGATGCAGCTGTATCCGCAGGTTTGGTTTCTCCTGCGATGACAATTATCGTTGCTTTAACTGCCATTTCAAATTTCACAATACCTTCATATACTTTGGCGAATACGACTCGAATTCTGCGTTTTTCATTTATGATTGTGGCGTCTATTTCAGGTCTTTTTGGGGTGGCTTTAGGGTATTTTATTATGATGGCACACTTATGCAGCTTACGGTCATTTGGACTTCATTATTTATCACCATTTGCCCCATTTTATTTAGCTGGCAATAAAGATGCCATTCTTCGGTTTCCATTTTCTCTTTTAGAAAAAAAGAAAAAGGCTAATACTTTTAAAAACTAATGATTCATGTAAATGAGTTGATGATATGAAATCTAGTTGGTCAAAGGGAATGTCCATTATATGTATGGCAGTAATCATACTTTCAGGGTGCTGGGATCAAAAAGAATTAGATAACATTGCTTTAGTTACTAGTGTTGGAGTTGATACAGCCCCTGAAGAAGATATGTATCTTTTTACGTTTCAAATTCTCATCCCGCGTCAAGTGACTCCAACCATTGGAGGAGGAGGGGGAGACCAAGCTCCTATTACCATTATTACTCAAAAAGGAAAAACGATGTTTGAAGCAGTGCGCAGAGCCGCACAAAAGACACCAGGTCAGCTGTATTTTCCTCATATGCGAATGGTTGTATTCAGTGACGAAGTAGCTAAGGAAGGGGTAAAAGCATTTTTAGACGTTTTTGAAAGAGATCACGAATTACGTCCTCTGACTACTGTATTAATTACCAATGGAATTGCGGCAAAGACTGTTTTAAGCACTCTGGATCCGATTGAAATGAAACCGTCTGAAAGCTTGCTTGAAAAAAGTGAAATGAGTGTAAAAAGAGGAGCTTTTACAGCGAGAGTTGATATTGATGAAATCATTAAGGCTGTTGGGACAGCAGGGAAAGATCCCTATATCGGAGGAGTGAAAGTGATTGGACAACCCCCTGAGGATAGTACTACTAATATTCAACAAGTCGAGCCCAAAGCTGTTATGATTCCCGATAATATTGCCGTTTTTCAAGGTGATAAGCTGAAGGGTTGGCTACAGGAATATTCCGCAAGGGGGTTATTATGGGTGCTAGGCAAGGTGGAAAGTACGATTGTAAATGTGGAGTGTGAAAAGAAAGAAGAGAGTATTAATGTTGAAATCATACGGTCAAAGTCTCAGGTTATTCCTCTATTAAATAAGGATCAACCAGAATTTACTGTTAAGATATTGGCTGATGCAAACATAGGAGAAACGGAGTGTTTCATTAATTTGACAGATTCGAATGAAATTGATTTGATTCAAGAAAAGGTTATGAAAGTAGTGAAGAAAGAGGCAGAAGATGCTATCTCTGAAGTACAGAAGCACCAAAGTGATGTTTTGGGTTTGGGAGCAGCTATATTTCAGGAGGATCCAGAACAGTGGGGATATTGGGAGAAGGATTGGGACAATCATTTTAGTAACGCAAAAGTCAATGTCGAAGCACAAATATTTATTCGTCAATCTGGTTTACGCAATAAACCACTTGAGATCCAGTAATGAGTTTCATTAGACATTAGAGTATCGAACGTTACGAATACTGTAAACGGAAAGGGATGGTAATCCAAGTGAAAAAAGAAAGAATTAACGCCTGGCAACTGTTTTGCTTAATGGTTTTATTTGCATTCGGTACAGCTCTTGTCGTTAGTTATGGGGCTGATTCGGAACGAGATGCTTGGCTTGCGATTCTCATAGGTGGCTCAGTGGGAGGAACCCTTATTTTTGTGATTTATGGCTCTCTCTATAAACTATTCCCTACGCTTTCGTTAATTTCATATTCCCAAAAAATAGTCGGGAGATGGATTGGGCGTTTATTCGGGCTCGTTTTCATCCTTTATTTCCTTCATGGTTCTGCAAGGGTTCTCAGGGATTATGGAGATTTAATTAATGCATCTATGTTTACAAGCACACCCTTATTTTTCATACATTTCTTGATGATACTAACAATGATATTAGTATTGAGACATGGCGTTGAAGTTTTAGGAAGAATGGCAGAGCTTTCTTTTTTTATTATTATTGTCTTAGGTTTTTTGGGGGGTATATCAGTTTTAATATCGAATAAAGTAGATACTGAGAATTTATTTCCTATCTTAGAACATGGTTTTTTGGGGATGCTTTCCACATCGTTTCCAAGTTTATTTGTAGTTCCTTGGGGAGAAATGTTGGCCATTACTTTACTTTTACCTTATTTAAATAAACCACGCTCAGTAATGAAGGCAGGTTTATCAGCCATCCTTTTTAGTACGGTCGTTCTAAGCTTCACCATTATGTTAAATATACTAGTTCTTGGTGTTGATGTATTTACTCGTTCCAATTTTGCTTTGTTTGACACAATTGGAAGAGTGAGCCTGATGGAATTTATTGACCGTTTAGATCCGATTGTTCTTTTAACTCTTATTATTGGTGATTTATTTAAGATGGGGATTTTCTTTTTAGCAGCTGTTATCGGTACTGCGGATCTTTTTAATGTAAAGGATTACAAATCACTTGTTTTTCCTATTGGGATAGTCATCTTGTTACCATCCTTAACGGTGGCTGGGAATTTTGCGGAGCATATTGAAATTGGAGGGGGATTGCTTCCTCCTTATGTGCATGTCCCAATTGCAGTTATTATTCCAGGTTTATTATTGTTCATCGCGTTGATTCAAAAGCATATGAAAAGAAGCTAAGTTTTTTTTGTGCGCATTTTTTTATAAACAGGATAAAGAATCGTTTTAAAAAGAAGAAACAATAAACTTATTAAGATAAGGTACTCAACGGTATCCATCATCTTATACTGATGTACAAAAGATTCGATGGTAGGATAAGAATTTCGACCAATCAATAATTGAAAAGAAAAGTCAACTAAATGAATTAGCAAAAGTAAAATTGAAAAAATTAGCACTATTTTCAAACTCAATCAACTCCTCTAAGTGGTTACACTTCTATGGTTACTGTTTCCCTATTTAAATATTCATTAGAGGGACAGGTACTCTGTCCCTTTTTACTGTAGACGTTGGATTACACTTTTGGAGATACCGGTTATTCTCGACAATTGTCGGATAGATACCCCTTCTAGCTTTTTTAGTTTCCGCAGTATCATCCCTATTTTCTTTATCCAATTGCTGTCGAATACGTTATTTGCAAGACCTGCCTTGAGTGGGTTTTGATGAATATATCTAAGAACCGTTAGAAAGTAGGCTCGTTCTTCTACATTTTCACTCTTAAATCGCTCTTGAAAAAGGTGACCAGACCGTTCATATTTCCTATTCTACCAATAGACGTAGCTGGAACTGATTCTTTTCATGATCAAGGAAACCGACTCCTCTCCCTCCTTCAATAATATATGGATCTTATAAATTGTGTCTTTCACTTCCGTTTTCCCCTTGAATATGGTTCAATAAATGATAAGCCATCGTCTTCATCTCCTCTGATGAGAGTTTATAATTGGAAGTACTGTGGTAGGTCCTTCTATTTTACAATGAAAACGGTGTCTTTCTTATGGCTTTCTTATTTCCTTGAACTATTTTCTATACTAGGCACGAGAAATTCAAACAAGTCAAAGAAGCCGAGGTGAATATCGTGTTACGTGATGATCAACTACGAGTTTTTTGGATATCCCGCATTGATTATGAGAAGAATACTGGTGTTAAAAAGCATTACCATGATGATCTATATCAGCTACTTTATTTTATAGATGGAGAGGGAACCATACAAATAGAGGGAGAATCGTATGCCTTTCTTCCTAAGCATGCTTATTTTATATCAAAAAGGTATGATCATAGTTTTTATTTTAAAAGTATCTCCTCTACAATTGATATTAAATTCGATATTATTAGCGAAGAAGTAGAGGAGCTCTTAAAAGAAAATAGATTGCCAGTTCCATATTTCATTGGTGACTCCCCCAAATTGAAAGAATTATTCAAACTTTCAGTTATTAATTTCAAGCAACCTATTCCTTTAATTCCCTATCGAATCGATGTCGGGTTTAAAGATATTTTACTTTCAATTATACAAGAAAATACTATGTCACAAACGTCAAATGAGCGTTTACTATACTCAATAAAAAATGAATTTCATCCTGATTTCCCAATCGTACAGTACTTATCTGAACATCTACAATCCAAAATTACTCTATCAGATATATCAAAACAATTTAACTTCCATCCTCACTACATCATTGAGTTATTTAGAAAAAAGTTTGATACCACTCCCATGAACTTTTTACAAAGTTTAAGAATTGAAAAATCAAAAGAATACCTAGAATTCAGTAATTTTACGATTTCTGAGATTGCCGAACTTATCGGTTTATCTGCCCCATATTATTCAAGGTTATTTCATATGAAAGAGGGAGTTTCTCCAACAGATTATAGGGAACAAGCTAGAACAGTAGTAGGAAAAGATATTCTTCTTGAAGAAGAATTTTCACCCTCACTCAAAAAACAACCTAAGATCTCAAGTGACCTTTAAAGATGAATTTCTTATAACGGATCTCTATATTACTTTTCATTGAAATAAATTTGGTATAAACAATGTAATTTGTGGTATGAAAGCAACAAGTAACAGGATAACAATCATACTGATATAAAAAGGAAGCAGTGTCTTAACAACATTTTCCATAGGTATTTTTGCAATAGCACTTCCTATAAACAATGCTCCCCCAACTGGTGGAGTAACCAATCCTATCGCCATACATATCATCATCATAATGCCATAATGTACGGGATCCATCCCAATGCTTGTTGCAATTGGTAATAAAATAGGTGTTGTAATTAATATAATTGGCGCAACATCTAGAAGGGTTCCCAAAAATAAGAGAATTATAATAAGTATTAGCGTTATAAGAATAGGATTATCTGTCAAGCTTAATAGATTCTCAGAAATTAGAGCCGGGATGCGAAGCAGAGCTAATAACCAAGCAAATCCACTTGATGTTGCAATTAAGAATAGAACCAGTGCTAATGTTTTAAAGGTTCGTTTTAAGACAGGGATAATCATAGTTATTGAAACGTCACGGTTAAAAACAAAACTAATAAAAAAAGCATAAACTACCGCTATTGCTGCAGATTCTGTCACAGTAAATATCCCTGACATGATTCCACCAATTATTATCACACCAGTCATTAAGCCTGGAACACTTAACCTTGTTGCTACTAATATATCTTTTATAGACGATGGTTTTTCAGCTGGATATTTTCTTTTTACAGCAATACTATACGCTGTTACCATCAGCCCAATTGCGAGCAAAATACCGGGTAGAATCCCACCTAGAAATAAAGAACTAATAGAAATGCCCCCTCCTGCTGCTAATGCATAAATAATCATGTTATGACTTGGGGGTATAACAATGCCTTGCGTTGATGAAGTAACAGTTACAGAAACAGAATAATCAAGATCGTATCCCTTTTTTTTCATCATAGGAATCAAAACTGAGCCAGTGGATGAAGTATCTGCCAGTGCTGAACCTGAAATGCCTCCAAAGAGCATACTAGAGCTTACATTAACCATACCTAATCCACCGCGAAATCTTCCTACGATTACATCAGATAGTTTGATGAGGCGTTGTGAAATCCCACCTGTATTCATAATTTCACCTGCTAAAATGAAAAAAGGAATAGCTAAAAGTGGAAAACTATTTATTCCTGCTACCATGCGTTGGGCAAGAACAGACAACGGAATATCTAATAGAAAGGCTACAACAATGGAAGTTAATCCCATCGCTAATGCAACTGGAACTCCTATTATTAATAAAATAAGAAACAATACAATCAAAGTCGCAATGGCCATTACTACTCCCCCTCACTTTCTTCATTAATGCCTTTCCATTTCCCTAAAAACTCAAACAGTAAATAAACAATAACAAGTACACCAGCTACCGGCACAGCAGCATAAAGAATGGCTGAAGGCATATTGAGTCCTGAAATATAAGAGTCGATCATGTTATATGAGAATTTACCCCCTTCGACAACCATAAATAAACCAAATAGAATCGCTACTACTCGTTGGAATAAATGTAATAATCGTTGAATGTTATCAGGCATTTTGGACACAAAAAAGTTTATTTTTATATGACTGTTATCTTGAATACCAATAGCGATCCCAAGAAAGCCAACCCAAACCATAAATAGCAATGACAAAGGTTGTATCCATGATGGTGTATAGTTAAATACAAATCTTGATATAACTTGGTAACTAATGATAATCGTCATAAGAACGATCATAAGTAAAACAAAGGATTCGGTTAATTTTCTTACTGTTAAGAGAACTTTATTCGTCACATTATCTCTCCTCCGAACGTATTACGCTACTTTTGAATCTGGCAAAGAGTATTTATCTACCCTTTGCCTATGTGATATTGTTATCTTGTTTCGTCAATTGCATCAAAAAGGGAGCCGTACGTTGATTCATACTTTTCATATAGTGTCTGTACACGTTCTCTAAACTTATTACGTTCTTGTTCAGAAAGTTCAATTACGTTATTTCCCGCCTCAACTACTCTATTCATAGCTTTTTGTGAGAATTTATCATATTCTTCTAATTGAGTTTTTTCTGAGTCTAATGCAGCCTCTTGAATAATTTGTTGATCTGCTTCAGAAAGTTTATCCCAAGAGCTTTTACTCATAAATAACACACCTGGGATACGCAAGTGTTCTGATAAAGTAAAGTTTTCAGCTACTTCATAATGACCATCTGCCACATATGTAGCTACATTATTTTCTCCGCCCTCAATAACCCCCATTTGCAATCCACTGTATACTTCTGAAGCAGCAAGTGGGGTAGGGGAAGTCTGTAATTCCTTAAACGCATCAATTAAGATATCGTTTTGCATGACACGAATTTTCATACCTTCTATATCTTCAGCTGTTTGAATTGGTTTTTTTGAATAGAAACTTCTAGCACCAGCATCATAGAAGGCCAGACCAATTAAATTTGATTCCTCTAAATCTGAAAATAATGCTTCCTTTAGAGTAGAATCCAGAGCTTTCCACATATGTTCTCTGTTATCAAAAAGAAAAGGGAAACTGAAAACACCAAGACTATCTGCAAATTGAGTTAAAGGACCGGCATTCGCTCTCCCAAAATCGATAACTCCTACTTGAGTCTGCTCAATTGTGGTTGTTTCATCCCCTAGTTGACCACCTGTATATACTTCAACTTTTATTCGACCATTAGAGAGTTCTTCTACTCTTTTAGCAAATTCTTTTTCCGCTATTGAATCCGGGTATTCATCTACTTGCGGTTCTGATAGACGCAATACAATCTGATCTCCTGACAAATTGTTAGCGCTGTCATTATTCGCAGTTCCTTCAGAAGAACAGCCTACTATAAATAGAACCATTCCTAATAAAAACACAACCAAACCATTTGTCCCTTTCACCATGTTATTTCCTCCTCTTTTTCCAACTGTACTTTAATCTTTTCAATCAGTTGATGATATTCGGATTCAATTACAAACTTTTTTTGTATAGGAGCATTAACAAAAGCTTCTCCCCAGTCTCTTCCATTTTCATATTTAGGTACAATATGAAAATGGAGATGAGACACGAGATCACCATAAATAGCATAATTTATTTTTTGTGGATTAAAAGCCTCTTGCAATGCTTTTGCTACCTTCGATAACTCTTCCATAAAACTATGAAGTTCAATGTTTGATAATTGAAATAACTCTTTCTTATGGGTATGAAAGGCAAGAATACATCGTCCAAGATGTGTTTGATCTTTATTTAAATATAATGTAGAAGTCTTTAATTCTACTACTTCGATCATTAATTCTCTTAAAGTACTATCTTTTTCACAATAAAAACAGGAGTTAGTCATTCTTTTCATTAGATCCTTTTACTTCACAATCAATCATTACATGTATCGTGTCACCTTTATGATTATTTCGCGTTTTAAAAGCTTCATCAACTTTTTCCAAAGGGAAAATATGAGTAATGGTTTCTTTCGTATTTACTAGGCCATCCATGACTAGTTTTAACCCCTCATCAAAATATCGGCGATTATCGATATCTCTCTTTGGTTCAGTAGAAAAAATATCTAACCGTTTTTTATGAACTTTAAAGAAATCGATAGGTTCATGACATGTACCTATGCAACCATACATGACAATTCTTCCATTTTGCGCAGCTGCATCAATTGCATCTACCATTCCCGATCCTTCAAGTAGACATGGAATGACTATGTCAAAACCTTCTGAAAAATCATCCCCTATAATATCCATCGTTTTTGCATCATGTGAAGGGATTTTATAAGTATGAGTTGCTCCATATTTTTTCGCCAACTCTAACTTTTCATCAAACAAGTCCGTGACAACTAAATTTTTAGGACTAAACAGACTTACTACTTGTGTTAATGCAAGTCCACTAACTCCCTGACCCATAATTAACACATTTTTAGTTGGCGAAATATCCGCATTTTCTGCAGCAGATAATAATGCTGGAATGACTTCTATTAAAGACCCTTCAATAAGAGGTAACTCTTTCGGTAAGACTTTAACAGAGAATGGTTTACAGCATACATACTCTGCAAAAGCTCCCCAAATATACCGAAGAGCAACATGATCACCTACATTAAGTCCCAATACATTTTTACCAACTTTGTCGATAACCCCTGCCACTTCATGTCCAAGACGTGTTGGATAAGAAATAAACTCCGGCTCACGAGCTCCACGGTACACTTCGACATCACTGCCACATATGCCGACCCACTTTACTTTTATCCGTACTTCCCCTTCAGCAGGTTCTGGAATCTCTGCACGTTTTATTTCTACTTTTTCTATGTCTGACATAACTGCACATATTTGAGTGCCATCCCCCTCATGATCTACTAATTTCATTGGCGGCACTGTCATTTTTCTTACCATCATTGTTTCTCCCCTAACATTTTTTATTTTGTAAACACTTACATTACATCTCCTACTATAGGGCAGGAACCTATAAATATAAATGTCTATAATTCAATTACATTTAACCAATACTCAGATTCATAAAATTCCGTTGCACGCTAAATCATTCATAGTTTTTCTATTTCACCTAAAATTAAAGGGAATCTGAATTTTGGATAAGAAGTTATTTATTTTCGTCATAGATCATCTCGATTTTATATTTTAAACTTTTAGTATTAAATAAAAATGGAGGGATTCAGATGCTTTTACGTGAGGAATATGATCAAATTAAAGAAGAGACACTAGCCTATTTTCAACAATCGAATATTACGTTAACAAATAGGGAGATAGAAAAATTGGAAATAGCAGATTTCGGTCTTAATAGAATTAGAGAGTTTGGTTTACAGCTAATTGAATACATTAATACTGAACGTTGCTGTGCTAAGGACCTAGTTCTTCTACCTAGACAAACTTGTCCAGAACATTTACACCCTCCTGTTGGAGATTCGCCTGGTAAAGAGGAAACTTTCAGATGTCGAAATGGAACCGTTTACTTGTACGTGCCAGGACCAAATGTCAAAAATCCCAAAGCAGTTATTCCCAAAGATAAAGAAGATACATTTACCGTATGGAATGAGATTATACTAAATGCAGGAGAACAATACACTTTATTTCCAAACACTCTTCATTGGTTTCAAGCGGGCGATGAAGGAGCAATCATTTCTGAATTTTCCACAAAAAGCACTGACGAAAATGATATATTTACCGATTCAAGCATAAAAAGAATGCCTGTTGTAGAATAGGAAAAAGGGACAGGTTCCTCTGTCCCTTTTTGCTGCTTCCAGATCGCCCCGGAGCACAACACATGGTTTTAAAAGTTAGTTGTGACGTGCAGTTCCAAGTTATTTGAAATGTAATTTATAAATTAGTCTTAGTACTAAAGTTCCGATTCCTATTGGGGTTATGATCAGAAATGTATTATCAACCAATGTCGTTTAGAATAGTTTTGACGTATTTCATCTTAAAGATAGGAAAATCAATGAAAAGTAATTTCTTAATCTTTTGTCTTTTACATACAAATAGCTGACTCACCATTTTTCTTGGAGGGCAGGAACACCGTTCGTCGCTTAGAAATAACTCCCACCTCCCCATCCTTTAGCTGCAACGTTAATAATCCCCCCTCAATCCTAACAATAGACTTCCAATCTATTACCAGCATTCGTCTATAGATACTATCGATTGATTTTGCTTACGTTTCTCTTATGGGAAGAAGAGACAAGGAACCTGTCCCCCCCTAAAACGGATTCGTCGCCCAATGTGCAGCGCTTTTAATAAATGTCCGCTGTTCCAGCTTGAGCTGACTTACCATATATTCTGCTAAGTCCTCAGCTTGCATAAATTTTTCGGGATTTGGTTCGTGATCTCTTCCGCGTGTAAAGTCTGTTTCCACAAGACTTGGCGTTAATACACTAACGCGAATGTTATGTTGGCGCACCTCTTGCATGAGCGACTCGCTCAAACCAACCACAGCAAATTTGGATGCACTGTAAGCGCTCGATCCTACAGTACCTTTTAGCCCCGACATGGAGGAAATGTTAATGATATCCCCTTTATTTTTCTCAATCATCCCAGGTAGTGCTGCTTTCGTGACATGTACAATGCCCATAACATTAGTGTCTAGCACCTTTTTCCACTGATCGGTTGAGAGTTCTTGAAAGGATCCTCGTACTCCAACCCCTGCGTTATTAATCAGGATATCAATGCCCCCAAGTTGATCTTCTATCTCTTTAATCGCTTGCTGAACCTCATCTTCTTTAGAAACATCCGCAACAGCAGTGACAAACGTTGCGCCAAGTGCAGTTAATTCGTTTCGAACCACTTCAAAGCTTTCCTCTGAACGCGCAATAAGACCGAGTTCCACACCTTCTTTAGCAAGTGCAATAGCAGTTGCTCGTCCAATTCCTCTGCTTCCTCCTGTAATAAGTGCTTTTTTCCCATTTAACGATTGCATGTTCATCCACCCTTTCTTTATATACGCTTTCCCCTATTTAAACATGGAAAGGTGCAAGAACAAAAGTCTTGAACTCTATCGGGGGATGACAAGAAGGGACAAGGAACCTGTCCCCCTATTATAATTGTTCACCATTCGTCTCAATTACTTGCTTATACCAATTAAACGAATCCTTCTTATAGCGCTTCATCGATCCTTTTCCCTCGTTATTACGATCGACATAAATCATTCCATACCGTTTTTTCATTTCACCTGTTGTAAATGATACGATATCGATGATTCCCCAAGGTGTATAACCGATTAAATCAACACCATCGTACGTGACTGCTTTTTCTAATGCTTCAATGTGTGATTTTAAATACTCGATTCTTTCTGGGTCATGGATTGAACCATCCTCTTCTAACGTATCGACTGCACCGAATCCATTTTCTACGATAAATAAAGGGATTTGGTATCTGTTATAAAAACGGTTTAATGTATATCGTAAACCAGTTGGGTCGATTGCCCAGCCCCAATCACTAGATTTAATGTATGGATTTTCAACACCGTTAGGTAATCCGCCATTAACAATATTTCCAGTGTTATCATTTGTAACATCACTTTTCACAGTTGTTGACATGTAGTAGCTGAAACCTAAGTAATCAACCTTACCGTTTCTTAAGATTTCTTCATCGCCGTCTTCGAACTTGATATTGTATCCTTCTCTTTCAAATTCTTTTAACGCATAACTAGGGTAATAGCCACGAACGTGAACATCAGGAAAGAAGTAGCGTTGTCTCATTTCCTCTTCCGCTAACATCACATCTTCCGGGTTTGAAGAATACGGGTAAATAGGTACATGGGAAACCATTGCTCCAATTTGGAACTCTGGGTTAATTTCTTTTCCTTTTGCTACCGCTAAAGCACTTGCAAGCAGTTCATGATGTCCCGCTTGATACATCACTTCTTTTGCATTTTCTCCTTCTTTTACAGCCACCCCTGAGTTGGTCCATAAAAATAGAGGATTATTCACATCCATTTTATTATTGATTTCGTTAAAGGTCATCCAGTATTTCACTTTCCCTTTATAGCGATTGAAGCAAACCTCAGCGAATTTTGCGAAGAAGTCTACTACTTTTCTACTTCTAAATCCACCATATTCCCTTGCTAAATGTAATGGCATTTCAAAGTGAGATAACGTGATGACAGGCTCAATTCCATGCTTCAGCAATTCATCAAATACATCATCATAAAATTGCAGCCCTGCTTCGTTAGGCTCAGCCTCATCACCTTTTGGGAAAATTCGGCTCCAGCCGATAGATGTTCGTAAGCACTTTAATCCCATCTCAGCAAATAAAGCAATATCCTCTTTATAGCGGTGATAAAAATCGATGGCTTCATGATTTGGATAAAATTCATTCACTTCGATTGTGTCTGTTATCTTTCTCGGTACGCCATGGGCACCGGCTGTCATGACATCGACTACGCTTGGCCCTTTCCCGCCTTGATCCCATCCACCTTCAAATTGATGAGCGGCTAAAGCGCCGCCCCATAGAAAACCTGCTGGCATTTTTGACATGTTAACTTCCCCCTATTTTACTACTGTAAATAATTCCTGGTCTAGTGTACAAGCTGTAAGTTCTTCGATGATTACATCTTTATAAGCGTGTGAATTCGTTATGATGATCGGCGTAATCGTTTTTAACCCTTTTTTCTCGATGAATTCTTTATCAAAACTGACGAGTAAGTCACCTTTTTTAAACTTATCTCCGTCTTTTACATGTAAAGAGAAAGGTGTTCCATTTAATGAAACCGTCTCTAATCCAATATGCACAAGTAATTCAATTCCTGAATTTGAACGCAGACCGATCGCATGCTTTGTCGGTGCTACCATAACAACCATTCCGTCAAACGGAGCATACAATTTGTTGTCTGAAGGTTCTATTGCTACCCCTTTCCCCATTGCTCCTGAACTGAATACTTCATCTGGAACCTCTGATAAAGGGATAACTTTTCCAGTAAATGGAGCATCTACTATTTCTTCATTATTGTTGGAACTTTCCTGTAACTTTTCCCCACTTTGACCTTGCTCTTCTACTAAGCTATCACTGCCTGCTGCTTTTGCTGTATCTTCACCGTACCCAAAAATTTGAATGAAAATGACAGGAAGAATAATGGCAATTGCAACTCCGATTAAAATCCCCCAAATCGACATTGGGTAGTCTGAACTGATACCGTTTACAATCGTTAACGGACCAGGTAAACCCGCATAGGCAAAGTAATAAGGATTAAAGAAACTTGCTACAATTGCACCGACTGCACCTGAAATACAACCAAAAATAAACGGCTTCTTAAACCTCAACGTTACACCATAAATGGCTGGCTCTGTAATTCCAAACAAACCGGTTATCCCAGCTGAAACGCCGACTTTTCGCGTTTCTTGACTTCGTGCTTTCAAAATAACTCCAAGGACCGCACCAACCTGCGCAATAACAGCAATCGTTTGATACGCTTGGAATGAATCTCGGCCATATAAATCATAGTTCGCTAATACCATTGGTGTAATTCCCCAATGCACACCAAAAATAACGAGCACTTGCCAGAAGCCTCCAATAATCGCTCCCGCAAGAGCAGGTGCATTTTCTGCTAAGAAGTTATAACCATTGGCAATTCCACTTGCTCCTGCTGTTGAAATAGGACCAATTAATGCAATCGTTAAAGGAACCATGATTAACATACACAAAAATGGAACAAATAACGGTCGAATGACTTCATTCATGTTCTTATTTAAAAACTTTTCCAGGTAAGACAAAATCCATACTAAAAATAGTGGCGGCAGCACTGAAGACATATACACCGTTTCAGTTAAGCCAAACCCTAAAAACGTAATGCTCTCTCCTGCTGCAATTCGTCCAGCCATCTCTGCCCATGTCGGACTAACCAAGGCAGCACAACAAGCGACTGCAATATATGTGTTTGTTCTAAAATGCTTCGATGCTGTAATGGCAATGAAAATCGGTAAGAAAGCAAATGGTGCCCATGATATAAAACTTAAAACCTCATAAGTGCCAGTTGCTGCAAAACTTGCAAACAATAAATTAATTATGATTAACGAACCTTGTAAAATACCGGCTGCAGCTAAAATGTAAATAAATGGTGCAAACACGGCTGACATTGTAGCAATGACACGGTTTAAGATGGTTCCTTTGTTCTCATTGTTGTCATCAGATGTATCAAGGTTTACTAAGCTTGAAAATTTTTCATAGACCTCTCCAACATGCTGACCAATAACAACTTGAAATTGGCCACCGTTTTCTACAACTGTAATAACACCAGGCATAGATGCTACTTTTTCTTTTGCCTTTGGATCTGAGCGTTTCAGTACTAATCTAAGTCTGGTGGCACAACGTGTAGCTCCAATTACATTTTTTTCCCCGCCAACAGCTTCTAGAATGTCTTGCGCAAGCTTCGTATAATCTCTAACTTTACCCGACACTTTAAACCCCCCTTTTAATATTTTAGTATACATTCACATTATAATTGTACCGGTATAATTTATCAATACCTTAATAACAATTTTATTTGTTTATAATTAGATTAGATGTTCCTTGGTTAAGTTTATGTTATAATGCTGATAATGTAGTGGATAAATAAAATAAAGAGGAATGTCTATGTTAAAGTACCAGCAAATCGCAATCGAAATTGAGAAGTATATTGAAGAAAATGAGCTTCAACAAGGAGATAAGCTGCCAGTATTGGAGACATTCATGGCTCAATTTGAAGTGAGTAAGAGTACGATCACGAAATCTTTAGATCTGTTAGAGAGAAAAGGAGTCGTCTTTCAAGTCAGAGGCAGCGGAATTTTTGTTAGAAGGCATAGGAGAAAAGGATATATCAGTCTGCTATCTAATCAAGGGTTTAAAAAAGACCTTGACGACTTTAACGTAACGTCAGAAGTTATTGAATTAGAAGTAAGAAAACCGACAGAGGAAGCGGCTGTCAATTTAAATATTGAACAAAGTGACGATGTTTATTATGTAAAAAGAATCCGAAACATTAATGGGCAAACACTATGTTTAGAAGAATCTTTTTATAATAAATCGATCATTACTTATTTAAATAACGAAATTGTCTCTGAATCAATATTTCATTACATTAGGGAAGGACTTGGATTAAAGGTCGGTTTTTCGGATATGTATCTTCAGGTCGATCAGCTAAACGCGGAAGAAGCGAAGTATTTACAATTAGAACCCGGATTACCGAAACTTTGCGTTGAAAGTATCTTTCATCTAACCAATGGCCAGCCATTTGACTTTTCAAAGGTTACTTATAACTATCAACAATCACAGTTCTTCATCCAAGCGAATAGTTATTAAGAGGTTGTTCAAGGGGTGTTTTCGCTTTTTGAACAACCTCGAAGCAATGAGCAAAGCCACTACATGCCCTTAAGGCCGTGTTCAAGAAGCCATTGCCAGCTTCTTGAACACGCTCTATAAAATAAAAGCTTGGCTGCCAGTGTCTGGTCGCATCACCTAAAGGGGAATTAGTTGAAAAATTATGTAGCTTACTTCTATACAGACGATATTAGTAAGCTCATTGCAACCAAACCTAATCCCTATTATACAAATCCCTCGTATAAACCTTCTCTTCGACATCAGCCAAATCCGCATCTAATCGATTAGACACAATCACATCAGACATTCGTTTAAACTCTTCTAACTCTCTAACAACTCTAGAATTATAAAACGTATCTTCCTCAAGTACTGGCTCATATACGACGACTTCAATTCCTTTCGACTTGATTCGTTTCATAATGCCTTGGATCGCTGAGGCTCTGAAGTTATCTGAGTTGGTTTTCATTGTAAGCCTGTAGATCCCAACGACTTTCGGGTTCTTTTCGATTATTTTTGCTGCTATGTGGTCTTTTCTCGTTGTATTGGCATCTACAATTGCTCCGATGATGTTATTCGGAACATCTTCATAGTTTGCTCGTAACTGTTTTGTATCTTTTGGCAGGCAATATCCACCAAAGCCAAAGGATGGATTGTTGTAGTGGTCCCCTATTCTCGGATCTAGACCAACCCCTTCAATAATTTGCTTTGTATTTAAGCCTTTTTCTTCTGCATACGTATCAAGCTCATTGAAGTAAGCTACTCGAAGGGCTAAGTACGTATTGGAGAACAGTTTAACTGCTTCTGCTTCTGTAGAATCCGTAAACAGAACAGGAACATCTTTTTTTATGGCTCCCTTCATTAATAAAGAAGCGAACTTTTCCGCACGTTCTGATCGTTCTCCGACAATAATTCTAGATGGGTACAAGTTATCATGTAATGCTTTTCCTTCACGTAGGAACTCTGGAGAAAAGATAATATTCTCTGTCTCGTATTTTTCTCTTATTTCTTTTGTAAATCCAACTGGAACCGTTGATTTGATCACCATTAAGGCAGCTGGGTTAATTTCTAAAACGGTTTCGATCACACTCTCAACTGATTTCGTGTTGAAATAGTTTTTCTCTGGATCATAGTCCGTTGGGGTTGCGATAATTACAAACTCTGCACCTTCGTATGCTTGGTATGTATCCGTTGTCGCAACAAGATGCAATTCTTTTGTCGTTAAAAACTCTTCAATTTCTTTATCGACAATTGGAGATTCTTTTCTATTGATCATGTCTACTTTTTCTTGAATGATATCGATTGCAACGACTTCAAAATGTTGAGATAATAGCACCGCATTTGATAATCCTACATAACCTGTTCCGGCTACTGCTATTTTCATTTGTCAACACATCCTTAATTAATTTAAATTATAGATCCTACCTATTCCTTATAACACAAATAGAAGCACTTTGATCCATTGGAATTTCGCCAGTCCATGCTTAAGCACGAAAAAGATACCAGTCTCCCCACCGTATTTGTGGAAGACAGTCACTCTTTTCACCTAAATTCACTTTAACACACTACTGTGTCAGGAGACAGGAATTAAGATACGCTACCTATTCAATAAAAAGGTTTTCTTTTACTAACAAAGTTTTATGTAATACAATTAACATTCGTTATCGACAAATTCTACCTATCTTTCGGGTTGTGTGGCAATGAATGAATTCTACTTTTGGGAAGGACTCTTTTTTGTCTTGAAAACCTTGCGAGACTAAAGATTCAAATGATGAAATTTACTCAAGAAAAAAATAACATTATGAGAGGTGTTTTTTATGAAGAAGGGATGGGTGATATTAATAAGTCTCTTATTAATATCAGTTATTGGTCTATTAATGCTTACAAATAGCAAGGAAGGTGATGAAGTGTCAGGTCTGTTTAACCGTTTGGAAAATGGACAAGATGTCCGTTTTCTTGTTATTGGAGATAGTATAGGACACAGTACAGGAGTTAGCAATCTAGAAAACAGTTGGACTGAGTTAATTTCTAATTCATTTGAAAATGAATTTAACGTGAGACCAACTATTGATCTTTTGACAAAAGGGGGATCCGACTCTTTTGATGGTTTACTAGAGTTAAATAAATTTGAAACAGAAGACAACTATGATTTGGTATTTTTGGTATACGGACAGAATGACCAGAAACTAATTGAATCTGATCAATTTAGTAATACATATGAAAAATTAGTTAATAATGTTATCGTCAAGTTCCCAACTGCAGACGTTGTAACGATCACCGAAAGCCACGTAGAAAACGAAACGATTCGAAATGCAATTGCAAATATCTCAGCAGATTATGGACTATTACATATTGATACGTATCCTCCAGTTCAAGAGGTAGAACAAAGTGGAACTCCATTAGCTGATGATGGTGTTCATCCAAACGACAAAGGTTATGAAATTTATGCCAATTTAATATTCGATTCATTAAAGAAAAGGTATGAAGAGATGGAAATATATCAGTTACCTTCAGGAAAAGAAGTGATCTATTCTGAAACAAAACTAAACAAACATCCGCAATATATTAATGGTTTTCTAGATAAGGAAACTTATTTAGTTAGTAATTCTAAAAATGCTTCACTAGAATATGAGTTTAAGGGTAATTTAGTTGGAGTGGCAGTAATTAATAATAGAGATGGCGGGAAGTTTGACGTATATATAGATGGTGAAAAAAGAAAGACCATTGATGCTTATTCTGCTAAAAATGTAGAAAGGTACTTCTTAGTTGATGATCAATTAGAGTATGGGGACCACACAGTTACTATCATACCTACTGAAGAAAATAGAAGAACATCAATTGGTAACATTGTCAGAATTTCCGGTATCATTACTTCAGATGAAAATTAGTCTTTTCTTGTAGGAGATAATTACCACTGTCTCCTACTTTTTCTCCTCAATTTAACACACTACCGTGCCAGGGGTCAGGAACCAGAATCCCGCATGAAAATGATAACCCTTTCATTAAATGAACCCTATCAATCTTTCATTTTTTAACACACCACCGCACTAAAGGATAGGCACCATACTTCCTAGGTTCATCTTAGGAAGTATGGATTACTTTATGAAAAATTGTGAATTAATTTCATTGAATTTTCTGGGTCGTCGGCATCGTTTCTTTAAAAGCCCCTTGTAAATGGTCGATTTTTGATGAATCATGTTACAAAGAGCTTTTAAGAGAGGAGTCTTATAAGATGGAACTATTTTTATTAGCCTTTTTCTGTTTATGTCTATTTTTCCCTCTGCTACATTTATTTCATTGCTTGCCCTGGTTTCGTGAAGAGGATGAGCTTGTCAAACGAAACCCGGAGTCAGAAAAGGGAATCAGCATTTTAGTTCCTTGTTATAATGAAGCCGGAATTATCGAAACATCGGTTCATAGTATGAGGTCCTTGGCTTATGCAAATTTTGAAGTTATCTATATCAATGATGGCTCAACGGATGAGACTTTTTCGCTCTTACACCATCATTTAAATTTGAAGCAATGCTGGAAAGCTCCCCTTGGTAAATTGTTGCACATGGAAGTCGTGAGGGTTTATCAATCCGATCTTTATCCGAATATTTATGTCGTCAATAAAGTGAATGGCGGAAAAGCGGATGCTTTAAATGCAGGGATAGAACATGCGTCGAAAGAATTGGTCGTGACATTGGATGCTGATACGATATTGACAGCTCCGTCTTTAACGGTTGTGAATGAAAAATTTGCTGATCCGGATGTTGTAGCTGCGGGCGGGATGATTCATGTATTGCAGACAAAGACAGCCAATCCGTTGAAAAAGTTGTCATTGGCCGGGACAAACATGCTCATTCGTGTACAAATGCTTGAATTTCTGAAGGCATTTTATGTAACGAAATTATCACTTGCACGTTTTCAAGCACTAGCTATCATATCCGGTGCATTTGGTATTTTTACAAAAAAAGCTCTGATTGATGTCGGTGGCTACCGATCATCTGTCGGGGAAGACATTGATATCACGCTAAAGATCCACCGGTATATAGCCAAACAAAAGAATAAAAAAGTCCTGCTGATTACGGAAGCAATCAGTTATACTGAGTTACCTGAAACGTGGAGAGATTTATTCAAGCAGCGGATTCGTTGGCAAAAGTCCTATATGGATTGCCTCGTCCATTTCCGCTACTTCCTGATAAAAACAGTCGTAACAAAAGCTGTTTCGTTTTTCTATATTGTTGAATCTTTATTTGTTGGGATTCTGGCTGCATATTTTACAGTAGGATTTTTTATTACTAATGCTTTCTTGAACGTGCACTTTGCATATATCGGATTTATTATTGTTTATTTATCCTATATTTTCTTATTTAATTTTATTTATAATTTATTGGCACTCCGACAGGTGAAGCGTCACGGATTTACGTTTGAAAAAGGCGACTGGTTTCGTCTATTCCTAACAGTCATTTATGATGTGTTTATTCACCGCTTTGTAACGATGTATTTTGTCATGTACGGCAGTATCGCTTATTTCTTTAACAAAGATTGGAAGAAAGTATCCCGGACCGGTAGAAAATATGAGATGGATCCAGTTTCTCAGGTTCCGGCGTATAAACGAAAAGTTTAGGTGAGATTATGATAAATAAAATAAAATGGAAGAAAATACTGCTCGTCACGGTTACCATGATTAGTGTGATGATTGTAGTTGCAGGAAGCTACGGGTGGAATCTGGTCACGTCAACATTTACAAATATCCAGGAAAATATCGACCGGAAGGATTCGGAAAAGCGCCTCGCATCGATTAACTTTGATGAAGGGGATCCATTTTCTATGTTATTATTTGGGATTGATGAACCTGATGAAGATGAAGGTGACCCTTACCAGCGTTCCGATGCACTCGTTGTTGTAACGGTAAACCCTAGTACGAAGTCCACCCAAATGGTGAGTATACCCCGTGATACATACACCGAAATTGTAGGATTAGGTGACAAGGATAAAATTAACCATTCGTATGCATTCGGTGGAACGGAAATGACGATACGCACCGTCGAAAATTTCCTCGATATCCCGATTGATTACTTTGTACGGGTGAATATGGAAGGTTTCGAAGACATGGTCGATGCACTAGGAGGTATCGAAGTAGAGAATGATTTCGATTTCAAATATAGAGGTACCCACTTTGAGGAAGGAAAGCTTCAATTGAATGGGGAAGATGCTTTGAGCTATGCGCGTATGCGTGCACAAGACCCGCGCGGAGACTTCGGCCGTCAAGAACGGCAGCGGGAAGTTCTTCAAATATTGATCGATAAAGGTGCGAGCTTCTCCTCCGTTACGAGAATTGAAGAAATATTGAGTGTAGTAGAAGACAATATTCGAACGAATTTCAGCCTGGGCGATATCTGGTCTATTCAATCCAATTACAGAGATGCCCTGAATCAGATAGAAGAACACCAAATCGCAGGTGAAGACAGAGAGATGGACGAAGTGTATTATTATTTACCAGATGAAGAGAAAGTTCAGGAACTTTCCGAAGTGTTGAAGGAGCATTTGGAGATAAATAATCAGAGCACTGAGAATTAAGTTCCGTTTGATTAAAAGGTTAAAGCGATTGATATAGACGACTATGTTAGGAGTTCGATACCCTAACATAGTCGTCTTTTACTCTCTTAAAAATCCCACTTTCTCATTGCACACATGAGAAAGTGGGATTTGTTTTTTCATTTTATCTTTTGTTTCTACTTACCTAACAGTGTTGGAACTGTAACAAACTCATAGCCTTGTGCGCGTAATTCGTCAATGATTTCAGGCAATGCCTTAACCGTTTCAAATTTTCCCTCAACATGGTAGTTATGTTGAAGAACGATAGCCCCAGGGCTAGCGTCTTGCTTCACTCTTGAGACAATTTCTTCTGCAGACACTCCGCTCCAGTCCTTTGTATCGGCCGTCCACATGATGGAACGATAGCCTTGTTTAGTAAGCAGTTCTGCCTGCCGATCTTCAATTTCTCCATATGGCGGTCGGAATAAATCTGGTTTGAACCCTATAATTTTCTCAATTTCTGCGGTAGTGGACTGAATGCTTTCGTTCATTTGTTCGTCCGTGAGCTCAGGTAAATGCGGGTGATCCCATGTATGGTTACCGATAGCATGTCCTTCTCTGTACATTTGTTTTAGTCGTTCTGGATACTCTTTGACTCTCTCTCCTACGACAAAAAAGGTAGCCTTTACACCTTTTTCCCTTAAAATTTCTAAAATTTGCGGCGTATAGGTATCTTCTGGACCGTCGTCAAACGTAAGCGCGATTCGTTTCTTACTGGAATCCCCCATATAAATCATTTCATTTTTTATTGGAACATTGATTATTTGTCCAGGATAAATCCAATCAGGATTGTTAATAGTTGGGTTTGCTTCTAATAACTCAAGTAGAGTGACTCTGATTTCCTTAGAAATTTTATAAAGTGTTTCCCCTTCACTAACTTTGTACGTTTTAGGAGTTTCTAAATATTGACCTGGCTTAAGTTGAGTGGATAGCAATTTGTTCAAGTTAACAATTGTATCTACTGATGTTCTATACTTGTCAGCAATTTTCAAAAGGGTACCCCGCTCTTGAACCTTGTACGTCTCAGCCATGGCGGATTTATTAAACAAAGGCAGACAAACTAAGATAATTGCAAAGAAAGCGGTAACGATTTTAAACATGATTTCACCTTATCCTTTTCTATTTTACTGTTCGGATTTAACATATGGCTTTAAGACAGCTGACATTTCCTCTACTAATTGTTTTGAAGTAATAGTAGCAGAGTTTGAACCTTTTTTATACGCTTCCTCTAATATTTTCATTAGACGTTTCTGTGTTAAGGTTTCAACTTCTTTTTTCCTGCTCATTTCTTCTCTCCTCCATACTTGTAAAAAATTTTCACTTTCAAACACCATCTATCTTTTTTACATGCAGGATTGCTTATTACCTTACCAAGACATAATGAATATTGAGTATAGCCAGGCACGCAATCCAAAACTCTTCCTTTATCTCACATCCTACTATACTCAAGGTGTGCAAGCCTATGCCTTTTCTTGTAATTAGTAAATACTATTTATTTCCCCATATTCTACGACTTTTTCACAATTTTCTTCATCGCCTAGTCAAGAATATTAGGAGAATAGACTCTCGATATTTTTATGCTTGTTTAAAGAAGCTCGGAACCAAAAAGCACAAAAAAAGCCGCTCGATCCATACAGGCTGCTATTTCAAAGACCTCTATTTAAATAGCACAATACGGCATTCTACTAATGAACGACGAAAAGCGTCAAATAACCCTCTACTACTATAGAAGAGAATTATTTGACGCTCTATCGAACTTCATCCCCCCAGCCAAATTCGCAAAAACAACACCAGCTGTAGAGGAACAAGGAACCTGTCCCCAAAAAATCTGGCACCTAAACATTCCGGTTTGTGACAGGCACCGACTTCTGCCGCTTTTCTTTTGGGATCGTTAGGGGATTTCCTATCAAATACTTACTATATGGAACATAGGTAAACATTTTTGATACTACCATTGATCCAAACGTACAAAAAACAGCAGCAAATAAAAAATAGCCTAGTGGACTAAGATAAGCAATGGTTGGTAAATAATAAAGAAATACTTTATGAATTAAGTAAATCGTAAAAGAATATTTACTTATTAGAAGGATCATCTCTGGTATCCTCTTTAGTTTTGAAGTCCAGGTAATGATCAACAAAATAACACTCACCGTATAAAAAATATAGTCTACTCTTTTCGATGAAACCTCTGGTAATATGTCGCTTCTCACTAAGAAAACAATCAAAAAGAGTGCTAGTACGGGAGATATCGTTAACACCATTTTATGCTCTTGAAGCTTTCTCTTAAAAGCCTCATAATTTTTCCCACAATAATAGCCTAAAACAAAGTAAAAAAGCCAACCAACACAGAAAAGCCAATACCCTCTTTGCCAAACATACTCTCCCACAGATGTTTGAACTGGTTCTGTAAAGTTAAAGAAGATTAGATAGCTGGCATTTATGATAAAAGCTATGCTTAATACTCTAGCAGGAGACCACTGTCTTAAGTATTTATGAAAGAGTACGTGTAATAAGTAGAATTGAAAGATAATTAAGATAAAGTAGCCAGTGTACCCTCCTAAAAAAACATTTAAGACAACTTGCTGAAGAAATTCGGATTGAGACTTACTTTCAATCGCTGCAAATACCACGCCCATAAAAGCAAATGGTACTAATAAATATTTCACACGTTTCCGAAAAAAGTCTTCAGGAACTCCATTTGGATAGGCATGAGCAAGCAGCATTTCAGAAAGAAAGACAAAAGCCGGTGTTCCAAAAAACGCCATAAACCTTATAAAAATCAAGACATGTTCATCAAACTGAGAAATCGAATGATCATAATTGGCTAATGTCGTGTTAACAGCATGTGTCAAAACAACTGCTAAGCAAGAGATTGATCTAAGCCAATACGCTTCCTTTATGATTGATTTCTCTCCCAATTAGACCTCCCCCTCTCATTTAACCATTTATGAAAAGATTGGTCCAAACTCTCCCTGATTAATCAATTTAGCTGCAATTTGAATCATAGTACCTATTTACTCACTTCAGAACAAGCTGTTTAAACAATCTTTTAGTATTTTATATAATTGAAAAGGGTCAGACCCACTATTGTTGGAGAGTTTTCGTTAATTTTAAATTAAGTTAAATAGTTATACCGTTTTTCAGTTGGTAGCCGCATTTGCCTTTGTACCGTTTAGCGTTTCAATCAATCTCCTCCTATCTTCATCTTCTCAAAGATTAATTGTTTATTGATTCCTCTTAGCATAATGTGGTAAATCCCACTTCTGTTTTTTGTCCTTGATTTTTTAGGCATATTTGATTCACCTCAAGGTTAAATTTGCATGCGCTTTGGATAAAAGATAGTTGACTGGATTTTTCGAAATGAAATAATGAAGGACCTTAGCAGAGGTTTTAAAGTTTTGATGGAGATGGAAATTAGGTATGAGTTTAATTGCAAATGCGAATTGTATTTTGCAAGGGGAAGCGGTGGGACGGTTCTAACAGAAGAACGAAATCGCTCTGCGATGGCAAAAGGTCAAAACCCCAATGCTATTTAAAGAAACATAGAGTATAATGTTGTTATAAAATTGGCAATAAATACACCTATGGAAGGAAAAAGATTGAAATTCCATTATTCGATACAAGTAGCGAAATCTCTTCTTCTGAATGTGGACATTTCGTGTCAGTTTAATAATAATTTGAAGCTATACTGGAGATCGCGACTTCATTCTTCTGGGGCAATCAAAAATTTTGCGTGTAAGTATAAATATATAGATAGATAAAGGCACAACGAGCAGATAAAAATCCGCTAGTTGTGCCTTCTTTCGCGCAAAACTCCCGATTGTCCCCTGTTAGAACCGTCCCCACGCTTCCCGGAGTTAAAAATGAGGAAATTGATATTAGGACGGACTAATTATATTATTTTTGATTGCAAATATTCGACTATAATTCTTTGAACATGTTATTTCAAGATTTTCTATCGTTTTTAGGTATAATGGAGCCATTCTTTATTATAGTTGGGCTTCTTGTTCTTGTTATTTACAAAAAAATAATAATTTGATTAATTTACCTAACGCGCCGGGGGTCAGACACCCGGAACCTAGGGGATGCTGTACTAAATAAGGTCTTGGTACTTTTGTTTGCTGTAAAGCACACGCATGACAACAACTTCTTTTTCAGCTTCACTGACTAGATGAAAAACAATGTAATTATCAATGATAAGCTTACGATAACCTTTAATTTTTTAATATTTCATCTCTTACAAAACTACAGGAAAATGGGAAATCCTTTAACCTCATAATGTTTGTTTCAATTTTTTCTAAAAGGTTATCTGCTGCATCTTCATTGTAAAGCTCATTAGCAATATAACCATATATCTCATCTAGATCTTCATATGCTTTTCGTGTAACTTTAATTTTGTATTTATTTTCTTCCATGCTTTTTCTTTAGGTCTTTAAAGACTTCATCCCCATCTAAAAGTTCTTCCCCGTTTTTAATTTGTGCCTCTGCTTCAGCTAACTTTTGGTATAACTCCAACTTTCCTAGAGACCTTTCATAAGTTTCGATACTCATTACAACTAAATCCCCATAACCGTTCTTCGTGATAAAAAGTGGTTCCTTGATTTGGTGGCACAATTCAGAGATTTCGGTTGTATTTCTTAAATCCTTTATTGGACGAATTTCAGGCATAATCACATCTCCTCGTGTCATTATTATGCCTTAATTATAACATTATTATGACTATCTACCAATCAAGTTACTCATCCATATTCCAATTTTCAGCTACGTTCCTAAATCCACAGAGAAGCGAAAGGAAGAAAAGAGATTGGAAGTAGCTACCCCTAGAGTAATTAGCATTGTAAATGAATACTCCCGCCACTTAATTTCAGAGAAATTTGAAGTGGGGGTTTCTGAGGTATCGACTTCAAACGACGATTAACCATCAGTGGAGTTGACACATTGGTGTGCTAAAAACACCCAACCCCGCTACCCCGTTGAGTTCTGCCTTCGGGATTACTTTTATTTTAGTACGAATAATGTTGGTTGAAGAAGTGTTCGAATACACGCTTAATACGCTTACCTGAAAATGATTTTTTTGAATCATCTTCACCGGGGATATCATCATTATCAAGAAAGCTTGCTTTTGAAGTGTATGATTCTTCGGTCACTTCGACTTTGATTCCATGACGTTCAACCTTGTACGTAATCATTTGAATCAAAAGACTATGAGGAATGGTCGTGAAAGATTGGTTATTCTTTTTACCCATGTTCGAGTTTTGTTTGCAATCTTTGTTTTGTCCAATGATAATGGTATCAACATCTTCCTCTAAAGCAATTTTCTCAATTTGGTAGCTTGCTTTGTGAAACAAATCTTTGATTTGCCTAAATCGTTTTTGATTGATGTTCTCTAAACGTTTGGATGTGAAAGGACCTTAGGTAGGGAAGCGTGGGAACTGTCCCCGTGCTTCCTCACGTTACCAAAGGTTTTAATTTATTTAATACTTCCTGTACTACTTCATTTGGAGCTTCATCTACCACACGTACATTCCTTTTTCTTGACTTAAGGTCTAGACTTTTTACATGGTGAACGAGGACAACGCCTTGAACTTTATGTTCATCATCACTTTCTGGTAATGATACCTCAAAGATATTCCCTTTTTTCTTTGACGTAATCGGACATACAATTGTAAATGGAGTTTTTTGATTAAAAATCTCCGGCGAGATAACTAGTGCGGGTCTGTAGCCTTTTTGCTCATAGCCACTTGCAGGATCAAAATCTAACAGAATAATATCGCCACGTTTAAAAGCCATTAAATGAGTTCCTCGCCTTCAATGCCAAAGTCGACTTCTTTATGCTCGGTAGAAGCATCGTATTGATCCATTAGTTCTTCAAGTGTCCATTCTTTTGATTTTGTTTTTTCAATGATTAATGCATTGTTCTCAATACGCATTTCTACTTCTACTCCATTTTCTATAGCAAGGACTTTTTTGAAGGCGGCTGGAATTCGAACACCGCTAGAATTTCCCCATGCTTGAACGGTTGTTTTCATCTTCAAAACCTCCTGTTTCTTCCTTTTCTTCATTTTATCACTTCTCCCTTTTAACGTATATACAAAAGTATATCCGTTGTGGAAGTAATATATGCTTCATTATGAAATGGTGTAGGAAGCGGTGAGACGGTTCTTCCCCAGTCATATTCACCAATTACTCAAACACTTTATTCTTTATTTTTATATAAATACATAGTAATAGGTGCAAATATCGCCATAATGATTACGGATGCTATAATTACCCATCCAATTTGTTCAAATGTGGCCGTACCGTGCATCAAACCTCGTGATGCTGTTACAAGCAGTGAGATTGGGTTTACATCAACGAAAGCCTGTAACCAGGAAGGTAGTGTCCTTGGATCGACAAAAACGTTGCTGATGAAAGTTAATGGGAACATGACTAACATACTTACACCCATGAGGGATTTCTCTGATCGTAAAATTAACCCGAGTGTCGTCCAAATCCAAGACAAGCTAAATGAAAATAAGATGAGAAGCGCCACTGTAGCAACTATACCAAGTGATCCTCCTTCTGGCCGAAAGCCCATGATAAGACCGAGGGAAATCATAACCGCAGATGCTAACGTATAGCGAACAGAATCCACAAGAAGCATCCCGACTAAAATAGAAGGACGCCAAATAGGCAAGGAACGGAAACGATCGAAAATCCCTTTTGAAATATCATTGTTTAATTCCACCCCCGTGTACATCGTAATCTGTACAACGGTCATTACTAGAATACCCGGAAGGAGAAACTGCAAATATTCACTTGTTGAGCCAACTATAGCACCGCCGAATAAGTAGGTGAACATTAACAGGAACATGATTGGAAATGCGGTAACATCTAAAAGCTGTTCAGGGACGTATTTTATTTTAAGAAGAGCACGCCAGCCTATTGTCATAGAAGAGCTTACACCATTAGGTCTTTGCGGACGTGTACGTACTGATAATACTTTTTGGATTTTATCCGTCATCGATTGGTCTACTGTCGTTTTATTGGATGTTTTCACTGTACTGCCTCCTTTACCTTTTTACCGTTTTATTTGCCCTTATCAGCTTCTTCTTCTAAAGGAGGTCGTCCTGTCAATGTAAGAAATACTTCATCAAGGCTAGGTTGACCAAGTGAAAAATCAGTAAGCGTAATATTAGAACGAATCAATTCTCCTAATGCGTCTGTTGCCTGCTCCGTGTCCGAAACTTGTGCTGAAAGTGCAGTCGGATCGGAGGCAAAAAGAATAGGCACATTTAGCTTTTGAGCAAGTATTGTTTCTGCCTTTTGTCTTTCTTTTGGGTCTAGTAAACGAACATGAAGCGTACTTGAACCGACAGATGATTTAAGCTCCCCACTCGTTCCTTCCGCAATAATTTTACCTTGATCAATGACACCAATCCTGTCAGCAAGTTGATCTGCTTCTTCTAAATATTGTGTAGTCAATAATACAGTAGTTCCTGAGTTAACTAATGCTCGAACGATATCCCACACTTGATTTCGGCTGCGTGGATCCAGCCCTGTCGTTGGCTCATCAAGGAATAACAATTCCGGTGTAACGACAATACTTGCCGCGATATCTAATCTGCGCCGCATACCACCAGAATATTTCTTCACTTGGCGATTTGCAGCCTCCTCCAACCCGAAGGCATTCAACAATTCCATCGCTCTCTCCTTCGCTTGCCTTCTTGAAAAACCTAAGAGCCGACCAATTAAGATGAGGTTTTCTAACCCAGTTAAAACCTCATCTACTGAAGCATATTGTCCCGTCAAGCTTACCCGACTGCGAATTTCATCTGCTTCTTTTACAAGATCATAACCAAGTATACTTGCACTGCCGCCATCTGGTGGAAGTAATGTAGCAAGCATTCTGACTGTAGTTGTTTTACCAGCACCGTTCGGCCCTAAGAAACCATATACAGTCCCTTTAGGTATCGTTAAGTTTACACCATCTACGGCACGATTTTCACCAAATTCTTTGACAAGATTCTTTACTTCAATTGCTAATTCTTGTGACTTGTTAAATGTTTTGTTCAAGCTTTTCACTCCTTCTTAAATTCCATTCCTTTTTAATCTTGGTTGTTTTTCTGTTCAATCACAACCTAAACATTCATATCGAGCATAACCTAGATCAGTTGTACTACATCGAATTGCTTTTTGTACCGTTTCTTTCATATCTTCTAGGTAAGCCTCTGGATAGGAGTCTGAATACATTTTCCAATACCTATTGAAGTGGTCTTTATAAATTTGTTTAATGATACCGCTTTTGTTACCCTTCATGATCGTACATCCCCAATATTTATACAATCATTATACTGAACACTTATCCCCATTTCGATAATTTTTATAATTTCCTTAATCCAGAAAATCGCCCGTTTGTTGAAGAAGAATGATGATCAAGTTATTAATTTACCACATACAAAAAAGCACCACTTTACTTTGAGTAATATGGTGCTTTTTAAAAAGAAAATCAACTATTATTAGCAACTTGTGTTGAAATTTGCCAGGCTACGCCGAATTTGTCTGTTACTTGTCCATATGATGGGCTCCAGAAAGTTTCTTGAAGTGGCATTACTACTTGACCACCTTCTTGTAATTTTTCGAATACTTCTTTTGATTTTTCTACATTATTTATCATGATGGCTACGGTCACTTGTGATCCAATTTGGTATGGTTGACCTGGGAATGTATCAGAAATCATAAGATCAGTATTACCGACTTTTAAATGTGCGTGTAAAACACGGTCTTTTGCATCAACAGGAATACGGAATTCTGGATTTTCAGGCATTTCTCCGAAAGTTTGAACGCCTTCAACTTTTGAAGGGAAATGCTGTCCACTTCTTTTAGAAAAGGATAATTTTCTTTCAACTGGCAAACCGCCTTTACCGAGTCGTACTTATTGAAAAACTCGCCTTTCCATTTGTTTAAAGGCAGTTGACCATTCTGCTTCATCTCTTCGACGATGTACCAATAGGCATCTTTTTCTTTCTGCTTACCAAGGAAGAAGTTGAACACAAATCTGGAACACCCAATCGTTTTATTTATCAGCTCAATTTGTTTTTCATTCGGGAAGATACGGAACTTAAAAGCCTTCTTCACTAGCATGATTTCACCCCACTTCACAGGAACGTATGTTCTCATCATATCACAGTGAGGTTCGTTTTGTCTATCGCCAACCGACATTCATCTCCCCCTTATCGCTGGGCTAAAGCCCTTCTCGCGATTGAAGAGGGAGTCTTCTGTCGTTAATGATAAAACTAAACCCTGTGAATAACTTAGGTTGTGTGGAAAAGTAGCTGTATAACTAGACGTTTATCCACATTTACTATAGATATATTGTTAGTTTTTCTATACTGGAGTTATTAAAAAATCGACAATAAGCTTGTAACAACATAGCCTTATCTAGCAATCTTTAACTCACCACCAAGTCATTCCCTTTTGCAACCTGAAAGGAGAAAACGTTCGTTTCAATTAATTGCCGAATTTGCATTCTATATATGGTCAGAACTAAAAACCCGCTCATTTTTGGAAGTTAGCGGGTTTTTAGCGTTCTACAACATCACTCCGATGTTTCCATGGACGCCTGGACAGCCGGATTAATTTCCGTGTGAGGATAGTTAATTTGTTCATCAAATTCTACCCAGTCGAGATTTGCCATCAGCAGCAGGTAGCGTTTACCGCTGGACGGGTCGCTGATGATGATATGGTCACGGCCAGCCGTTTCAACGCGCCCGTGGTAAACCATTGAATTCCACTCGTTGTTACCTTGGTAAGTAAAGTAGAATGTACCAACCTTGCCTTTATTAAAGCGCAGGATATTTTCGATAAACGATTCTTCCACCACGCCTGTCGGTAGCTGCTGCCCAGTCCCCATCGGGACCACTGGCACAGAATACGCGGGTCCAGAAGGCATACCCGCCGGAAAGCCGTTTGGTTGTTGTGCGGCACCGTTCTGCATCATGGGAGCTGGATAAAAACCACCATTCATTGGATAATAACTAGAGTTTCCACTAGTCATGAGAAGATCAACTCCTTTTTAATTTATCTATAAAACTCTGGGCAGTAGCCCGGTACAGCGACATAGAAGCAATGATTTTTGTACGCAAATTCGAACTGCGTCATAGGGGATCTTGGCATTGTGGCGGTACATGGATCGCGGTATGTTTGCCCCGGACTCGGATTAAAAAACCACAAATTCATTCTGGCTCGAGGGTTCCTATGACCTTGCAACAAATTCCTAGCCCTTTGAAGGTCTTCTTCGTTGGGACGCTGTGTATACAATGCCCCATTTAAAACAGGCTCGAAGTGAGGAATTCCAGTTCCCGGTATGGTTTGATAGATGGCATGTCTGATATTGCGCAAATTTTTGAAGTCCGGTTCACAGTCTGCCTCGACCCGATTGGCCACAACTGTTCCTACCAAGTCCATCCCTTCGGCTCCCTCACCGACCGCCTCCGCCAGCATGAGCCTTGCTAACTCCTCCACGTCACGTGAAGTATGTTTTATTCGCCTACCCATTTTCTCACCCCCTTCGCCTATACAAGTAACTTATTGCCTGAAGTGAGTTTTGGTAACTTGCCTATCCGCCCAAACCTTGGAAATTGCATTTTCAACGAAAAGAGTCTTGTCCTTTTCCCTAGTTTTTCACTACACAAATATGATTTATTTGAATACTTATTAATCAATGTAACTATAGTATTTTATAGTGGATTAGTATTCCTTCTATTTTTTGTGGGTGGGGAATCTACCAAGTATTCAAGATAATTACAAAGAGATTAACATTGCTCGTACCATTCGCTGACGTATCAATCCGAGCGTTTCTTTGAGTAACAACTCATTGATTCTGCAAATCCCCCCTCCCCCTGCTGTTCTCCTCTACTGACACTCTCCCTATTATCCGATGAACTTATAATTTGGAGGAAAATGATTTTTTCTCCTGTTAAAAAAATCAATACAGTGAGCCAGTCGCTCGATCCCTCGTTTAATTTGACTCTCGTTTACTTGCGAAATGCTTAATCGAAGGAGATTGTCCTTTTTGTATTCTGGCAAAAACATCCGTGAGGCGTCATCCACCAATATATGCTCCTCGTTTAGCTTATGAACGACTTGTTTTGCCGTTACATTCTCGGGCAATCGGATCGTTAGATAGAAGCCAGATGTCGGTTTTGAAAAATGAGTATGAGTCGGCAGCAATAAGTCACAGGCTTCTTGGAGGATGTTCATTTTGGTTTGGTAGACTTCTTTTATTTTTTTGAGATGACTAGGAAACATACCACTTTTTAAATAGATTTCGAGTGCCCCTTGCGACAGGGCGGAGCTCGTAAAATCTGCACTAAATTTGTATCGTAAAAATGGATCAACCATTAATGTAGGCAAAACAATGGTCGCTACCCGTAACCCTGGGAGGAAAATTTTCGAAAAGCTTTTCAAATAAATCACTCGCCCCGAAGGATCAAACGAAAACAAAGGGTCTGACTTGGCATTTGGATCAAGGTCCCCTAAAAAATCATCTTCAACTATATAGACATCATATGTTTCAGCTAACTCAACAATTTTTTTCTTTTCGCTATTTGAGTAACTATGGCCAAGCGGGTTGTGAAATCTCGGGATCATATAGAAAAATTTAATATCATTGTTTCGAAAAATGTATTCCAGACGATCAAGATCAATGCCTTCCATCGATAGCTCAATTCCAAATGCTGTAGCTTGTTGTAAATGGATCGACTCAATGATGCCAAAATACGTAGGCTGCTCAATGAGAATATTGCTTTTTCCATTTGGAAACGGCATAGAAACGAGTAAATTAAGAGCTTGCTGTGAGCCTGAAACAACGACTATTTTTTCCGGTTGAGTGAACACTTGTAGATTCTGCAAATATTTCGCTACCTGTGCCCGTAAAGAGGAAAGCCCTTGTTGATCAGAGTACGTAAAAAGCTCCTCCTTATATTGGTCAATGGCTTGATTCATACAATGTTGAAAATCAACATAAGGCATCTCCTTTTTATCTGGACCAGCCGACAAGAAATCAATCACGTCCTTTTCATTCGGCGTATTTTGAAAATCATTGACAACAAAGTAACCACTTTTAGGGACAGCATAAATGAAGTGCTCTTTTTCTAATTGTTCGTATGCTTTAATGACCGTATTCTTGCTACATGAAAACTGCGCAGCTAACTGACGAACAGAAGGAAGTTTGCTGCCTGCCGTAAGCGCTCCACTTGCTAACAGACGCTTCATTTCTTCCATAATTTCAACATATTTTGAGCTCATCCAACGATCCTCCCTTTCATCTGTACAGGTACAGATTGGTTAAATGATGATTTATTTTGATGAGGTGTACCTATTAATATAGTAATTATAGCAGAGCAGTTTTTCAAGAAAATGGTACAGATCTCATTCGAAGAAAAAGGGGTAGGATACGATGCAAAGAGAAACGAGAGAGAAATTGGGGTTACTGTTCGGATTCGTTGGTGTGATTTGTTTTAGCTTAACGCTCCCGGCTACAAGCGTTGCCGTCACGTATTTTGGGACGACGATTGCTGGGTTAGGAAGAACGATTGTTGCCGCTATTTTAGTAGCGATTATATTGATTGTTCGCAAAGAAACACTCCCTTCGTCTAGCCAATTCAAACGTCTACTTGTCGTTGCCCTCGGTGCGGTCTTAGGCTTTCCTCTTCTTACTTCTTGGGCAATGGAATCGCTGCCTGTTTCTCACGGAGCGGTGGAGTTAGCTCTGTTGCCATTAGCGACAGCTGGATTCGCCCTAGTTAGGGCCGGTGAAGTCCCCTCTCTCAAATTCTGGATTTCAAGTATCATCGCCTCTTTGGCTGTAATTGTGTATGCCCTTCATCTGGGATTCGGTCAATTGCAAATGGCCGATTTGGCTTTACTAGCAGCAGCGATAATCCTTGGACTTAGCTACGCAGAAGGTGGAAAACTAGCAAAACAATTAGGTAGCTGGCAAGTCATTGCTTGGGCGATTGTGATCGGCGCCCCGTTTTTCATTGTTCCCGTTGGGTTACATCTTACAACCGACATGCTCGATGCCCCCGTACATGCTTGGGTCAGTTTGATGTATCTTTCAGTTGTTAGTCAATTTCTCGCCTATGTTGCTTGGTATAGTGGAATGGCTCTGGGCGGAATCGCCAGAATTAGTCAGATTCAATACTTACAACCTTTTTTAATGATCCTATTTGCAACAGTGTTCCTTAATGAATCGATCACCTTTTTTACGCTTGTCATTGCCGTCATTGTTGTTTGTTCTGTAATCGTTGGCAAAAATGCCCCCATATCCAAAAAAAAGCACGCTCAGAGAACGACTAAGTAGCTGATCGTGGGTTCGAAGGTGTTATTTTGCAATTGCCAGAACAACAGCAATCGCTTTTTATCCTCGAATTACTGGGAAGCACTGGGACGGTTCTCACGTAGCTAAATTGCACGGGGTCTATAGAAATATAAGTAGTGACAACTGCCTCCCTTACGTAGTTGTTGCAAGAGTAAGGAACTAACAGCATTTCATATTTATCTTCCTACTGTACGTAGCAACTCAACTGTTCTTTTAGAGGAAGCATGGGAACCCGTCCCCTTGCTTCCCACTCTTAACAGAATGGTAGCCCTCATCCGACTTCCTACAATAAATTCTGCCAATCTCTCCTACTGTTGAGCACCCTAATAATTGTTACCGTTTTAATTTTTTCGGATACAATATAAAATATAAAGTAATGATCGACTATTATGGATCTAATTCCCACCTGAGCTAGACGAGCATCATTTATCAAGGTAGCTCTAAGTGGCCTATTTTCTAATGTGCTGATGGCATCTGCAATTCTAGAAATATGCCTTCTTGCCGTATCAGGTTCCAACAACTCCTTCGAAATATACCTGCCAATTTCGAACAAATCTTCCTCAGCAGGATTTGTAATGACAATGTCATATATTGCCTTCATTTTATAAATCCTTTTGCAAATCAGATAATGCCTCTTTAAAAGGACGGACTTTATTCGCTTTCATAGCATGAACACCTTCATCGATCAATTTATAAAGCTCAAATTTACCAACAAGCTTTTCATACGTTTCAATACTCATGACAGCTAAGTCCCCTTGACCATTTTTCGTTATATATACTGGTTCATTGTATTTATGGCAAAATTCCGATATTTCACTATATTTATTTCTTAGATCTGAGCTCGGTCGAATTGATGGCATAAAAGCACCTCCTATAATATATCTATATTTTATCATTTTAACGATACATATTCAATTAAAGCCTTTACCAGTAAAAGACGTGGAACAGAGAGACAGGTTCCTCGTCCCAGTGTTTCTTGCATTCTCTTTAAACCTGTAATATGAGTCATTTCAACTCTATATACGTTTGGGACACAGAAGCTGTTCCACCTAGTCTGATTCAATCCCTAAGTTAAGCAAAGAAAAAGAACCAAAGCCTGTTGGTCCTAGTTCTTCAGAGTTAACGGAAATTATCGTGTCTAATTTTAGGGATAGCAACGCACTGGTATTCAATCTCTGGGACAAGGAACTGAACCCTACCGTTGGGCAACGGATCAAAACTGAACTACATTAAATATTAGCACTCCTATTAAAAAGCAGATACACAATGCCGCACTTACGATTGTTTTCATCCCATCACTCATTGTTTTCCCCTCCAAGTCGCTTGTATCAACATTATGACCAGCTACTTGATTTGATATACTTGGTAACATATGAGTTTGAGAGAATTTCTATAAAAGAAAAGCGACTACCTTTTTCAACATTCGCATCCGTTTGTTGAATAGTCACCATAAAAATTAAAAGGCAAATATAGAATATCGTCTATACCTGCCTTTTAACAATTAGTTTCTAAATATTCGCTTGTCTATGTTTAAGGAGGGACAAACCTGTCCCCTGTTTAGACCTTTAGCGAGCCACGGAACCCCCTGGCAGCATAGTAGGATTCTGCTCCATTGTGGTACACAAAGACAGTGTCGTAGCGACGATCACAAAAGATGGCCCCGCCGAGTTTTCTAATATTAGCAGGTGTTATCACCCAGCTCGATGTTTTCGTATCGAAATTTCCAACTTTCTGCAACTCCCGGTATTGTTCTTCCGTTAAAAGCTCAATGCCCATGTCAGCAGCCATATCAATAGCGTTATTTTCTGGTTTATGCTTTTTCCTTGACTCCAGCGCTTCACGGTCGTAACAAACACTTCTGCGACCCTTAGGACTTTCCGATGAACAGTCATAAAAAATGTATTCGCCCGTCTTTTTATCATGACCAACAACATCCGGTTCACCTTGAGTTACTTCCATTTCATTAAGCGACCACAGTTTTTCAGGATTAGCTTCCAGCTTCGCTTCGACTTTAGCCCATTCAAGACCTTTATGTCGGTTCATGTTTTTCTCAAAACGGGCTTTCAATGCTCTGAGTAATTCTTCACGTTTTTCTAGTGACAACTCCGTATTGCTCTTTGTCATATTAGTTTCCCCCTCAAAGGGACAGGTTCCTAGCCTAGTCCCTTTTTTAATCTAGACGCTGGATCATTGGTGATTGTTGACACACCTTCTAACCTTCTAAGTTTACATCATTCCTATTTTCTTTATCCAATTTCTGCAATGCGTTATTGCTTGGAATTCGCATTTTATTCATATATTTCTTGATTTCGTTATCTGATATTCTTAATTTACCTTTTCCTCTGAAACATGTTGCATATGCACCTTAAACGAATTCAGTGCCTGTTTTTCGTCTCAAACCTGTCCCCTACTGTCACATCCTCAATCAACAATGACAAGTCCTAATAATGATGCGAATTGAATCGCTTGATACGTTGATACAGGAAACCAAACATTGCCGAGACGAGATTCTGTTAAATCGATCCCTACCAGTTTGCAATTTTTGAATTCTGTTCTATGGATAGACGACTGATTTAAATTTGCATTAGAAAAGTCGTAGTTTTCAAAGACAACATCCATACTATCGATATTGGCAAATTTCGTATCGTGAAAATCGCAATTTTTGAAGATCACCTTTGACAAGCGCACCTTATCAACGTTTCATTGTCAAAAGTGCAATCTTTTATTTTGCACATTTCTAATTCTGGATCTACCTCATTAAAAATTTCACTAAACTTCTTTTCAGTTAAATGATTAGGTATTTTCGGTGAGTCTATTTTCACATTTCACAACCTCCCTTTTATAGTAACTTTAAAAAATGATTCAATAGAATAAAAGACTATTATTATAAGGAGATTTGTGAGCAATGAAGAAGTTCCACGTATACAGTTAGTAAAGCGGACCCGCTTTATACCAGGTAACCTTCTAACCCTTTTAATCCAATACTTGTTATTTTTTCGGACATATGGTTTCCTCCAGACTTATAAATTGTTCATAATAGTGCTTGTTCTATTGGAAAAGATGATTGAAGATTAATTAGTGATTACATGGGGGCTTTCAAGGTGATAGATCTGTTACAGTTTCTGAGGTTTGCTATCAGATGGGAAATGTTAGAATTGGGATCAGATCATACTATTAGGATGTTGTAAACGTTAAAAGCAGATTGACTTGTCTTTAACTAGGTGAATTAATAAGAAGTTTCCTTAACGGTGGACTCTTTTGAGGTTTCATATTAAAAACGATGCACGTTGCTGCTCAAATGGTGATAAGGTGAGTGCTAGAGATTGATCAGAGGAACTGTTGTTGAATTTTCATCATTTTTTTGCAGAGGATTTTTAAAATGGGCAGAGGTAGGGAAGCGTGGGAACCGTCCCCGTGCTTCCTGCTTCGGCTCTGAGATAATTACTGTTCGGACTTAACATATGGCTTTAAGACTGTGGAAATTTCCTCTACTAGTTGTTTAGAAGTAACATTAGCAGATTCCGAACCTTTTTTATACGCATCCTCTAGTATTTTCATTAAGCGTTGTTGTGTTAATATTTCGTCTTCTTTAACGGCACTCATTTCTACTCTCCCCTACACATGTAAGAAATCACCACTAATTCTTTTTGTTGTGTTTTTTATTCGTTTTCTACTAATTGCTGCAATGCAACAGTCCAATTGAGTTCATTTACTTTACCCAGGTTTTAGATAAATCTGTTGCACCTCTTCTTTGCAATTCGACTTCTAGAATTTCAATAAAATCTTTTTCTAGATTCAATTCAATTGCCTTCTCATATACTTTTAATAAATCATGAGTCTTTAGTTTAAACATATCTCTTCTCCTAAAAAGTATTAATGATACTCGGCACTTGCCAAGCAGTGGAGTTAGTAAACCTAAAAGCTTTGCTAGACATACAGAAAGGTCAATTTTCAAGGTGCGAAAGTTGAGTCAATTATAGTTAATGTCCAAATTTTTCTCATTTGGTGTAGGAGGCATATTGAATCCCTCCTATTGAATTACATACTACTATACTCAAGGTATTGAAGCCTATGCCTTTCCTCGTAATTAGTAACTATTATTTATTTCCCCATTTTCCACAATGATTTTACAATTTTCTTCGTAGCTTAGTAGGTATAGGATAAGAGCCTCATACTTTTGCATTTCACTTTGAAAAATCAAACACACGATCTTCTTTTTGACTTTCAAATAAAGCCGTACGACGACCAAATGCGCTGTTTTCTTGACATGGGACGGGAACCGAGAACACTCGGAATCCTCAATGAAAATGCCCCTTGAAAAAGTCTAGGGGGCATTAATAGTAACTTTGATATTTTTAACATAATAAAAATAGATTTAGTTTAATTATTGCGACTTATATTCTATCTCTAGTCCACGTAACTCCAGTTTTTATTATTTTGGCTGGAGAACCTGCAATCGTACAATGCGGATCAGTAAAAGGTTTAGTCACAACAGATCTAGCACCAATGATACAATCATCTGGGATTACTGAACCTTTAGAAATAAGAACATTGGCTGCAACCCATACATGATTTCCTATTGTAACGTCTTTCGCTATATTTAAGCGTTCTTTCGTTTCTACATCAAGAACCGAATGAGCATCTGTAGTTCGTACAGCTATATCGTAAGAGAACATACAGTCCTCACCAATCTCAATGTTTTTTCCTTCTCCTGAAAGAAGGTACACATTTTTAAAGGTAGTGCGATCACCAATAGAGATTTTTTGGCGTTTTCCTTTTAGATGAATGTGACCAATAATGTCTGTTTCCACACCAATGTAGATTTCATTATTTGACCCTCCTATATGGATCAATAGGTTAGAAAGTTTAGCGTCCTTTCCAATAATAATTTTATTTTTGGAACCAGTAATTTTCAACTCAACATTTCTAAAGGTGTAATTATCCTCATGTAAATCTAACACATTGTTTTTTCCATAGATCTTTGTTTTTAACCCTTTAATTTCTTCTTGTAAAATCATTAAAGCCTCCTAATTCAAACCATATTATTACATATATTGAATTGTATCATTATTTGAATATGAGTTGAGATGAAAAAGATGGATTATAGCAAGGAATACCTTATAATCATTAGCGCCATCTGCCAATAAAATCTGAGCAAATACGAACAATTCCTTCACTAGTAAAAAAGAAAGAATCCCAGCTAAGCACACAAGAGAAACATTTAAAACGATTTGAAAAACCTTCGGAACCATTTTTAGGATATAGCTGTAATTCCTTCTCATCTTTACCACCCTCCTCCTCTTCTTTTCTATTCAACAATCATCCGATTTTACCCTCTTCCATTTTTCTTCTAGTACTGACACCTTCCCTACTCAGCCTAACGACCGCGCCTCAGACGATTGGTTTAAGCCGACAATTGATTCGTGTATTAAAAATATTACGATCTCTTTTAATTGATTGCGATCGTCAGGAACCACAATCCAAAATGTTTCAGTCATAATCTAATAGAAAGACCATATATAAGTACTAACACTTCGTAAAGGTGGTAGGATTATATGAACTATAAATACTTAGCATTTTGTACAAGCTGTGGTTTCCCTACTGAACTAACGAAACATGTATTGCATCATTACTTCTCCAACCAAACAGTTAATATTTTCTATTGTCATCAATGTCAAACAGAAAATAAAATACCAGATTATCTAAAGAAAATTGCAAAGGAATTAAAGTAAAACAAAAATAAAACGGAATCAGAGTTGCCATCCCTGATTCCATTTTTTATTTTCTATCTATTTGTTACTATAGAATGTCCATTCGATCACGAATCGGCCCTGACGCTCTCGCGACTCTTTTACCGATGCATCTGGCAATCCCACACCTCCAATTGTAAACATTTTATTAAGGAAATAAAGAAAACTGATCAAAAATCTCTAGAGAATTACGCCCGTTTCCATTCTCAATATGTAAAATCCTGTAACATATGAAAAATCAGTTTTGGATTGCCAATTGTTGTCTATAATACGGATGATACTTGTTTTTACGTCACAAAGAGAAAAAGAAACCGAGCAGACTGAAATGAATTGGAAGCTGCTCGATTAGGTAAGGAGATGATAGCAATGGGAGAATTGCGAAAACAAGTAGAAGCTCGTAAAGAGAAACTGATTAAAAAGCTTATTAACGTAGGAATCTACAAAAGTGAAGACAAGCACTTATTTGAACTAACCCTTACAGATATTGAACAAATTTACGCATCCTTAAAAAAAGAAAATCATCATAAAAAGAGCGTGCTTAGATGACTATGTTCTAAACACGCTCTTATTCATATTTTAAGAAGGATTCCATACCAACAACGACGAAGCTACATTCAAATAGGTTTTCACCTAATGAAAGAGGCGCAATCCATGATCGTAGTAAGCTCCTGCTTAGCAGGATTAAACGTAAGGTATAACGGAACACATTGTTTAAATGAAAAGATACATCAACTAGTTGATGATGAGAAGAAAGCCGTAACGGTCTGCCCTGAATTGCTTGGCGGGTTTTCAACCCCGAGAGAACCTGCTGAAATCACAGGCGGAGATGGCTATGATGTGTTGGACGGGAAGGCGAAAGTAATCGATCAGTCAGGCAATGACGTAACAGAGCTTTACCTAAGAGGGGCGTATACGGCATTCCAAATGGTAAAAGAACTGAACGCCACCCTTGTTGTTCTAAAAGAAAACAGCCCTTCTTGCGGAAGTTCGATGATTTACGATGGCGGATTTAATGGGACTAAAATTGCTGGGGATGGAGTCACTTCAGCCTTATTGAAAAGAAACAAGATACAGGTCATTTCTGAAGAACAACTGGCTGATTTTTTAACATAAAGGAGAAGCCAAATTTGACTAGTACTTCACATCACCCTTCTCCCCAGTCAACATATCGCGGTCCATCATGACTTTATTCTTCAACTTCCTTAACCTTATGGCCATTAACAGGCTTTCATTGCTTACTGACTCTTCTCCCTTTAAATCAGCAATCGTCCTAGCTAAACGAATGATTTTAAAATTAATATTTAGAGTTAAATCCTCTCATACCTTTTCCTATTCCAATGCCTAACAGTTATGAATATAATTCTTCCCCGTCTTTCATTAGTTCTCTTTATATTTTCAGCTTAGACAGGGAAATATAAAAAGATTGTAAGTTCTAAAGGAGGTTATTACATGCTGTTTATATTTGAAATCATGAAAATGACTGTCAGAATAAAAAAGTTAACCCTTCTGTTTAGTCACTGCAGATGGACAATCATTGTTAATCGTCTCATCTATTGAGAGTTATGCTGTAGAAATGAATAAAGAAATTTACACGATAGTAGAGATTCTCAAGGAAAAGCACATATCAAATTTTGAGCATTCAAATGTTGATGAATTTATTATTGCGGATGAGGCATTATCTGATCTTATGGCTAAAGCTGCAGTTGATAAAGGATCTAGTAAACTAATTATGGAACTTTTAAGTAGAAGAAGCGGCGTTGATATACGTAAAATAAAGAAAAAACAAGTTTGGGATACGTATAATGATGCTTTTGATGATTTAAAAAAGCTAGGAGCAAACTTAATCTCAGATGGAAATGACTTTAATATATTGTCTAAATTAGGTGAACGTATTCCAAGTGAATCAGAGCTTTACGTCATATGTAGTAAAGAGTCCTATAAAAAGATCATGGATGTTCGTTAAGAATATTTATATTGACAAGATCGATAAAGAGGAGTAACTTTTCTAGTAGTTAAAATATTATATTAAACCTTTATTCGCTTAATCATTCATGAGCGGGGGAACCACTATTGATGGATATTTAACCATCTTGGGGTGAATCTTACTTAGTAAGACGGGATACTCTTAGTCCCTAATCCGACAGCTAACCTCGTAAGCGTTATTAAAGAGAAGGTTCTTTGGGACCATTCTTTGTGATGGTCTTTTTTATTTGGAGAAAAAGGAGCAGCTTGGAGTGGCAGAAAAAAAGAAACAGTTTGCAGTTATTGGTTTAGGTCGTTTTGGAGGAAGTATATGTAAAGAATTATTTAGGATGGGCCATCAAGTATTAGCTATTGACATTAATGAAACAAAGGTTACTGAATTTGCTCAATATGCTACGTATGCTGTTATAGCAAACTCTGCAGATGAAAAGGCATTACTGACTTTAGGGATTAGAAACTTTGAACATGTAGTAGTTGCTATCGGAGATGATATACAAACCAGTATTTTAACAACGCTTGTGTTAAAAGAAAATGATATACCTAACGTCTGGGTCAAAGCGCAAAATTCTTATCACCATAAGGTTCTTGAAAAGATAGGCGCTGACCGAATAATCCATCCAGAACACGATATGGGCATACGGATTGCCCAACATCTAACCTCCGAAAAAATTGTAGACTATATCGAACTATCAAATAAGTACAGCATAGTGGAGTTATTGGCTACAAATAAGGTTAATAATAAATCACTTATTGATTTAAATATACGAGCTGAGTATGGATGTACCATTCTAGCCATTAAACGTGGTGAGGATGTGAATGTGTCACCTATACCTGAAGAAGTCATCATAGAAAAAGATCTCCTTATTGTCATTGGACATAAGAATGACTTAAAACGTTTTGAAGATGAAGGCTTGTAGATAAGTAATGTTATGAAGTAAATAAACTATTAAAGAAGGTTTTTTATATGGCTAAAATAAAAGAGCATTTAAGTCATCTATCAGCTGTGCAGATTATTGTTTTGTATTACGTTGTTGCAGTAATTGTTGCAATGATTTTATTTAGTTTACCTATTGCACAAAATCCTGGTACTCAATGGGGTTTTATAGAAGCTCTATTCACTGCTGTAAGTGCGGTAAGTGTAACAGGACTAACGGTTGTTTCCACCGCAGAAACCTTTAGTGTGCCAGGGACCTTTATCCTTGCTTTTGTTCTGCAATTTGGTGGAATTGGGATTATGACATTAGGAACTTTCGTCTGGATGCTCTTTCGCAAAAAGATTGGATTACGAGAAAGGCAATTGATCATGACGGACCAAAACCGTGGAGAAATGGCAGGGTTAGTTATGATCATGAAACAGATTTTGATTATGATTCTAGCTATTGAGGCTGTTGGTGCTCTAATTCTCAGTATACACTTTCTACAATATTTCCCGACTTGGCAAGAAGCATTTATCCAAGGTTTCTTTGCATCAGTAAGCGCCACAACAAATGCTGGGTTTGACATTACCGGTAGTTCACTAGAGCCCTTTGCTCATGATTATTTTGTTCAATTTGTAAATATGATTTTATTAGTATTAGGTGCCATTGGCTTCCCTGTTCTAATTGAATTAAAAGAATTTCTTACGTCAAAAGAAAAACCATTTAATAAGCGTTTCTCCCTTTATACAAAATTAACAACAACAACGTTTGGGTTGCTTGTTCTGGTTGGGTTTCTTGGTATCCTTTTATTAGAAAGAAATCACTTTTTCCTTGATAAAACTTGGCATGAAACGTTTTTTTATGCTTTATTCCAATCTGTAACTACCAGAAATGGTGGACTAGCAACAATGGATATTGCAGAATTTTATATTCCTACACAGTTATTCTTGAGCGCCCTTATGTTTATTGGGGCATCTCCAAGTAGTGTAGGTGGAGGAATTCGAACCACCACTTTTGCCATTATTATTTTGACAATTTATACTTTTGCTCGTGGAAGAAGTTCTATTAAAATATTTGGAAGAGAAATTGATCAAGAGGATATGTTAAAGTCATTTATAGTCATTAGTGTTGCAATTATGCTCACAGGGTCAGCTGTTATATTTCTTTCCTATATTGAGCCTTTTCCTTTAATCGCGATCATCTTTGAGGTTTGCTCGGCATTTGGAACGACAGGATTATCTATGGGGATTACTCCTGATCTAACTACAGCTGGTAAATTAACGATCATCTTTCTGATGTTTGTCGGTCGAATTGGAGTGTTTGCATTCTTATTTATCATTAGAGGAAAGCTTACAGATGAGCACTATCATTATCCAAAAGAGAAAGTGATTATTGGGTAACCTTGAGCATCTATTAGGTATTTTACCTTAACTCAAGACAATGACGTTCTTACGAGTTAAATGTATATAAGGACAATAGTTACCTAAAAATAAAGCCTGTATCTTAGATTACCAAGTAATCATTGATACAGGCTTTTTTTCCTCTTTTATTCTTGCCTGCATATTGAACAATTATATTCCCCTTTTTAAAGTAATGAGGGTCCGATATATAACTAAATAAAGCATTTCCAATATTCTCATTTGGATGGATACTAGAAGCGTCTTTTTCCATATCCTCTTTTGTTGGATACTCGTATATCAGAATATATTCTCGATTTACATCAATCGCCTTTGGTGGATCGGAAAAAAACTGGGTCTTTCTCATTATTTTCTATAACGCTATAATTCACTTTTGCTTTTTCTAGTTCCTTTACATAAAGATAGAGCGCAATTCTTATTCTGGAATTGCGCCCGATTGCTGAAAATCAGACATAGATTCTATTAGCTGTTACTTTAATAAGAGTATACTTCTATTTACACTCAAAAGAATATTCATTTTTTAATCTCTTTTTTAGGATTAAAAGTGCATAATTCGCAAAAAAACCGACTTAATGTCGGTTCTTTCAGTTCATTTTATTTAGTTTGTGAAATTGCATTAACGAGTTGGGTAAGAGCTTCGTTAATTGGAGTAACTGGACGACCAAGTACTTTTTCAAAATCATTGCTTTCAACTTCTAGTGAACCGTTTCGAATGCTTTCTTGAATTCCTACTACAATCGGAATCACAAAATCAGGTAAACCTAACCCTTTCATGATCTCTGCATATTTTTCGTCACTAATTTGTTGTACAGGTAGTATTTCATTACCCAATACATTACCAAGAGCAGTTGCCAATTCTTCTTGAGTTAAAAGAGGACCAGAAAGTTCATAAACTGTATTTTCGTGACCGTTTCCAACAAGAACCGCTGCCGTTGCATCTGCATAATCTTGTTGCAGTGCCCAGCCTACCTTACCTTCTCCAGCAGAAGTTACCCATGGAGCTCCCCCCATAGCACCTTGAATGCTTCCGAGTTCGTTTTCCAAATACCAATTGTTACGCAAGAAAGAATATGGGATACCTGTCTTAATGATGGCTGCTTCTGTCGCAACATGAGGAGGAGCCATTAAGTTTTTACTTTCTGTTGCATTTGCTAAACTTGTGTAAGCAATAAATTTTACCCCTGCATGCTCAGCTGCTTGGACAGCATTAGTATGTTGATGAATTCTTGTTTCATTGTCACCATCGGCAGAAATAAGTAATAAGCGGTCAATCCCTGTAAAAGCACTATCTAATGTTTCTGGACGATCAAAATCTCCTTGACGAACTTCCACTCCACGAACACGAAGTCCTTCTGCTTTCTCTGGGTTTCGAACACTCACTGCCAGTTCACTTGCAGGTATAGATTTCAATAATGATTCTACAACCTTTGAACCTAATTTCCCTGTTGCTCCTGTAACTAATATTTTCATTTTGTATTCCTCCCATTCGACTTTATCTGTAACAACATTGATTACATGTAATCATTCTAACTACATGTAATCAATTTGTCAACACGTAAAATGCTATTTATTATTTTGTTCGTAATTTGGTATAATAAACTTGTAACCAATTTAACTACATGGTGAAGAAATATAAAATTAAATAACGGAATAATTAATAGAGGTGGTGACTGAACATGTCCATCAGCAGCCGATTCGCTGTCGGAATTCATATATTGACTCTAATTGAATTAAATAAAGATGGAGTAACATCTTCTGAATTTTTAGCTTCAAGTGTTAACACGAACCCAGCCGTGATAAGAAAACTAATGGGAATGCTAAAAAAAGCTGGTTTGATAGAGGTACATCCAGGTATTGCAGGGGCTAGACTCGCAAAGGAATTATCTGATATTACACTGTTCGACGTTTATAAGGCAGTGAATGTTGTACAGGAGAAAGAATTGTTTAGCATACATGAAAGTCCACATCCTGATTGTCCCGTAGGTAGGAACATCCAGAATACAATTGAACCATTATTCACAGCAGCACAATTGGCAATGGAGAAGGTTTTAAGAAATGTTACTTTAGAAGATGTTGTGAAGGATATTGCTACTAAAGAAAATATCTGTTAATAAAGGCATTCCAAAGGAATGTCTTTTCTCTTTATTTCTCAACTAATCTGCTCCGTTTAGCTTAAGTACAGTCTTTCACAATGTCAACTTAAAATGAAGATATTTATTGCCCAGTATGTGTCTACTACGTAATACAAGAGTTAATCTGACCCAAATTTTTATAACACTTTTGAGTCTAAAAAATATGGTTTTATATCTTTTATCACCAGAAGGATTGCAGTGGTAAACAGTCTGTCATTCTTTGGTACACTTTTCGTCATTTGGTGGTAAATGATATGTCAAAGGTGGTACATTTCAATGGCTGTAATCAGCGTTACTCAAACATCAGTTTTTCATAAGATATTTATAGTATCTTCATACTCCCTAACCAGCTTACTAATAAGTCGTCTTTTTCACTCCAATTTCCTGCATAACACTTACAGCTGCTATCTCTCCTGATTTCCATCATCTACAAGGGTGTACCCTTAATGAACAACAAAAGAAAAAATAATACTAATATTTTAGGTTAATAACAAGACAAAAAAGTACAAATTAATTTTTTTCTACAAATGAATAATTTTTCTGAATTTTTTTAATTTTTAGTATTTACAATGAGGAGCTTTTTTTATATAATTAGTACAAGCTATAGCTAATACATAAAAAAGAGGGTGATTCCACCAGATTAGCGAAAGGCGAAAGTGTATTTATGCATACACTGGGTATCAGAATAATCATTATCTAATGGAAAATGAAACAGGTTAAGTACTTTTTAAAAAATCAGCTTCTTGTAACAATGAAAGGATTAGTAAAATCAATGAGTAATGAAATAGCATAAGCGATCTTGTTATTCTGGTCAGAATGAATAACAAGATCGCTTATTTTCGTTGTAAGTGTTAAATATAAATAAAGTTGTTTACTAAATCCCTTTCTTCCACAATAGCGCCCTATCGTATTATAAGGTCATCCAGATTAATATTTATCTGGTTGGCCTATTTTTTTATAGGTTATTCTTTAGGTAGTCGGG
>NZ_JAWRVL010000016.1:0-104099 GCF_036663595.1 Halalkalibacter lacteus
CAACATAGCTCAAAAGCATCGCTAACGATACTAATTTATTTCAACCTATCTAAATGATAGGATTTAATTGACGAGATTATGATTTTGTCGATAAACATCAACAAAACGATCTCTATTTTGCTTGGCTTTTGTTCAGTTTTCAAAGAACTCGAATGCCGCTTCATTAGCGACAATTCCTATATTATCATACAATCAATATCAACGCAACTTTTTGGGGAAAGTTTTTTTAAAGACCGGTTGCGAGGACAAGTAATAATATAACACGCACTTTACTATCATGCAATAGTTTTTTGAGAATACTTTAGAAGTTCCTTCTCACTCATTACTATACCACTTTCTATTACGGTTAAAACTTTTTTAAAAAGGAATACGCCTCACGATAACCCATTAACATTAGCGTAAAATACATATGAGAAGCACAATTAGCCATTTGACAATAGACAACTACTTTTTCTCCTTTGGGACACCAGCCTGTTTTAATAAGGATGAAATCTCATCGGCTGGCTTAAAAGGCATCTATTCTTAGCACAGACACCTTTTTGCGTATTTATTTTTCCAGAAATAAACTCTTTTTCTCAATTATATTTTTTCCTTTTCTCATACACATTTTAAAGAGCAACAATCGCCAGCCCCATTTTTATTTATCATGATAAACAATTTTGATTTTCGATGCCGCTTCTCCAGCAAGCTCTAAAGCCGAATCTGTCGTATTCGCCGTACTAAGGGCGACGGCCATTCTACGCCCTACCTTTGTTTCTGGCTTTCCGAAAACGCGAACTTGCGTGTTGTTAACTGCTAACGCCTCCTCTAAACCGGCCACTTGATAATTCGCATTTTCTTCCCAAGCTTTTATCGCATGACTCGCTCCCGGAGTATAAAGGTGAATATCTGGAACCGGAAATCCTAAAATGGCTCGAACATGTAAAGCAAACTCTGATAAATTTTGAGTTGCCAGTGTAACCAACCCTGTATCATGTGGTCTAGGCGATACTTCACTAAAATACACTTTTTCTTTCGTTAAAAATAATTCAACACCAAATAATCCGTAACCACCAAGTTCATCTGTGATTTTTTTCGCAATTTCTTGCGACTTAGCAATATGTTCTTCGCTCATTTGATGAGGTTGCCACGACTGTATGTAGTCCCCATCTTTTTGAACATGACCAATCGGCGGGCAGAACGACGTCCCCGAAACAGAGCGAACCGTTAATAATGTAATTTCCGACTCAAAGTGTACGAATTCTTCGACAATGACTCTCGCACTCTTTCCGCGTCCTCCTTCAAGAGCAATGTCCCAAGACATCTCAATGTCGTCTACAGAACGACACAAACTTTGACCTTTACCTGAAGAACTCATAAGCGGTTTAATAACACAAGGAACTCCAATTTTCTGGACCGCTTCTTTCAATTCTTTATATGAGTTTGCAAATTCATAGCCTGCGGTTGGCAGGCCAAGTTTTTCGCTCGCGAGCCTTCGAATGCCTTCACGGTCCATTGTTAATTTTGTTGCTAAGGCGGTCGGAACAACGACATGCCCTTCTTTTTCTAATTCTACAAGCACCTGCGTTTGAATAGCTTCTACTTCAGGTACGATTAAGTCAGGCTCTTCTTGTTTAATAACAGAACGTAACTGCTCAGCATCTAGCATATCAATGACATGTGAACGGTGCGCTACTTGCATGGCTGGTGCGCCAGCATAGCGGTCAACAGCGATTGTTTCGATTCCTAACCGTTGTGCCTCTATCATAACTTCTTTTCCTAATTCTCCTGAGCCAAGTAACATAATTTTCTTCGCTTGCTTCGATAATGGGACACCATACATAGGTAACGCCTCTTTCATCAATATTAGTTTTCACTATCATAATAACGCTCATTCAGCCAATTACACAAGAGAAGATCAGCACTAAAACGAACATTAGACCAACTTTTTTTTATAACATTCGCAAAAATACTTTTCATTCCCTTTTTGTCTCGATTCATTAGCACAAAAATCTCTTTTTCTAACTCGATGTCTGTTAAAGAATAGTATTTGTCGAATACTTGTTCGTAGTTATCCACTTCATCCACAGCAGCACTGTGTATAACTCCCAAATGGCGAAGAAGGAAAGGTTTTCGCGTATAGGCTTTTTCATCAATTAGCTAAAAAAGGCATTTGCCTATTCCGATACAATCCAACGCCCATAAGCTAAACGTATACTCTCAACTACTCAGTTGGATAAACCATCTTTTCAGGTTGAACCATTTGATCAAATTGTGCTTCTGTTAACAGTCCAGTTTTCAAAGCTGCATCCTTTAATGTTAAACCTTCTTTATGGGCTAATTTGGCAATCAAAGCTGCGTTTTCATAGCCAATGTGTGGATTTAATGCCGTAACTAACATCAATGATTGGTCAACTTTTTGCTTAATCACTTCACGATTTGGTTCGATTCCAATTGCACAATGTTCAGTAAAGGAGATCATAGAGTCAGCGAGTAGCTGGACCGACTGCAGAAAATTATAGATAATAACCGGCTTAAATACATTTAATTCAAAATTACCTTGACTTGCCGCAAATCCAATCGTCGCATCATTGCCCATCACTTGGCAAACGACCATTGTTAATGCTTCACTTTGGGTTGGATTGACCTTTCCCGGCATAATGGAACTCCCAGGCTCATTGGCCGGTATTGTAATCTCCCCTATTCCAGAGCGCGGTCCACTTGCAAGCCATCTCACATCATTAGCTATCTTCATTAAGTCTGCCGCTAACGCTTTTAAGGCTCCATGTATGTAAACTAGTTCATCGTGGCTTGTTAAAGCATGGAATTTGTTCTGTGCTGTTCGAAACGTTTTATTGGTTATGTTACTAATTTCCTTTGCTACGAACTCTCCAAACTTAGGATGAGCATTAATTCCCGTTCCTACAGCTGTGCCACCAATCGCTAGCTCTCTGAGTGACTCCATGCTTTCTTTAATCATGCATTCACTTTTTTCTAGCATTCGATGCCAGCCACTAATTTCTTGACCCAGAGTTAATGGTGTTGCATCTTGCAAGTGTGTTCGTCCGATTTTCACAATGTCTTCAAACTGATCTGATTTTGCTTTGAACGTATTTTTTAGCTTCGCTAAAGCAGGTAGTAACTCCTCTTCAACTTTGATTAAACTTGCCATATGCATCGCTGTTGGAAATGTATCGTTTGAACTTTGTGATTTGTTAACATCATCATTTGGATGGATTTGTTCATCGACCTTGGGTAATAACTGATTGGCCCGATTAGCAATTACTTCATTCACATTCATATTGGTTTGTGTGCCACTACCAGTTTGCCACACCTTTAACGGAAAATGTTCTTCAAGCTTTCCTTCTATTATCTCTTCTGCTGCTTTCACAATCACATTTGTTTTCTCTTCACTCAATTTTCCTAACCGATGATTCACTAATGCCGTACTTTTTTTTAAAATTGCAAAAGCCCGAACCACTTCGGATGGCATGCGTTCATTGCCAATATTAAAATTTTCACTACTTCTTTGTGTTTGCGCTCCCCATCTTTTGGATGCTAACACTTTTATTTCTCCAAGCGTATCTTTTTCGGTTCGATAGTCCATAGCCATCCTCCTTCATATATAATGAGTAATATAATACTGTCTATCATCATCAATATTCCCGTTTTTATGAAAATGAACCTATTATTACTTGCCTTGTCGGATAAATCGCATTATAAAAGAGTTCGTTAGCTTAGTTAAACAAACGTTTGTTTAATAGAAAATGGAAATAAATACGTCAAAATGATGGATATGCAAGAGTTCACACCGTAAGTAGAATAACAAAGAATGGTAACATCGTAATTGAGGAGAAAAAAATGAAGAAATGGTTTTTACTATTAATTATCGCTTTTACCATCATCATACTGATCATGGAAGCAAAGCTAAATATGGAGATCGAAAATAAAGGAAACGACATAACATTTTCCGATCATTCCATCCCAAATTGTTATATACCCATTTACAAAGAAGCTGCAGATGAATACTCTATTCCATGGACACTATTAGCAGCAGTTCATCGGGTAGAGACTATCTTCTCTACAATGGACCCGATGATTAGTCCCGTTGGAGCTGTCGGGCATTTTCAATTTATGCCAAGAACTTGGATAGGTTGGAAATATCCTGGAACTGATTTAGGAGATATTACTGATGAGACAGACATTACTGACGTCAACACCATCACCGAATTTGGCGGATATGGAATAGATGCTTCAGGTAATGGAAAAGCAGATCCATTTAATATGATCGATGCCACCCATACAGCTGCAAATTACCTAGCAGATCACGGAGCATCAGATAATGATATAGAAGGAGCATTAATTGCCTATAACCATAGTCAAAAATACGTAGATAATGTTTCCTCCTATTACAATCTTTATAACGAGTACTTTGAAGTAGAAATCATGTCAATTGAATGCTATGAATAAGTACTACATCAAACTTAATAAGAAAACACCTCTACGAAAGTGATGCCTTTAAAACAATTTCTTACTTTATGTACAAATCAACGTAGTCATGATCAAATCAAAATGCAACAACATTGTAAATGAGTACTCCAATGATAAAACAAATGCATACCGTTGCACTAATAAACATTTTGATTGTATCGCTCATGTGATCATACCTCCAAATAATTGGTCCCTGTTTGTAGTAGCCCAGTTTGACCAGTTATATGGATTGATATACTAGATTCATATAAAGAATTGTTCAAAATGGGCGTTCTTCCCAGTGATAAACAACCTTCTTTTTTTGAATACGTTTAAATATAAAACACATTACAGTTTACAATTATCCCCATCAAGATGTATAGTAATGGTAATAATCACGTATTTTTACATACTTATTTGTAAAGCGAGGGAATAACATGTCACAAACACAAGCTTTGGAACAACTTGTTTCACGTTTTGAAAAAAAATTAAAACGCGTATTACGTCAAGAAGAAATCAACCTATTAAAAGAAGCAGTAGAGAAGTCATTTATGAAATTAAAAATAACGAAGACATAGTTGTGCATATATTACCTTCCCGCCTCTTCCCTGTTTTATTCACACTGTCACATACATAGTTAGTTTTTATCCTCTAATACTTTTTTCTAAGAAATCCTATTCCTTTTATCTTTGTTTTCCTTTGATCTATCTCAGTGGACTTCACCATTTGAATTTAGCTCAAAAGATTGCCAGTTCAACGTAAAAAAGTAAAAAAGGTGACTCACCAGCGTTCTGATCTAGAAACCAGAACAGGTGAAATCACCTTTTTTGTTTTTTACGGATTAGTCACATTACATCTCTTTAAGTTGCTGAACACGAATTTGTTGACGTTCGTGATGAGTTGTCAATACTTTTTTAAACTTAAGGTTTGAGAATTGAACAACTCTTCCTAAAGTAGCAGCGATCAGAACGGTCCCTACTCCGACTGGACCACCTAATAAAAATCCAATAATCGCTCCACTGCATTCAATCGACACCCTAGAAATATTTAAACTCCAACCGAATCGATTGTGCAAAGCAATCATTAGCCCGTCAAGCGGTGTTCTTGGTAACCTTGATTCTATGTAAATACCGATTCCGACACCTACACAAAGAATTCCTAACGATAATGCCAACCACGACATGCCCAAAAATGCTCCAAAATCAACGTTTCGCAAAACACCATAGATCCAAACATCCAAAAAAACACTTCGAATGATAATCGCTACAACGGCTTCATATTGAATTCTTTCTCGCTCAATTGCCCACGTAACAAAAACAACAAGACCTTGCGCAATGATCGACCATAATCCGATCGTTAATCCTAAATGCATATTTAGACCAACAGCAACCGTATCCCAAGGTCCCGCACCTACTCCTGAAGAAATAATTAATGCTATTCCAAAAGAAGTGATCATTAATCCGATTATATAGATTGCTATTCTTTTCCCCACTTACTACACCTTCATTTCCTACTAATGTAAATAGTATAGCAGAAGCAGCGAGCAACCGTATCAATTTAGGGGAATTCCCTAAATTTCCTAAATTTTAAAAAACGGCTGACTCCTACTAGATAATAAGATTGCTTATGATGCGGTTAATCTTTTTAATCATTGCCGTATGTATTCTTGTATATATCGCCTTTCAATTTTAACGGAGAAAGTAATATAACCAAACGTACCATGAAAACAGCTCTTTTAGAGAAAGCTACATCTTGATTTTCTTTTGAGTACTTGAAAATTTGAGAAAATGTATTAATAAATAAAATAGTTTAAATAAAAAAACGACACGGTTTCTCGTTAATACGAGAAACTGCGTCGTTATGTAAAAATGTATGTACTTTACGAACACACTTGATGTCGGTTTCTCCACAATTACTCGAAATTGTTACCTTACTAATAATTGGTGGAGCATAGCGGGATCGAACCGCTGACCTCCACGCTGCCAGCGTGGCGCTCTCCCAGCTGAGCTAATGCCCCTTATGTTTCCTTCTCTATTATAGAAGTTTCTTTCGAAAGTGACAAGCTTTAATTTATAAAAAAAACAAATCTAACAACCACCATAACACCCCTGCCACAACCGCAACAATAAAGGAGCTTAGAACAATCTCCAGTGTGACTTTTCGGTGCTTGACAATATCAAAAATGAGCCAGCCACAAAAGATGGAAAAAGCAAAAATAATCGTCGACATATTTGTAACCCCTGTCCGTTTTTAATCATCTTAATCATAGCAAACATATGATTGATCCGGCAAGAGATTGGCAATAATGTACCTATTGACCGTAATAGAAGAGGTGTATTGCATGCAACAATGGTTATTCATTCGTACGTTACTAGGTCATGTCCCACTTTTAGTAAAACTACTTTTAGCTGTTATTAGCTCAGGCATTATTGCGGGAGCATGCGTCCACTCGTTAGAACCAGATAAATTCACAACGTGGTTTGATGGGATCTGGTGGGCATTTATTACCGTATCAACAGTTGGGTACGGTGATTTTGTACCGGAATCGACCATTGCAAGAGTACTTGCGATTGTGTTGATATTTGTTGGAGTAGGATTTATGACGCTTCTTGTTACTTCGTTTGCTGGCGCAGCTGTATCCATTAACCAATCAACAAAAGAAGGCACGATCTCGTTTATTGGGGAAGGACACCTTATTATCATTGGGTGGAATGAGAAAAGTCGTCATGCGGTTGAAAATATCCAAAAAGCAAAGCCCCACCTAAAGATTGTACTAATTGATGAAACGTTATCTGAAGTTCCAAAGAATTACAAGAACATTCATTTCGTAAAAGGCAACAGCAGTGAAGATGCGATTTTAAAGCAAGCTAATATAGCGCTCGCATCCTCGGTACTCATTACAGCTAAACACCAAGGTAGTGAATTTACAGCGGATGCTAGATCTATCTTAACAACACTCGCCGTGAAGGGACAGAACCCAGATATTTATACAACTGTTGAAATTCTTACAAAAGAACAGTTAGAAAATGCAAGGCGTGCTGGAGCAGATAAATGCGTGGAGTCTACTTCTTTAACTGGTGCTGTCTTAACATCAAACTTGCTTCACCATGAGACAAGTGATGTCGTGAACGAATTACTTGATTATGATCGTAAGAATTTAATTGTCTTGTCTCCTGTTAAAGACGAACAGATTGGGCAACCATTTTTATCAATCGTTACAGTTTATTATCAGAAAGGATTCCTTTTAATAGGGTTAAAAAGAAGCGAGCAAATCATCCTGCATCCACACGCTTCCCTATTTCTAGAACCAAAGGACGAACTTATTACGATTAAGCCTAATAAAGCAACGTAAGCTCCATCTCTTCAATAAGACTTCTGGCTGTCGGCATATATTTCTGATTCACTTCTGCATCTTTATCAACCGGCTCTTGAAACTGATTAAAGGAGCTATTATATGCCATCCTGAACAATCCGTTAAACACATCAGGATTATCATCTAGTCCTTCTTGATACTTATGATTAAGTAAAAATGGTTTCCCAAGTTTAACGGTAACACCCCGCTTGTCAAGTTCCCCATCGATAGCTTGAAATGGCAAACGCAAAAAGGTATAACCGTTATCCTCATCGATTTTGTAATCGAAATAACCATGGTCATATTCCCAGCCGCCGCCGATATCGTATCCAAGCGGCTTTAATTTATCCTCTAGCTCTTTAAGCTTGATTTCCTTTCCTTCTACTGCTGATTGAAAAGCGATCATCAACCTCATCCTTTCACAGGCGTTCTTATCTAAACGTAGTGTGACCGCTCATAATTGTTTTTATGTACAAAAAGCAAGTAGAGACTCAAGTAAACATGGCCCTTTTTCTGCTAGAAAAAAGCTGTTGAGCACATCGCCTCAACAGCTTTCAACTTATTTTAAGCGAGCTTCAAGCTCCGCTTTTTCTTTTTCGAATCCTGGCTTTCCAAGAAGAGCAAACATATTTTTCTTGTATGCTTCAACACCTTCTTGATCAAACGGGTTGACTCCAAGTAAGTAGCCGCTTATTCCAACTGCCTTCTCAAAGAAATACACAAGATACCCGAAGTAATACTCATTTAACTCTGGAACATTGACAATTAAATTCGGAACGCCACCGTCAGTATGAGCTAACATCGTTCCTTGGAATGCTTTTTTGTTTACAAAATCCATTGTTTCCCCTGCAAGGTAATTCAGACCATCTAGATCACTTGCAGCTTCTTCAATCGTAACATGTTCCCGAACGTTCTCTACATTGATGATCGTTTCAAATAAGTCACGTCGTCCGTCTTGAACATATTGACCCATTGAGTGAAGATCTGTTGAGAAGTCAACTGAAGCTGGGAAAACTCCCTTGCCGTCTTTCCCTTCACTTTCTCCAAACAACTGCTTCCACCACTCTGAAACAAAGTGAAGAGACGGCTCATAGTTAACCATAAGCTCGATAGTCTTTCCTTTATTGTAAAGAGCATTTCTCACAACTGCATATTGATAGGATTCATTTTCAGCTAAATTAGGATTCGCAAAATCTTCACTGGCAGCTTCTGCGCCCTTCATCATTGACTCAATATTAAGGCCACTAACAGCAATTGGAAGTAACCCTACAGCTGTTAACACGGAGAAGCGTCCACCGACATCATCCGGTACAACAAATGTTTCATACCCTTCTTCTGTCGCAAGTGTTTTCAGCGCTCCTTTAGCACGATCCGTTGTTGCATAAATACGCTTGCGAGCCTCTTCAGCACCATATTTCTTTTCTAAATAATCACGGAAAATACGAAATGCGATAGCAGGTTCTGTTGTTGTACCAGATTTTGAAATTACATTAACAGATACATCTTTTCCTTCAATTAACGCAAGTAGGTCTTTCACGTATGTAGAGCTAATGTTTTGTCCAACAAAAAAGACTTGTGGAGTTTTACGCTCTTCTTTTGCTAGGGTATTGTAGAAAGAATGATTAAGTGCTTCAATCGCAGCACGTGCCCCTAAGTACGAACCACCAATCCCAATAACGAGTAATACATCTGAATCATTTTTAATTTTTTCTGCAGCAGCTTGGATGCGGGCAAATTCTTCCCGGTCATAATTTTTAGGAAGATCAATCCACCCTAAATAATCACTTCCAGCTCCTGTTCCATTATGTAATGCTTCATGTGCTGCAGTTACAGCACCTTGCATGTAATCAATTTCATGTTGCTTAAAAAAGGTCAGTGCTTTTGAATAATCAAAGCGTACGTTCTCCATTTTTCAGCCTCCCTAACTTATTATGAATTCTCCTACTTTACTTTATCTAAAGCACCGCAAAGAATCAAGCTATCTTCAATAAGTAAGTGCATTAAATATCTTCTAAAGACAATTCGTAACCATTTTATTGAGCAGAACTAACGAACTTTTATAGTGCTGCAGTTAAAATGGTTACTACATCTTCTCTAGTTAAAGATTTAAAATTCCCAAACTCGCCACGGTTAGAAGCAAGATCAGCCATTTTTTCAACTTGACTGTCATCAATATTATAATCCGCTAAACGGTTCGGTGCGCCTAACGATGTCCAAAATGCGGATAATACACCAATTCCCTCAAGAGCGATTTCTTGATCGGTTTTTCCATAAGGATCAACTCCTAATACACGAGTTGCTAATTGAACATGACGACTAATTCTCTCATTTATTGTAAATTTAAGCCAGTGTGGGAAGAGAATTGCTAAACCTCCTGCATGGGGGATATCATAAACAGCTGATACCGCGTGTTCCATATTGTGTGTTGCCCAATCACCTCGTAACCCCATTTGTGTAATTCCATTTAATGCCATTGTACCACAATAAAGGATTGTTTCACGATGTTCTTCATTTTCCAAGTCTTCTAACAGTTTGGGAGCCGTTTCCAAGACCGTATGTAAAATGGATTCCATAATCCGATCCTGTAAAGCTGTATTTTCAGCTTTGTGGAAGTAAGCTTCAATCACATGAGTCATCATATCAACCATTCCATATACCGTTTGATCTTTCGGTACTGAAACGGTGTTTTTCGGATCAAGAATTGAAAATTTCGGAAAGGAAAACGGACTGCTCCAGCCTAATTTTTCATTGATCTCCCAGTTCGTAATAACAGAGCCTGAATTCATCTCAGAACCAGTAGCTGCAAGGGTTAAAACTGTCCCGAGCGGAAGTGCATCAGTTGGTAGAGCTTTTTTTGTAATGATATCCCATATGTTACCATCATACTTCGCTCCTACAGCGATTGCTTTAGAAGCATCAATGACACTACCTCCACCTACTGCAAGAACAAGTTCGATGTCATTTTTGCGACAAAGCTCGATCCCTTTTTTGACAGTAGTCAGCCGTGGATTCGGCTCAACGCCAGCAAGTTCCGTCATTTGAATGCCTGCCTCAGTTAGTTCGCTTGTTACAAAATCATATAAGCCATTGTGTTTAATGCTTCCTCCACCATATACAACTAAGACTTTATTTCCATAGTTCTTAACTTCTTTCACTAAGTTCTCGTTCTGACCTTTTCCAAAAACTAATTTTGTTGGATTATGAAACGTAAATGGATTCAATCAAATCTCCTCCTCTTTCCCTTATATTATTACCAAACGAATTATAATTGTAAACGATTGGCACTTGGCATCCTGCATATTTACTATACAAATGTCTCATTCTAATTGGTGAAACACAACAAATGGAGTTGTGTAATGAGGATGTCTTAACTAAGTGGTCTTTTCTCAGACTCCTTTGAGACATTCTCCATATTCCTTATTGGAGGTGAATAATGTGAGCGGTATTCAACGTACAGCATTAGTTCTAGCGATTATTGGTGCAATTAACTGGGGACTTATCGGTTTTTTCCGTTTTGACCTTGTTGCAGCCATTTTCGGTGGTCAAGCAGCAGCTTTCTCACGTGTCATCTATGCCCTAGTTGGTTTAGCAGGTCTATATTGTATTTCTATCCTATTCAAGCCCGATGAGGAGCTTGAACGTGTTCCTGAGACACAACGTTAATAATGAGGGGTCTGACTCATTTCGAGTTCAGACCCTTTTTTATGGCTCTCTCCATCTTAATAGTAATAAAAAAAGCACTCACCTTAAGATGAGCACTTCTTTATTATTCTTATTTTTTAGCACGTTTATTTAGATCTGCTTGGATTTCGTTTGATTGTTTTAACCATTCTTTTAGTTTATCTTCTAACGTGTTAAAACCTTGTTGTTGTTGTTGCTTTTGTGGCGCAGGCTTACGACCGCCACCACCGAAACCACCGCCGCCGGCTGGACGAGGTTTAGCTGGACGAGCTGGACGCTCAGGAGCTTCTTGAGTCGCACGAATCGATAGTGAAATTTTTCCTGACTCCTCTTCAACATTCATAATTTTCACTTTTACTTCGTCTCCAACTTTAAGAACATCATTGATATCCTTAACGAAACCATGTGCAACTTCCGAAATATGAACTAATCCTTGCTTCTTTTCGTCTAGAGCTACAAACGCACCAAATGGCTTAATGCCAGTTACTTTTCCTTCTACAATACTGCCTACTTCATAATTTGCCATATACATACATCTCCTAAATAATTTTTAACCTTTTAATTTTAACACAACTATTAGATTTACGCAAAAAATGGTTTGTTTCTTATAACTTTTATTATGAACCTATACCACGTAGTCTAACATATAAACATATAATTCTTATTTGTTGAAGATAAAAATATGTTAAGGTCTCACTATTTGACCTTCAACTGCCCACGTTCAAGATATCGTTCCTCTAATTCAATTTTAAGGTAGCGTTTGTATTTTTCTAATTTATACTCATTTATTGTATCGATTAACGTTATAACCGTTCCCTTTTTTCCCATTCGACCAGTGCGCCCAGAACGATGCAAATAACTGTCAGGACTTGCAGGTGGATCAAGTTGGATAATATGGGTGACATCTTCTACATCTAGTCCTCTTGCAGCTACATCTGTTGCTACGAGAATATGGGTATCTCCTTTGCGAAATGATTGTAACGCATGTTCACGTTCTTGCTTGGCTTGATCTGATGATAAAGCGAGCGTTTTTATACCTTTATAAGAGAACTTCTCAGCTGTTTCAGATACTTTCTCCAGTTGATTTACAAAAACAATTCCTCTTTCAATCTTCTCAGCATGGACTAGTCGCCTCGCAACATCGATCTTATCCCGTGAATCAACGCGAATGAAAAAGTGATTAACGTTCTCCGTATGGAGTAAGCCCCCTTCAGCTTCTAGTTGAACGACAAAAGGTGCGACATCGCCAACTTGATCTGCAAAATCCTTTGGGATCGTTGCAGATACAAATAAAAATTGCGTTTGGCGCCCCGCACGTTTCGCAATTTGCATCGTTGCTTCCCATGAAGGACGCTCCGTCATCATTCGATCAGCTTCATCAACTGCAACGACTTTTACTTCGTGGAGTTTCAACTTTTTCATTTCGATTAGCTCAAGCAGCCTCCCAGGTGTACCAATGGCTAGCTGTGGCTTTTGTTTTTTTAACTTCTCGACCTGACGCTTTATATTAGCCCCACCAATGAATGAGCCGATTTCAATTGGCTCATGTTTCGTTAAACTTTTAGCCACTTCAACAACCTGCATCGCAAGTTCTTGTGTTGGTGCCAACACAACTACTTGAAGGCTTTTTTTCTCTTTTTCAATTTTTGCCAATGCCGGAAGTAAAAAGGCAAGCGTCTTTCCTGTTCCTGTTTGGGAACGCGCAATTAAACTTTGGCCTTCTAATGCTTCTGGGATCATCTTTGCTTGTATATCCGTCGGTTGTTGAACACCTTGTTCTGATAAAGCATCTATTAAAAAACTTGGCAAACGATCAAATGTAAATGTATCACTCATGTTTTTCCCTCTTTCTATGATAGCGCCTCTATCCGGCGTACTTTTTCCACTTTTTTATCTGTTAACAGGTGTAGCTCATTTAAAAAGGCTTGTTGGAACGAGCCAATGCCTTCTTCTTGCGTCCTAGCAAATGCAGTTTCTCCAGCTGCCCCGTAATAGCTAACAGCACTTACTGCTGCACCAATAAGATTATTTCTTTCAACAGCTACAAAAGCCCCGATTACAGCTCCTAATAAACAGCCTGTTCCAACTACTTTTGTTAGCCATGGGTGTCCATTGTAAATAGCATGCACAATGCTTCCATCCGAAATAACATCGACTTCTCCTGTTACGACACTCACACATTTAAATTCCGTTGCTGCCTGTTTCGCAAGTGCAACTTTATCTCCAACAATCGCACCATCAACGCCTTTTACGCTTGCTTTTATCCCAATCAAAGAAGCGATTTCACCCGCATTTCCTCTTAAGATTGACACTTCAACTTGATCAAGGATTTGTTTGCTCATGTTCGTGCGAAAAGACGTTGCCCCAGCACCAACAGGATCAAGAATAACCGGCACACCAGCTTTATTTGCAGCTTGTCCAGCAATAATCATATTGTCTATTTGCTCTTTAGAAAGTGTCCCAATATTAAGTAAGAGCGCTCCTGCTATACTAGCCAAATCTGCCACTTCTTCTTTTGCATACGCCATTACCGGAGAAGCCCCTAAGGCTAATAGTCCATTAGCAGTAAAATTTGTTACGACAACATTGGTCATACAATGAATAAGTGGATTTTCTTTTCGAATTTGTGATAACGACACCGTAAACACACCTTCCTACTAAGGTCGTTTCTAAACATGTGAAAATCTTACCTTTTTTTGTTACTAAAAACAAACGAAACATTTTTCTGACGATTATGTATATAAATAAAAAAACAGTCAATAATAAATATTACAATCGTATTCCCCCTACGAATAAAGGCAAGAGCCAACGCTCTTGCCAATTTTTTTTAGACTAACTTGGCTCCTGTAAGATAAATTTTAAAAACCAATTCCTGCCCTACCACAAAAATGACTAAAGTTCGACACTTAGATGGGGCAAACAAGACGTTACTCGCCGAAAAAGCTGAGGTCGAAATGCTTTTTGCATTTAACCTCAGCTACGAAACTAGATTCTACGAAAAACGTTTTAATAAACGATCAATTCTTTCGACAGATTGCTCAAGATTATCCATAGAAGTCGCATAGGAACAACGAATATGTCCTTCGCCACCTTCTCCAAATACATGCCCTGGAACGACTGCTACTCGTTCGTCTAACAATAACTTCTCAGCAAACTGCTCAGATGTCAGCCCAGTCCGTCCAATTGATGGAAACGCATAGAAAGCACCACCCGGATTGTGACAAGGTAAACCAATCTCCGTAAAAGATTTCACGATATAATTACGTCGCTGTTTATACGACTGCTTCATTCGCTCAAGGTCATCCATACCACTTTTAAGCGCTTCTAATGCCCCGTATTGTGCCATACTTGGAGCACACATCAAGCTATACTGATGTAATTTAAGCATCGCTGCAAGTAAATCCGGCGGAGCTAAGACAAACCCTAGACGCCACCCCGTCATAGCAAACGATTTCGAAAACCCTGAAATTAAAATGGTTCTTTCTTTCATGTTTGGAAGCGATGCAAAACTGACATGATCTTCGTCATAACTTAGTTCAGCATAAATTTCATCTGAGAAAACAAGTAAATCGTGTTTTTCAACGACTGCCGCGATTTCCTTCATTTCTTCACCAGTCATTGTTGCTCCTGTTGGGTTATTCGGAAAACATAACATAATCGCTTTTGTGCGGTCTGAAACGGCCGCTTCAATTTGTTTAGCAGACACTTTAAATTGATTTTGTTTGTTCGTTCCTATAGAAACCGGAACTCCCCCTGCCATTTGCACCAATGGTACATAAGACACGAAACTCGGTTCAACAATTATAACTTCATCGCCCTCATCAAGAATCGCACGCATTCCAATATCAATCGCTTCACTAGCTCCAACTGTAACGAGAATCTCGGATTCCGGATCATAAGAAACCGCAAATCGTCTTTCCATATAAGCAGAAATTTCTTTTCTTAATTCTAAAATCCCCGCATTTGCCGAATACGCGGTAAATCCTCGCTCTAGTGACGAAATGCTCGCTTCACGGATATTCCATGGTGTGACGAAATCTGGTTCACCAACACCAAGTGAAATGATATTATCCATTTTGGATGCCAAATCAAAGAACCGTCGGATTCCTGACGGTTTAATTTTCTGAACACGTTTGGATAAACGTGTATTCGTTTTAAGTTTTTCCATTAGGGAGTCACCACAATTCGGTGATCTTCTTCTCCTTGGTCAAACACTACACCATCATGCTTATATTTTTTTAATTGAAAATGTGTTGTTGTTGAAATAACCGTATCAATTGTTGAGAGCTTTTCAGATACAAACCGAGCTGTTTCTGACATGGTCTTTCCTTCAATGACGACTGACAGGTCATATGCACCAGACATTAAATACAATGCTTTCACTTCAGAAAAGCGATAAATACGTTCAGCTACTTCATCAAAGCCAACACCACGTTGAGGTGTTACCTTCACATCTATAACAGCTGTTACTCCTTCTGCTTTCTCCACTTTGCTCCAATCAATTACAGCTGAATAACTGAGAATTACTTTATCGGCTTCTAATTTTTTCAAAATACTATTTACTTCTTCTTCTGTTGTATCAACCATTTTTGCAAGAGTCGGAACCGTTACTCGACCATTTCCTTCAATAATTCTTAACATTTCAATTGCTCTTTGATCCATCACTAATCCCCTTCCTAAAAAGCAAGCGTATGATAGCTAATCTTTTGGTTTATCATAACATACCGAACAAAAGTAACAAATGTCCTTTCTTTTATTATTCCAACATTTTTTATCCTATTTCACGATTATTTTTTCACTAATTGGGTAAATAATGTACATCTAGTTGCATTTTAACTAGCTAGTCCCATTACGAAAGGAACATGAAACATGACATCACCACGTTATGCTTTACTTATCATAGACATGATAAATGATTTAGAGTTTTCCAGTGGCTACAAATTATTCCCTAATGCGCTGCAGTCTGCTAAGAACATTGCGGCTTTGAAAAAACGCTTAAAAAAACAAGGCGTACCGATTATTTATGTCAATGATAATTATGGTAAATGGCAGTCAGATTTTCGATATCTCGTTTCCCATTGTTTAAAAGAAAGTGTACGAGGCAAACCCATTGCCGAGATTATGCAGCCAGAAGAAGATGATTACTTTGTATTAAAACCAAAATACTCTGGTTTTTTTGCGACACCACTAGACTTATTACTAGATCACTTACGTGTGAATACTCTAATCATTACTGGCGTGGCCGGAAATATGTGTGTTCAATTTACAGCAAATGATGCCTACATGCGAAATTTTAAGCTTTTCGTGCCATCAGATTGTGTTGCTTCTAACACGCTCGAAACAAATAAACTTGCACTTGAACTAATGGAAGATGTATTAAAAGCAGATATATCCCCTTCTTCAACCATCTTACATAAGGAAAAAGCCTAACCAAATATATCTGTTGGTTAGACCTTAGCAGAACAAATTCAATTACGAATCACCTGTTCTCACAACTTCTATGTTGTTCCCTTGTGCAAACTCAATCATTTGGTTTGTTATACCCTCAGGACGAAAGCGTTGAAGTTTTATTCTAAAACCTTTTTTTAAATACACAAGGAGGATCGACGTTTGTCCTAAATGAATAACAGTTAGTTTCTCAATCTCATTTGCTAGTAGTGTTCGTTTTCTAACAGCAAAACCAAAGATTTCGATGTCATAAATTAGCTTATCCTCTAGTACTTCAAGTTGATAGCTCATAGTAATGGCAGCGAAGAAAATAAAGGCAAAACCATATGCTATATACGTCCACAAGGTTGACTCTAGTGCGTACGCGTATGTGATTGTTAAAATAAATAAAAGAATCCATAGAAATTTTGGCTCCTTAGCCTGATAAGTCATAAGACACACATCCTTTCTGTCAAGAAAAAAGACACAAAATGGTTAACAATACTATGATACCATTATTATACATGATTTTTAGCTAACTAACAGAAAGGGAATCTCATACCCCACAATGGAAAAGGAGAAAAATATGAAAAAGCATTCGTTTATGAAGCTATTTTTTCACAAATTAAAAACAGATCCGATCCCAGATTGGGCCGCAACACTAGCTTACTATTTTATGCTCTCTATTTTTCCACTGCTAATTTTTCTTTTAGCACTTATCCCCTATTTTCATTTTGACATTGATACGATCTATGGCTTTATTAACGATTATGTGCCTGAAGAACTTGCAGACCTTTTTTCAACAACAATATTAGAAGTCATTAGTGAACCTCAAGGCGGACTAGTTTCATTTGGAGTATTAGCGACAATTTGGTCTGCCTCCAATGGTGTCAATGCCTTAGTACGAGCTGTCAATCGCTCATATGGCATTGAAGAAACAAGAAATTTTGTCAAGTTACGTCTCCTTTCCATTGTTCTAACAATTGCCATGATTATTGTTATCGTTGTTACCTTATTAATGCCTGTTTTTGGAAATCTCATTATTCAAAGTCTACAAAATTATTTCTTTTTGCCTCCTGAAACGGCATCCATTCTCAATAAATTACGTTGGATTATCGGAATAGGATTAATGACACTCGTACTTATGGTCCTTTATTCGATCGCACCAAACGTCAAATTAACGATAAAACAAGTGATAATCGGAGCTGTAACAGCGACAGTTGGATGGCAAGTGATATCCGTATTGTTTTCTACTTATGTTAGCAATTTCGGTAATTTCACAGCAACTTATGGAAGTCTCGGAGGTGTTATCATCCTCATGCTGTGGTTCTTCCTAACAGGTATCATTCTTGTTATCGGAGGCGAAATAAATGCTACATTGTATTTACAAGAGCAGAAAAAAACTAAATTTTAGCTTTTCACTTAAATTTCAGTTTGAAGTGTATAAAATAAATAGAATTGGAGATGATGGTATCAGAATGCATAGTGAATTAAATTGAACGAGGAGATGACAGGAATATGAATAAAACAGAACTTGTACAAGCTGTTGCTGAACGTACACAATTATCGAAAAAAGATGCCGGTAGTGCCGTCAACGCTGTATTTGATTTAATTGAAGAGTCTATGTCTAAAGGAGAAACCGTTCAACTGATTGGGTTTGGAAACTTCGAAGTCCGCGAAAGAGCGGCTAGAAAAGGCCGTAACCCACAAACAGGGGAAGAAATTGATATTGCTGCAACAAAAACACCAGCATTTAAAGCAGGAAAGCAATTAAAAGAATCGGTAAAATAAATAAGACGGTGCAGCCGTCTTGTGAAGCAATGAGTGGAGCCATTGCTTTCAAATTTTTAAAAATTGTTACCTTTTAACTAATAAAGATATCGCAAAAGGTCAAACCCAAACTTTTGCGATATCTTTCTTTTTTATGATTCTTGATAAGGGTTATCTTCTTCTGGCTTTTGGTAGGTTACGTATGTGTTAGCTAGCATGTCATGAATGCTTCTTTTGTCTTTACGTAATGCAACCATGAAAATGCTGACAATAAATGCAATTCCTATCGTAATCGCATAAACAAACCCTGCAACGATCACACGTAACAACATCGTACCAAACGTGACATTACTTCCATCTAATTTCACAATTCGAATCCCAAGCAATCGCTTTCCAACTGAATACCCATACCAAAATATGGGCAATAACAATGAATACAGTACATTGGTAATCGCATCCAGTATATCTCGCGTGTCTGAACTTAAATTAATTAATGCTGCAATGATAAAGAGCGTACCACTTATTAGCAGCCCATCAAGAATGCTTGCTCCTAGCCGAACCCAAAATCCAGCAGGACGTTCAACCATCATAGTTCCTCCTTTTTTAATTTATCGTTCCAACCTACAAGTCGGTGCAATGGCTCCGCACGCTGTCCGCCTACTATGAGAATACCACTCAGAGCAGGCTATAAAACCATACAGTGGCTACGCTCATTGCTTCGAGATTGTTCAAAAAGGAAAATACTACTCTTTTTGAACAATCTCTATTATAGCTTTATCATCATTCTACTGTACACCGCTCCAGCTATATGTCAACACTCAAATTTATTGTTGACATAAAACCAATTCTAACCATTCTATTGTTAACCCAAATTATACAATAGGTGAACAAATAACTACTACGAAAACGAAAATTCATACCGTTGATCTTGTATTAGTTGCAATGTTCGCAGCGTTAATGACACTTGGAGCCAACGTTACTTCTTTTCTTGTGATAGGTTCCGTACCAATCATGTTTTGTTGGTCTTATTATTAACTATGTAGTTGGCACTCATTATATGTATTTTGCTTTTCAATTCCTTACACGTCTTGAAGCAGTAAGTTACCAAGTTGTTTGGGCTTGGATGGCTGCACCTGCAGTGAAAGACATAATTCTCACAATCTTTGCTGCTGTCCTTTCTTCAAGGATTTATCATACGTTTAACAAAAGACGAGGCATTGCCAAATCATACAGCTTAAGATAAGTAATAAGCAATTTAGAGGGTGTCTGATACAATTTCATTCCTAATAATTTTTTAGTGCACATCCAATTATAGTACTATTAAGATGATACTATAAAAGATGAAATAATTATCTTGTTCTCTTAAGTAGACAAAACAGCAGGAAAGGAAGATCCACTTTGATTGAATCTTTGCTTTTAAATTTTCTTTTTTTACTTTTTCCAGTACTCATATTTCTGATTTTTTTTGAAAATAGATCACATTATTATAATAAAAATATACTTATTTTACTTTCATCTATTTCGTTAATACTATGTATGACATTCCCCATTAAATTAGAAATTGGGTTTATTTTTGATTTACGATACATTCCTTTTATTATCGTTGCTCTTTTCGGAGGATATAAAGCAGTTTTACCTCTTTATATCGTTTTAAATGTCTATAGGTTCTATATTGGTGGAGATGGGGTTTTCCTTTCCCTCTTCTTTTCAACAATTACTTTTCTTTTAATCCCTTTATTGAGTGGAAAGTTCTCACAACTGGACACCCATAAAAAGGTTATATGGGCTACAATAGTCTCTATTTTTACGATGATAATTTATCTTTCTATTTTAAGTTCACAATTTCATACATTAAGTAGGGAATTTTGGACAATAGCAATCCATGCGTTAACTACTTATGTAATTGTCATGATCATTATTATGATATTAATCGAGCAAATTATCACCAATATGAAAGTCCGTGAAGCTTATTTGCATTCAGAAAAATTAAATGTTATCAGTGAGCTATCGGCTAGTGTATCTCATGAAATCAGAAACCCCCTTACCGTAACGAGTGGTTTTCTACAACTGTTAAATAAATCAAAGACTATAACTAAGGAAGAAAAAGGATATATTGAATTTTCATTACAAGAATTAAAACGGGCTGAAAAAATTGTTAGTGACTTTCTAGCTCTCGCCAAGCCTCAGTCAGAAAATATGGTATATTCCAATTTAAAAGAAGAAGCAGAGTATGTAAAAAACATAATTATTCCTTATGCAAACATGCATAAAGTCGATGTGCAATTTAGTTTTCATAACTCTTTAAATACAAGATATGATAAGAACCAAATTCAACAATGTTTAATCAACTTATTAAAAAACGGAATTGAATCGATGAAAGAAAATGGCGGAACCCTTTCCGTTAATGTTACAGAACAAGACAATAATATAATTTTAAAAATTAAAGATACTGGAATTGGAATGACAAGAGAAGAAATTTCACGTTTAGGTAGACCATATTATTCTACTAAAAAAGAAGGTACAGGCCTTGGAATGCTAATGGTTTATAGTGCAATAAATAAAGTGCGTGGGAAAATAAAAGTGGAAAGTGAAATAGGGAAAGGGACAACGTTTCTAATAACCATTCCTGTTTAAAAGAAGGAGACTCTAAATATCATTTTGTTGACCTTTGGAGTCTCTTTCAATAAATATATTAGATACTTTCATTTTAAGATCGAATTGATTCTTCTGTATGATACTTTTCATTAAAATACCATTCTTCTTCATACGTATGATAAGCAAATAATTCATGTACTTGAAATAGAAATTCATCGTAGAAAGAAAGTACAGCATTCTCATCTAGTCGATTTTGGTGACACCATGTTAACAATACAATGATCAATATGAAGCCCATCGTCCACTTTTTCATGTTTCCCCACCTCTAGTAATCTCTATTTATTAGACGAGGCACATGTATAAATAGTTTCATTTTTTTGGTAATTCACTTGTGAAATGCAGAAAAAAGTGACTCCGTCTGGAAGAGGCTACTGAAAAAGGTTGCTTTTTAACTTTTTCAGTGGCATTTAAGCAATGAGCGTAGCCGTTGCCTTGTTTTAAAGCCCGCTATGAGTGGGTTTCTCATAGCGGGCGGGCAACGTGCGGAGCCATTGCCGCTTCCTCGATGGACTTTTTCAGTGCCCTCCTGTTTTCAGCTTTTTCAGTAGCCTCTTTTTTCTTTATCATAGAATCATTGATGCTAACCATCCAAAAAGAAACAGTGGAATATTAAAGTGCAAGAAGGTTGGCACGCATGTATCCCAAATATGATTATGTTGCCCGTCCGCATTTAAACCAGCCGTGGGCCCTAGCGTGCTATCTGAAGCCGGTGCCCCTGCATCTCCTAATGCTCCAGCTGTTCCAATTAACGCGATAATAGCAAGCGTCGAGAAACCCGCATCCAGCCCCAATGGTACAAACAAGGTCGCAATGATCGGAATCGTCGCAAATGACGATCCAATCCCCATTGTGATGAATAAGCCAATCAAAAGCATAAGAAGGGCCGCAGCCGCCTGACTTTCGCCAACGATTGCTGACGCTTGCGTGACAAGTAAATCAACATGACCAGTCTCACGAATAACCGCTGCAAACCCTGATGCCGCTAGCATAACAAACGAAATGAATGCCATCATTTTCATTCCTTCAGTAACAACATCGTCTGCTTCCTTCCACTTTAGTGAACCACTAACAAGGAGAACCATTAGACCAGCTAATGCAGCAATAATCATCGATTCTGATATCCACTGCATAATCAACGTTGCAATGATGGCCAGTACTGCAGAAATAATCGACCCTTTTGAATACAATTGTTTTTCAACTGCAGCACCTACAATTTCACGATTCTCATAGCTCCGACTTTTCCGGTACGTAATGAAAATCGCAATCAGTAATCCGACAACCAGTCCAAGAGTAGGCAATGCCATTGCTCTTGGTATCGATGACAACTCGGCGTCAAGCCCATTTTGCGCCATATTATCTGCAATAATTCCTTGAAAGATTGCTCCAAACCCATATGGTAAGAAAATATAGGGAGCCGTTAAACCAAATGTTAAAATCGTTGCAATTGCACGTCGATCTACACCGAGTTCATTTAAAATCTTTAGAATCGGTGGAATCAAAATCGGAATAAATGCTATATGAACTGGTACTACATTTTGGGAGAAACAAGAAACAAGTGCTAGTAAAAAGAAGATAAGTGCTTTCGATAATGCCTTTTTTCTTGTATCCTCGTTTCGCCCAACAAAACGAACCACAAAGTTTACTAACACTTCTGGTAAGCCTGTCCGAGCAATTGCAACGGCAAAAGCACCAAGAAGTGCATAGCTTAAGGCAACTGTTGCACTCCCTCCTAAACCATCACTAAAAACAGAAACGGTCTGTTCGAATCCTACACCACCAACGACTCCTCCTATTAATGCTCCAATAGCAAGTGCTAAAACGACATGCACTCGTACTAAACTAAGTATTAACATTACAATAACCGCGACTAAAACTGCATTCACGAACACCATCTCCAAATCCTTTATCCTGTTAAATCACTACTATAATAAAGCACTCAACTAAACTATCATTATAATAGTATAGTTGTCAACGGGGTTCTTTCGCTTGATAAAGGAGTAAAGTGATTTGATTTTCGTCCTACTTTTATATCGTGAATGCAAAATAAGGTCCACCATTTTACTGAACTGTAATAAAAAGAACTTTGTTTTTATTCATACACTTTTGTCATCCATTCAACAATTCCCATGTTCTCTTCAAATTTTAGCGTTGTCGATTTCCCACTTCCATTCTCGCCTACTAATCCGGCTATCTTTCCTTTTGTTAATTCAAGATCAACATACGTAAAGCCAATTTACTCAAACTTTTTAGTAACTTGGTCAAGCTTAATCATCGAAATAAGACCAGCTACTAGCTTTGCTAATAACAGTCCATAACCAGGCATTCATAAACAGATTCCCCTTTCAATATGTCATATAGTATTAGTGTAATTAATTAAATAGTACACTAATACTATATGACAGTAGACAAGTAAATTACCCATCTTTTTCTTGTTTTTACACAAATGAAGCTAGGGCATTTTCACAATGCCCTAGCTTCACTCTAACGTTTCATTCTCTTTTATTCATGTGCTGCAATTTCTTCTTCAAGCAATTCTAATATTTCGCGACCTTCGTCACCGACAACTTCATTGCGGTAATATTCCCGAACGGGTAATGCCAATTCACGGAATGCATCACGCTCTGCTTCGGTTAACTCAATGACTTCTGTTGGATGATCAGTATCTTCAATAATTGAATCTAGTAAAGATTCATTCATTTCTTGCTGCATATCGAATACAATCGGTCTCATTTCCTCAATTGTTTCATCCACTAATGCACGAACATCATCTGGTAGCCCATTATAGAAATCAGGGTTTACCGTTGCCATCGCTACATAGTTATTGTGGTTTGAAATCGTCATATGATCTTGTTGTTCATGGAATCTAGCATCTTCAATAAAGAAGATTGGGTTTTCTTGACCATCTACAAGACCTTGCTGTAGACCTGTATATAATTCTCCCCAGCTTAATGCAGATGGAGCAGCTCCATAGGCTTTATAGGATTCAATAATTAAAGGTGATTCTTGTGTACGCATTTTAAATCCACTGAAATCTTCCGGTGTACGTAGTTCTCGACTTCCTGTCCACTGCATTGCACCTTCAGTGAAGAAAGCAAGCGGCTTAATATTCTGTGCTTCATACAATTCACCAAGTTTTGTATTAATTGCTTCACTGGTATTTAAAATTTCTTGAGTCTTTTCTAGGTCTTCAGGGAAAAGGAATTGCAGAGCAAATACTTGGCCTTCAGCGACCATTCCACCTGTAAACCCTGGTGATACAATCGCAAATTGTACCGCTCCATTTTGAAGCATTTCAACTTGGTCCACTTCACTACCTAGTCCACCAAATTCATACACATCAATGTTAATTTGCCCATCGGACTTTTCATTTAGCAAATCAGCAAACTTAGCTGCATATTCATACTGAACTTGACCTGGCATTTCTTCCGTTACAAATTGCCAGTTATATTCCTCCATCGTTACTTCGTCACTTGCTGGTGCCTCACCATTTCCATCATCCACGGTACCCATTTCAGTATCATCTGAACCACATGCAGCAAGTACCATTGATAGTGCTCCAGTAAAAGCGAATGCCTTCCAACCTCTTTTCTTAAAAAACATCAAATTCCCCCTATATATTTTTTTATTTTAAGAAATCGCTTTTCAAAGTAAAAAGAGCGAAATTTCTTCAAATAATATGATCAACACCGATGCGACAAGTAGCATCACAATATACGGTGGTGTTCCTCTAATAACATCTAAATATGATTTGTTAAAGACCGCACTAGCGGTGAAAATATCAACTCCAAATGGTGGCGTTGCTGATCCCAAAGCCGCTTGAAAAACGATGACAATCCCTAAGTGAATCGGATCGACGCCTGCTTGCATAGCAGCCGGATAAAAAATAGGTGTCAAAATTAATATGACAACAATTGGATCTACAAACATGCATCCTATAAAAAAGAATAATGCCACAATGAATAAAACATAAAGTGCTGTAGGATCTGATCCAAGTACAGCCTCTGATAACATATGTGGAACTCTAGCGTAGGAAAGGAGCCAAGAAAACGCTTGACCAGCTGCAACCAATATAAAGACAGCTGAAGTCACAAGCCCAGTTGATAGAGCAATTCTTGGAACATCTGGCACTTTAATTGTTCTAAAAATAAACAATTCAAGAATTAACGCATATAATACTGAAATCCCTGCCGCTTCAGTTGGACTGAAGTAACCAAAGTAAATACCACCAATAATAATAGCAGGAAATCCTAGTGGAAACAGAGCTCGTAACGTTGCTCGTCCCCGTTGCTTCCAAGACATTTTTTCTCCTAGTGGTACTTTGTAAATTTTCGCATGAATATAACTATATATAGCAAACATAGCAAAGATTAAAATACCAGGTCCAATACCGGCAATAAATAAATCTCCTAGCGAAACGCTAGGTGCTGCTAATGCGTAAATAATCATTCCTATACTTGGTGGGATTAAGAGAGCAATATCACTAGAGTTAATAATCAGCGCAATGGCACTTGAATCCTTATACCCTACTGATAATAATCTCTTTCTCATCGGTTTCCCGATCGCAACCACCGTTGCTTGTGTTGAGCCAGATATTGATCCAAATAACGTACATGCAGCAGCTGTCGTAATTGCATAACCGCCACGAACATGCCCAACAAATGACCCAACAAAATCCAATAACCGCTTCGACGTTTTTCCTGTCGACATAATATCTGCGGCAAAAATAAATAATGGCACGGCAAGGAGTGAATAAGATGATATTCCTTCCATCATTTGCTGAGCAAGAAACATGGGTTGAACGTTTGGCATAAAAAATAGGACAACTACTATCGATGCCGCTATCATTGGGATCATCATTGGAAACCCTAATAGAAGCAAAACGATCATAACCGTTAACATTATTGCTATCATAGTCTGTTCCTCACAGTCTCTGTTAGTTTCATAGTTTAAGAATAATCCTTTCTTTCTTGAGCCAAGTAAATTTCTTTCTCCTTAATATTCACCCACATGTTTCGCAAGAATTGAATTCCTCCAAGTACAAGCCCAAGAGGTACAAAGAAAGCAAACGTGTATACCGGAACTTGTAGTGCGGTTGTAACACGGCCTGACTCATAGAGAGAGATAAAATAATCATATGCGAACACTGACAAAGTAAATAAGACGATCGCAGTCAAACCAGGAATAAAGATAGCTAGTGCTTTTCGAACTGGGAAAGGGGCCATATCATAAAACGCAGACATACTAATATGTCTTCCTTTTCTGGCCGCATAACTAATCCCCATGAATGTCGCCACCGTAACAGCAAACCGACTCACTTCCATGGAGAACGCCCAACTATTTCCTGTTAGCTCACGACTCAAGACATTTCCAACAACCATAATAGCAATCAAAATAATGGAATAACTCAATATTTGCTCTTCTATTTTCACTAACCACTTATCAAGTGTTCGTAGTACATTCAATGAGTATCCTCCCTCTTTTATCCGAATTTTCAAATTACATTAAATAGTTCAAAAAAACCAAGTACTACCATCATACTGGAAGAGTGTTCCCAGCTCAAATGTGATATCCACGCTTGTTCTTGGTTAAATTTGCATATTTTCGCATAAGACTAGCTAATCCTCAAAATCTAGCCTAATACTCCTCTCAACGCTTGTATATTCATAAATGCTCAAAAGCTAACAAAGAAAGACCTAACCCTTAGTCCCCTTCTTCTAGTTCATTAGTTCCCTTTTTCACTAGATACTAACGACCTTTTGGATTAGATCTTTTCAATTTATTCTTATATTTCTTTATTAATTGCTAGTTGGGCAAGTGTTCTTGCCATTACACCAGTCCCCCCCAATGGTCCTAGACTCGTCGCTCTTGACTGCCAAGCCGTTCCTGCAATATCTAAATGAACCCAAGGTGTATCTTGAGCAAATTCTCCTATAAATAAACCTGCAGTAATGCTTCCTGCTAATCGACCCGGAGCATTATTTAAATCAGCTACATCACTCGTTTTCAGCATTTTCTTATATGGGGCGTAGTTTGGCAGACACCAAATCCATTCACCCGTCTCAACAGAAGCTTCGAGAACTTCTTCCAATAGTTCTTCATTGTTCGTAACCGCTCCTGTCGTACAATCTCCAAGGGCAATTAAGACAGCGCCCGTAAGCGTTGCAACATCGATTAACATCGTCGCCCCTAGTTGTTTTGCATATGTAATTCCATCAGCTAAAATCAATCGTCCTTCTGCATCTGTATTGCGTACCTCAATTGTCTTGCCACTTAAAGATGTAATCACATCACCTGGTTTTAGAGCTGAACCGTTCAGAAGATTTTCTGAAGACGGAATCACAGCAAGTACATTTACATTAGGCTTTTGGGACCCAATAATATCCATTGCACCTAGTACAGCAGCGGCTCCTCCCATATCCATCTTCATTTGATGCATATTTTCACGAGGCTTAATCGAAATACCCCCAGAATCAAATGTTAACCCTTTGCCTACAAAACCAATTAATTCGTCCGACTGCTTGTCTCCAGTATACTTTAAGACAATCATTTTCGGAGGCTGATCACTCCCCGCCGCAACAGCTAGTAACGCACCCATCCCCAACTTTTCCATTTCTTCACGCTCAAGCACTTCATATTCAAATCCGTGCTTCTCTGCTAGCTCTTTCGCTTCTTCAGCCAAGTCCGTTGGAGTCATCAAATTCCCAGGTGTATTCACAAGTTTACGGGCACGATTCGTACCTTTTCCATATGTATAACCTACTTGCGCAGCTTCTTGTAGGGTTTCTGTTGCTTTACCATAAAGAGTTACGGTCTCAAGCTTTTTGTCGACTTCGTTTGATTTTTCTTTGTAATCTACTACCGTGTATGTACCAAGAGCAAGACCTTCACCTATTAAGACAGCAACATCACTCTCTTCCACTAATTCGCACGTAAAACTTTCAACTAAGAAGCCAGTATTGACGATATTGTCTTTTTTTATTTGTTGACCTACGCTTGCCACTACTTCACGAATAGATTCCGTTGTTACGTCTTCTTTCTTTCCAAGTCCAACTACATAAACTGCTTCAGACTTGATTTCCTCCAATGGATACACCGTTGTCAAGGCACCTTGTTTGGCAATTTTCTTTGTTTTCTTTAGTCTCGATACTTGATTATTAAGCATGCTATCCACTTTTTCAACTACCGGATGCAGTGTCTCCCCTTCAAAAATTCCGAGTACGAATACATCATGTTCATTATTTCTTTCGAAAGTAGGTAATGATTTAAACAATGGTAACACTCCTTTTTTATCATTCTTTCCCATTATACATACTTCCGTCGTTTACTTCGATCATCGAAATGATTTCCTTCCAATAAAATCTTATTTGTAAACGAACACTAACATAACAAGAAAGCAATTTATGATATAATGAATCACAATCTAATTCTTACAATTACTCGTTTCATCCTCTAAATTCAAAGGTATAAGGACTAAGTATATTAATGGTTGACCGGAAAGGACGTAATCTGAACAATGGAATTATTTCACAACTTCCCTTTATGGGCGGCATTATTCGCAATTGGGTTTGCTCAATTTGTGAAAGTACCACTTGCTTTTATCGCAACAAGAAAATTGGAATGGTCTTTGCTAACTAGTACTGGTGGGATGCCGAGTTCACATTCAGCTGCTGTTACAGCATTGTCAACTGCCATTGCACTCGAATTCGGATTAGATTCTTCCGTCTTTGCCATCGCTGCTGTGTTTGGGATCATCGTCATGTTTGACGCAACAGGCGTTAGACGCCATGCAGGTTATCATGCTACTGTACTAAATCAACTTGTTACAGACTTCAATAAACTCGTCGATGAAGTGAAGTCATGGCCCAAAAAAGAAGAAGTTGAGAAACGTAAAGAGCTAAAAGAACTCTTAGGGCACCAACCGATAGAAGTATTCTTTGGTGCTCTGCTTGGAATTTTTCTCACTTTAACGCTACACGTAATTGTCCATTAAAGATAAACAATGTTAAAGAGGTGGTAACATATGCGATTGATTTCCATTTGTCCAAGCAACACCGAACTAGTAGCCTATCTAGGTCTAACAGAACATTTGGTTGGCGTCGATGATTTCTCTGATTGGCCAAAACCAGTTGAACAATTGCCTCGACTCGGCCCAGATCTTTCCATTCGTATCGATGATGTCGAGGCACTCGAACCTGATCTTGTTCTCGCCTCTCTAAGTGTCCCTGGAATGGAGAGGAACGTAGAAGAATTACAAAAAAGAGGAATTCCTCATGTAGTTTACAATCCTAATTCGTTAGCTGATATTAAAGACAACTTTCTAGATTTAGGGAAAAGAACTAATTGCCAATCAAAAGCACAACAAGTCATCAACTTATACGATGACTTTCTTAATACATATGAAGAACGCGCACGTAAAGTTGAACCAGTACGCCTTTATTGGGAGTGGTGGCCAAAACCCGTTTTTACTCCAGGTAAACAAAATTGGTTAACTGAAATTAGTCAGCTTGCTGGTGGGAGGAACATTTATGACCATACAAATAGAGCAAGCATTCAAACTGATTGGGACGACGTGTACAACCACAATCCCGATCACATTTGTTTAGCTTGGGTCGGCATTCAGACAGAGAAAATCAAACCTGAATTACTATGGAAACGTCCGAATTGGGACACATTACAGGCATTACAAACAAACCACGTTCACATTTTAGAAGAAGCTCTCTATTGTCGCCCTTCCCCTCGTTTGCTATTAGGATTGAAAAAGCTAGCTGCGATTCTTCATCCTAATAGTATGCCTGCAGATGATGGAATTGATCCATTGGTACGACTTATATCAGAGTAAGAAAGAGGATGACTCATTAGAGCCATCCTCTTTCTTACTCAAACATTTGATTACGAAATACTTGTACTGCCTCATCTTCATTTAATTTCATTAAATCTTCTTCTGAAAGACTCCCATTTCCACTTTTCACAAGGTAAACTTCTACTTCTTGTTTGCCCCAATCGTCAAACACATCCGTAACGGTCTCATAATATAAATCAATTTTTTTTCCTTGAATAGCAGAACCCGTGTCTGCAACTACCCCGTATCCATATCCCGGAATAAAAAGAATTGACCCTATTGGATACACCGAAGGATCGGCTGCAATCGTTGAGTAAAGATCTCGCTTCACTTGAACACCTGAAAATGTAATTCCATATCCTGGGTGATCAGGGTTCTTTCCTGTTGATTCATACCCTGCAGTATAACCTGTTGCAATAACCTTCTGTGATGGATATTGCGACCAATCAACAGCATCCTCTAACGACATCGGAGTTAACTCCATTACTTCCTGAGACATTGATAACTCTTCTGTTTTTACAGCTGGCAAGGCTCTTCTTTTAAACGAAGTTCCTTTAAACGCATTGTCTCTCACCGTATGTACTACTTCTTCTCGTTCTTTTTCAAAGTTATCCATCATCCACTGTTGCAATTGTGCTGCACTTACACCAGAAAAAGTTTGAAATGTTGTAAAAAATGCTGCTACAAATAAGCCACTCATGAAAAGACGACGACTTACTGTTGTCAAGCTTACCACAAACTTTCACTCCCCTCTTGGATTCAGCATCCCCAGAGGAAAGAGAAATTATACAAGTGAATTGATCTAAAATTCAAATAATATATTAAATCATACTTTATCAATGGTTTTCCAAAGTTTTATTCCACATAAGGAAGACGGTCTATTACGCAAAAAAACCCCAACAACAGCGGGGTTTCTCCTCTAAAACATTTGATACCCTCTTACGCGTAGCATCTTAATCACAACACCAGCAATAATAGCTCCAATGAAACCACTTGATAAGACTAAAACATCCACAACCTGAAGTGTTAACAAATCAGATACTAACATCGAAAATGATGCTTGTGGTGAACTAAAATAATCAAAAAAACCAACGTCATCTACAATTAATACGACAATGATTGGATAAAAAAATGCCATTACCCATGTTGAACGTAAAACCATATTTAATAAAAATCCAATTCCAAAAAACAAGATAAGAAAAAGGACCATTGAAATGACTAACTGTGGTAAATTCACACCTTGCACCCCCGTATTCTTTATAAGTTTACTGAGACGGATGTTTCAAGTCAACTAGAAAAACTTGGCCGCATGCAGATTCATGAACATGGCACTATTCATCGTCTTCCATACTCTTTTTAATCTAAGACCGTATTCAGGTGGAGGGCTTAGGTTTTCTTCCCACCTAACCGTTCCTTTCTCTGTTAGGAATAAATGTAAGTCGAAACGTATTTTCCATTTCGGCTTCAACTATGAAGGACATCAGAGCGCACATTATCTTTACTTCTTTTTATCCGTTCTTTTACTTTTTCACATGCAAAAGGCGAACGCACTATGTGCATTCACCTTTTTAAATAAGTTAGGTATTTAGGAAAAGCACCTCAACTTGAGTTGTGGGGTAACTATTCCACCAACTCTTTTACATCGGGTTCTTTCCTCTTTTTAAAACAAGTCCAGGTCCGCCAAGTAAGAATAGATAACGGTTATCAATCATCTTCTTCATGAAGTTAGCAGATGTACCGAATAATTTTCTCGTACCGACAACACCAATAGCCTCTTTCCCACCAAGCGATGCAACTGTCCCTTTAATATCTGGTTTAAAGGTTTTCAGTGAGTCACCTTTGATAAGTGCATTAATGTTATTTGCGCACACTTCCGCCATTTGCATTGCAATTTGAGCAGTTGGTGGATATGGACGATTAATCTCTTCGTTGATCATCAGAGCACAGTCTCCAATTACGAAAATATCTTTATGTCCTGGTGCACGTAAATCAAGGTCAACTTTAATACGTCCACGCATTGCCTCAAAGCCAGACTTCTCAATGACAGAACTTCCACGTACGCCAGTAGCCCATACAATCGTTTCTGCCTTAATTTCATCTCCGCTTGCAAGTGTTACGCCTGTTTCTGTCACTTCTTTAATTGGGCAATTGATTTTAAATTCAACTCCACGGCTTTCAAGAAGGTTCATTCCGTATTCAACTAACTCAGGATCAAAGCCTGGTAAAGCAGTAGGAGCAGCTTCAATAACATACATTTTCACTTTTTCACGAGGTACATCGTAATGCGCACAAAGCTCAGGTAGACGTTCAGATAGTTCACCAATGAACTCAATACCAGTGAATCCAGCACCTGCTACAATAAACGTTAAGAGCTCGTCCTTCTTTTCTGGTGTATTGTTATATTTTGCAAACATATACTCAATATGTTCTTTCACTTCGCGAGCACCATTTACAGTCCACTTGCTGAATGCATGTTCGTGAACACCAGGAACACCAAACGTTTCAGCTTCAGAACCTAACCCAACTACTAGGTAATCAAATTCAAGTTCGCCATTTTCAAGGACAACTTTCTTTTGTTCACGCTTAATTTCAACAACGCTATCTTTTACAAACTTAATTTTATTTAAATCAAGTACGCTGTTAATTGGCATACGAGTGCGCTCAGGCGATAGTGTACCAGCTGCTGGCTCATGTAACCACGTTGTTTGATAGTGATAATCGTGCTTGTTTACTAATGTGATGTTTGCTTCGTTGTGTCCTAACTGTTTTGTTAAACGAGATGCTGTAATCATCCCTGCATAACCAGCGCCAAGAATAACAATATTTGGCTTTTTCAAATTAATCACTTCCATCTTCTAATTTTTTATTACCATACTCTCACCCGAAAAACAACATTGTGATTATTTTCACGAATATAACTAGAATAATAGCTGTGTATATATATATTTTCGTAAAAAGTCACAAAACCCTCTTTTATATTATGGCTTTTCGACTTTTTTATCAACTATCTTTTTAAAAATAGCTCCAGTTTTTTTCTTCTTTTTTCTTTACTCGCTAATAATGTAAACGAAATCATCCAAAATATACACTACACATAGCTATTCCTTTCCTTTTCATCTGTTCTATGCATATAATGAAGGAAGAAGCTTGACTTTTTTTCGGAGGTGGCGAAGGTGACAAACACTAAAGAGTACGATATTACCATTATTGGTGGTGGACCAACTGGCTTATTTGCAGCTTTTTATGCAGGAATGCGACAAGCTAATGTAAAAATCATCGAGAGTATGCCTCAATTAGGCGGACAATTATCAGCACTCTATCCTGAAAAGTACATTTACGATGTTGCTGGTTTTCCAAAAGTGAAAGCACAAGACCTTGTGAACAACTTAGAAAAACAAGCCGAGCAATTTAATCCAACAATCGTACTTGAACAATCGGTACAAGAATTGATTGAACAAGATAATGCAAGTTACATAATCAAAACGGATAAAGAAAGTCATTATACAAAAGCCGTGATCATTACAGCAGGAGCAGGAGCATTTCAACCAAGAAGACTTGAAGTTGAGAAAGCCAAGCATTACGAAGGGAAAAATCTCCATTATTTCATTCAAGATTTAAGTGCTTTCACTGGTAAACGTGTTCTTGTATGTGGTGGAGGTGATTCTGCAGTCGATTGGTCACTCATGTTAGAACCCATTGCAAAAGAAGTCACACTTATTCATCGCAGAGACAAATTCCGTGCCCATGAACATAGCATTGAACTATTAAATAAATCGAACGTTACAATCTTAACTCCATTTGAGATTAAAGAATTAAAAGGAAATGACGATGCAATCGAGCAGGTTCTTATTAAAGAAATTAAAGGTGACACCGAAAAAACAATCGATGTTGACGCGGTCATTGTAAACTTCGGATTCGTCTCCTCTCTAGGTCCTATTAAAGAATGGGGACTAGAAATTGAACGTAATTCCATTGTCGTTAATACAAAAATGGAAACAAACCGAAAAGGTATTTATGCTGCAGGCGATGTTTGTACTTATCCTGGTAAAGTGAAATTAATTGCCACCGGTTTTGGAGAAGCACCTACTGCTGTTAACAATGCAAAAACATATGTCGATCCAAAAGCAAAAGTATTCCCTGGTCATAGTACTAGCTTATTTTAATTGTAAAGAAGAAACCAAAACGTCTGACTCCGTATAGTAAACGCGGAGTCAGACCTTTTGGTTTCTTTTATACGTACTTACTGACAAACAAAAAGACCCCCTAATAATGCTTGATTTAGGAGATCTTGAATTATTAGTAAGTCTTTAACATTCTTCTGGTGTCCCCGTATTTGTAGCTGTACGGAATGATGTACCGCATCCACATGATGCTATCGCATTGGGGTTATCAATTGTGAAACCGCCACCCATCATGTTTTGCTTGTAGTCTACAACCAATCCTTTAATAATCGGTTCACTTTCCTTATCAACTAAAACGGAAAGTCCATTAATATCTAAAAGTATATCTTCCTCATTCTTTTCTGAATCAAATCCCATACCATATGAGAGTCCACTACAGCCGCCACCTTTAACACCGATTCGAAGCATTAAACTTTGATCGTCTTCAGCTTCCATCATGTCTTTAATTTGGCTTACCGCTGCATCCGTTAATGTAATCATGTCATCCCTCCTAATCGCAGTACACGATCAGTATAACTCTTAAACCATTGAAACTCAAGGTATCTACTCACCCAATTATGTTAAAATGACATTGATTGTTCCCATTTTTTCGGTCGTGATATTTCTAGTAATATCATCTTATTATGCGCACGATCTAATTCTTGACTATAATGCAGCACGATAGGATGACTCATTCCGTATTGTCCAGCTGCACTGATCATTTTTTTACGAAGCTCTTCAATTCTCTCCATAGCGGCTTCTCGTCTCAATACTTTGTTCATCTCCACCATCCCCCCAATTACAGTTTTCACTCATCCGTACATCTATATTTCAATTTTACCAAACGAAAGGAAATTTGCGCAATAATAAATGGTGAAATAGAATATTTCATAAAAATCCATTTTTTGAAAATTTCCTGTACTTTCCAATAGAGCCCTATTTCTTTCAATAACTTTATTCTGATAGTATAATAGAAGGCAATTACGAAATATCTTATATCATCTTTTTAATATAATTCTATAAAAACACGCATATTCCTTCAAAAAGTCGAATCTAAGTAGTGAATATGTTACGGTATGATGAAGAAACGGAGGACAAACGTATGGGAACAATTTTAACCGATACAAAGCTACAATCAATTACTGAAAAAGTAAACCATGGTGAGCGTCTTACTATTGAAGATGGGTTATATTTATTTGACAGTCCAAACGTACTAGGGATCGCCCAACTAGCAAATTCAGTAAACTATAAGAAAAATGGAGATAACGTCTATTTCATTGAAAACATGTACATTAACCCTACAAATGTGTGTGAAGCGAACTGCGGTTTCTGTGGATTTAAGCGAAAACCAGGTGAAGAGGGCGCTTATACGATGGGGAGTGATGCCTTACTTGAATACGTAGAAAAAAGATGGAATGACAACATTCGTGAATTTCATATTGTCGGTGGACACAACCACGAGGTTCCATTCGACTATTACTTAAATACAATTCGTACTTTAAAGAAACATTATCCACAAGTGACGATCAAAGCTTATACTGGGGCTGAAATTGAATTCTTTTCACGAATTTCTGGCTTATCAATGAAAGAGGTTCTAGAAGAACTTATTAAAGCTGGTTTAGATACACTTCCAGGTGGAGGAGCTGAAATTTTGACGGAGCGTTACCGTTTAAAAATGAGTCCAGATAAAGCCTCTACGGATCAATGGTTAGAAGCTCACGAGATTGCCCATAACCTTGGTTTAAAAACGCATGCAACGATGCTTTACGGTTCGATTGAAACATTAGAGGAACGACTGATCCATATGGATCGTCTTCGTCAACTTCAAGATCGTACGAACGGATTCATGGTCTTTATTCCACTTGCGATGCAACCACGTAGTATCAATGCAGGAATTAAACGACGTACAACGGCTTACGATGATATGCGAACTCTTGCGATTAGCCGACTTATGCTAGATAACTTTGATCACATTAAAGCATATTGGATTAACATTGGAGTTCAATTAACGCAAATGGCGCTTACATTCGGATCTAGCGATATTCACGGTACTCTTATCGAGGAACGAATTTCTCATGCCGTAGGTGCCCTAACATCACAAGGCATTACGCGTGAAGAGCTCGTTTACCTAATTAAGAGTGCAAATAAGATTCCAATAGAAAGAGATACATTCTATAACATTGTAAAAACGTATTAGATGATACAAAAAAGGAGGGTTTTCCCTTTTTTGTATCATCTAAGCAATGAGCGAAGCCGCTACAAGGTTTTAAGTCAGCTAGGAGTGGGTTTCTCTTAGCTGACGAGTAGCGACTGGAGACATTGCAACTCCTATGAAAAAAGGATGCTTTTCCCTTTTTTAAAACTTAAATTGATAAAAAAGAAAAAACGCTAAAGTTTAGCGTTTTTTCTTCTTAATCAAACGTTTAATTAACTTGGCAATGAAAATCCGGTTAGGATACTCTTTTATTTTCTCTCAAAAACACCCTCACAAATAATTTCAGCAGCTCCTCTCATGATAACATGTCCATTCTCCTGCCATGTTATCATTAAATCTCCCCCGAGAAGATGAACCGTTACTTCCTGCCCTTTTTGGCTATACCCATTTAAGACAGAGGCTACAACTGCTGCACAGGCCCCCGTTCCACAAGCTTGCGTAATGCCAGATCCTCTTTCCCAAACTCGAAAATGGATCTCACTTTCTGATACAACCTCAACAAATTCAACATTCACCCAATCTGGAAACCGTTCGTCTTTTTCCATTTTGGGGCCAAGTTCTTCAACAGGAGCTTCTTGAATCGTATTTACAAACATAATGACATGTGGATTCCCCATTGATACGGCTGTTACAGAAACCGTCTGACCATCAACCTCAAATAGCTCACCTACAACTTTTTCTTGATCCTCTCCTACCATTGGGATCTCGTCCCTTGACAGAATTGGCTTGCCCATATCAACACTAACGGTGTGAACTCTCTCTTCTTCTACGTGAACCGTTGCCTTAACTTTTCCAACAAGTGTTTCAATTTCAAATGTCTTTTCAGTTACATATCCGTTTTCATAAGTATATTTAGCTACACAGCGTAAACCATTGCCGCAGTTTTTCGCTTCAGAACCATCGTTATTGAAAACTCTCATCTTCACGGGAGCCACTTCTGATGGACAAACGAGGATCATTCCATCAGAACCAATTCCTTTATTTTTATCAGCTACTTCAATCGCAAGCTGTGGAAGCTTCTCTTCATCAATCGTTTGTTTAAACATGTCTACATAAATGTAACTATTGCCTAATCCATGCATTTTCGTAAACTGCATGTTCCCTTCAATCCCTTCTTAATTGCTTATCTGTCCAGAAATAATCTTGATCCACCTCTAAAATTGTCATTTTCTCATTACAGCAAGGTAAAATCAACACGGTTTTAATTCCTTCTTGTGCACGTTTAAACTCAGATTTCTTCATGTTCGTTAATACATTGTCTGAGTGACAAAATGGGCAGTTTTGCAAATAAATATCACCAAACAATCGTTCATATGGCCATGTGTTCACAAATGGGATCACATCCACCGACCACACATCCTTTCCCCACTAACGTATCTAATTTAATAATGAGTAAAGCGCACTCCAAGCATTGCTCGTTGCACACCAGCTATGAGAAAACCACTCATAACTGGCTTAAGAGATGCCAACGGCTCAGTCATTACATTGGGTTTTCTTCTATAAATGCATATATATTTTCAACTAATTCATCATTAGTCTCACCAGACACATATTCACCATTCACTAGAGCGAAAGGTTCCAAAGCACAGTTTCCGCAATTGCTAAGACACCCGTACTCTATAATATCCAAGTTGGGATCCTTTTCCAACTCTTCCATTGCTTTTTGTGTTCCGCTAGCTAAATTACTTAGGCAAAATTCAATAATAGGACGCATATTCTCACCTCTTCAATCTTCTTTAATGCTACTCGCGTACAAGAGAGAAGTCAATTGTCATAACTCGATTTTCTATTCATTCTAAATTAATTTATACCTCGATACTCCCTCAAGGAACTTCACATTTCCTAAAACCACACATTGAAAGCGATTCAATAAAAATTCACAAATTTGTTGTTATTTTGATCAATTCTCGATATAATCAAAACTGACCAGGGTCACTTTTTGATAAGGAGAACATGTATGAACGAGCGAGCTAAGAAAGAACAGACGAGAGAGCGTATTGAACAAGAGGCTTTAGCATTATTTCGTGAAAAAGGTTTTTCTCGCACGACTGTACAAGAAATTACAAATGCTGCTAAAGTAGCAAAAGGGACTTTTTTTAATCATTTCCCTACTAAAGATTCGATCATGCAATCACTTGCAAATGATTTACTTCAAGCTGTGATGCCCTACGTTCAACAATCACATTTAAAAAATAGATCACTTTCAATTAGATTACGCTCATATTTGCAATTTATTTTAACAGACTATGATCAATACCCATCTTTAACAATTGAAATGTGGAATCATGTCTTAAAAGAACAAACCCTCCTTTTTGCGCATTGGAATGAACTATTACAAGATGCAAAAGCACAAGGAGAAATACATTCGACTGCTTCTATGTGCACATGGACTCATATTATTCATAGCTTGATTTCTCATGGGATCAAGTCGTTTGCGACAGAACCAACAAAAGCCCGATTACTTGAAAACGTAATGACTTTGGTCGAAACCAGTCTTGAATCAATTATCGAAAAAAGGGGACATTCATTTATGAAAAAACTTGTTATTTTAGGTGGCGGTTATGGCGGAATGCGGGTACTTCAACGACTTTTGCCTGAGGGCTTGCCAGAAGACGTAGAAATTACGTTAATCGACCGCCTACCTTATCACTGCTTAAAAACGGAATATTATGCATTAGCTGCAGGCACCGCAGCAGATCACCACCTCCGTGTCGGATTTCCTGAGGATGCCAGACTAACGATTAAATACGGAACGATAACGAACGTTGATTTACATGAAAATACAGTGAAATTAGCAGAAGGTGATTTCGTTCCTTATGATAAATTGATTATAGGCTTAGGCTGTGAAGACAAATATCATAACGTCCCTGGCGCCAAAGAGTTTACTAATAGTATCCAAACAATGGACAAAACAAGAAAAACTTATGAATCGTTAAATAACATTCGCCCCAATGGCGTTGTTTCTATTGTAGGTGCTGGATTGAGTGGGGTTGAACTAGCAAGTGAACTTCGTGAAAGTCGTCCTGATCTAACGATAAAATTATTTGACCGTGGTGAAATTATTCTTTCCATGTTCCCACGTAAATTAAGCACTTATGTTCAAAACTGGTTTATTGACCATGGTGTTGATGTCATCAACAAATCAAACATAACAAAAGTAGAAGAAGGTATTCTTTATAATCACGATGAACCAATTCATTGCGATGCAATTATCTGGACTGCAGGTGTTCAGCCTGTTGAGGTTGTCCGGAATTTAGACGTTGAAAAAGATCAACAAGGAAGAGTCATCTTAACACCTCAACACTTCCTTCCAACTGATGACAATGTTTTTATTGTTGGTGACTGTGCAAGCCTCCCTCACGCACCAAGCGCACAGCTAGCTGAGGGGCAAGCAGAGCAAATTGTAACAATCCTAAAGAAGCAATGGAATGGAGAACCACTACCAGAAGAACTGCCACGCATTAAATTAAAAGGTGTGTTAGGTTCACTCGGAAAAAAACATGGTTTCGGCTTAATGGGAGACCGAACTCTCCTTGGGCGAGTTCCCCGCGTACTAAAAAGTGGAGTACTTTGGATGTATAGATATCATTCTGGTTCTTAATAGTAAGATACCTGAGTAGATGATAAAAAATGTTATAGAGCGTGTGAGTGCATCGGCTTCTCACTCTGTGCTCATCACTTCGAGAGTGGTACAAAAGAATCTTTCTTTTTATGCCACTCTTTTTTAGTACATATAAATTTGCTCAAATATGAACGATTCGTCGACGAGATAATTCGGTGAAGAATACCAGCCTGCTTGCGTTCCCGTGCCTAACCCGAAGTGATCAATTCTATTTCAATTTTGTTAAAAATAGGCTAACTTTCCGACATAAACAACCATAAACTATCTTAGATAGTGATTCAAAATAGTCGGAGGTGATTTCATGAGCAATCAATTATTTTATAGAGGACCTATGTCGCCTACTAAAAAAATAGAAGCTTTACTTTCTGAAATTGAACATTTAAAAAGTCAAACAGAACAATTAGCAGTTGAATCAGCTCAAAAAACTGTTCACCAATTATTAGAAAAAGCTACAGAAGCTATCGGGAAAGCTGGAAATGAAGCTGTTCATACAGCGAAAAAAGCTGCAAGAAAACATAGCAAAAAGGTGGCGAAAAAAGCCGCGAAAAAATATAGCAAAAAAGCCCTAAAGAGAATTTCCAATGCAGAGAGTAAATTAGCTTCAGTCGAGGTGGAGGAATACTACAGTAGAGCAAAACCTTGAAAGTGAACAATGCACCGAAACTGAAAAGGATTCCTAACTTTATAAGTGTCGTGATAATCGACACTTATTTTTATTTTATCGTTATAACTGTTCTCCTTCACTGATTTTCCATTGCTCTATTTTTTCGTAAATTTCTTTTAGCTTTGGATTTCCCTCGGCGACAACGTCTCCTTTTAAAACGACCAATGGATAAAAATATTCATCATCTTTTATGGCATTTGCATAAAAAAGGTGATCCTCTTTTGTGCCTGGTTCATTGATATCTACATAAGCAAACGTAAAATCAATCTCAGGGTATTTTCTAGTGATTGCTGCTTCTAACCATTCCATTGTTTCTCTAGCACTAGGAAGTTGAATACAACTAGCACACTTCTCTTCTGCTCCATACACCGTCACGTTCATTTGATACTCAGTCCTTTCACGTATACATTTCATATGGAATAATTATAAAGTAAATCGATGAACAACGATAGCAAGAGTCCATTTTTCCAATATTTCATTTGAATATACGTGTAAAATAAAGCAGATTCATGGATTTTTTTTATAAACACCATTATAATAGGTAATAGAAAGGAGTTGTTTGAAATGGCAACAACTGAGATGGTTGAACAAGTTAGTGAAGTATTAGATAAGCTTCGTCCTTTCTTGCTACGTGATGGCGGGGATGTTGAGCTCGTAGACGTAGAAGATGGAATTGTGAAAGTACGCCTTCTAGGTGCTTGTGGATCATGCCCAAGTTCTACAATTACGTTAAAGGCTGGTATTGAGCGTGCACTTCTTGAAGAAGTACCTGGCGTAAAGGAAATCGAGCAAGTCTTTTAATAGGAAAACGCCCGACATTGAGTCGGGCGTTTCTTTTTTTTGGCCCTTTACTTTTGAGTAAAGGAGCCCTTTTTTTGTTCGTTTGCTCGCCAAGCTTCGTATTTATTCAGCTTGTTTGTACTGATGCTTCTTTATTCTTGATTCCTTTTTTTACTAGAATTCCTTCTTTTGCCGGTCTTAGAACAATCACTTCAAAATCGGGAAAATGACGTTGAAGCTTCTCTTGAATTTCTTCCCCGCGATGAACAGGAGCTAAGCAAAGCATCGTTGGACCTGCTCCACTAAGAGCTGCTCCATAAGCTACTGTTTCGTCTCGAACGACTTGCATGACTTCTTCAAGATGCGGCACTAGTTCACGACGATATGGGTGATGAAATAAATCTTCATTCATCATTTTTCCAGCTGCTTCCCAGTTCCCTTGAAGCAAAGAAGCAACAAGAACATTTGCTACACTACTCGCTCTTACCGCTTGCTTATACGATAGTTCAGCCGGAAGAACTCCACGAGCTTTTTTGGTTTTTAACTCTTCTGAAGGAACTAAGAGGACAAGATCAATTTCTGGAACTCCTCCGTATAACACATCCGTACTACTTTTTGTATGTGTCCCTATCACGAGCCCCCCATAAACTGAAGCAGCAACGTTATCGGGATGACCTTCCCAAAGGCTTGCAAATCTTACTTTTTCTACAACAGTTAGTTGTTCTCCAGTCAACTGATTCATTAACTCTATTCCAGCAACGATCGCTGCGGCACTACTACCAAGACCTCGTGCTAATGGAATATCGCTTGTCATCACAACATGGCATGTGGGAAGTTTATAGCCACATTCTGTTGCCACATGTACAGCAACTTGGTAAATCAAATTGTCTTCTCCTTCTTCAATTCCTTGTAGTTCAACAGAAGAAGATTCAAAAAACCATTTATCTGAAGGATGTACTTCAAGTGTCAAATAACGATTAACCGCAAGCCCTACTGAATCAAAGCCTGGGCCTAAGTTGGCTGAGCTACCAGGAACCGTTATGACAAATGGTTCTTGGCTCATGACATCACACCGCCTTTTAAATGAGCAAGGAAGGCTTCTTTATCATTCGGTAAAACAGCCGGCTTAACAGATACTGTATCAATTGCTGTGTTTGGGTCTTTTAAACCATTTCCAGTTAAGACACAAACAACGGTTGAGCCTTTTTTGATTTCTCCTGAATCAAGTTGCTTTTTCAAACCAGCAATTGAAGCGCAAGATGCCGGTTCAGCAAAAATTCCTTCTGTTTTAGCAAGCAACTGATATGCAGCTAAAATTTCTTCATCTGTTACGAAGTCAATTGCACCATTTGACTCTTCTTTTGCTGCTACTGCTTTATCCCAACTTGCAGGATTTCCAATGCGGATTGCTGTTGCAATCGTTTCTGGCTCTTCAATTACTTTATTTTGCACGATCGCGGCTGCACCTTCTGCTTCGAATCCACGCATTTCAGGTAATCCAGTACCTTTTTTCTCATGGTATTCTTTAAACCCTTTCCAGTACGCAGTAATGTTCCCTGCATTTCCAACAGGAATGGCTAACACATCTGGAGCTTTTCCTAATGCATCGACAATTTCAAACGCTGCCGTTTTCTGACCTTCGATTCGATACGGATTCACAGAGTTCACGAGGGTGATCGGCTCTTGTTTGCTAATTTCACGCACAATATCTAGCGCGTTATCAAAGTTTCCTTTGATCTCTAATACTTCAGCCCCATACATAACAGCCTGAGCTAGCTTTCCTAGCGCAATTTTCCCTTCTGGAATAACAACAATACATTTAAGTCCTGCTCTTGCTCCATAAGCAGCAGCGGCCGCTGACGTATTTCCTGTTGATGCGCAAATAATCGCTTTGCTACCTTCCTCTTTTGCTTTAGCAACAGCCATTACCATACCTCGATCTTTAAATGAACCAGTTGGGTTTAACCCTTCATATTTTACATGAACGGTAACGCCCCACTCCTTTGATAAATGCTTAAGTTCAATGAGTGGCGTATTGCCCTCATGTAATGTAAGTAACGGTGTCTCCTCTGTTACAGGTAAATATTCCTTGTACTCTTGAATTAACCCTTTCCAACGACTCATTTTAGCATCCTCCTTCGACACGGTAACAGCTTTCAATCGATTCAATGACCTCAAGCTCAGATAATTTTTTATATAACTGTTCGTAATTTTCTTTGTTTGTATGGTGAGTAATAACAATAACCTCTGCTACTTCTTCGCCTTCAATCGGTAGCTGTAATAACTTTTCAAAACTCACATCATGGCTTGCGAATAAACTTGTAACGGCTTGGAACGTTCCAGCCTTATCCTCCACACGCAGACGCAAGAAATATTTTGAATCAATTTCGTTTGCCTTTTTTAGTACTCTTTCATGTAGAGGTTTTTGTACAGCTCTTCCACATACATTTAAGCGCATATTTTTCATAACTGATACCAAGTCTGAAACAATGGCAGTAGCTGTCGGCAATGATCCGGCTCCTGGACCATAGAACATTGTTTCTCCAACTGCTTCGCCGTAAACATAGACAGCGTTGAATTCATTATGAACGGATGAAAGCGGATGATCTTTTGGTAGCAATGTTGGTTCAACACTTACCTCAACGCGACCATCATCACGCTTTGCAAGTCCAATTAATTTCATAGTATAACCAAGTTGGTCACAGTAATCTAGATCTTTTTTCGTAACAGAAGAAATGCCTTTGACAACGACGTCAGCTAGACTAATATTCATTGAGAACCCTAACGTTGCAAGGATCGCCATTTTTCTTGCTGCATCTAAACCTTCGACATCTGCTGTTGGATCACTCTCAGCAAAGCCCAATTCTTGAGCAGTCTTTAACACATCTTCATAAGAGCTCCCATTTTGAGTCATTTTTGTGAGAATGTAATTGGTTGTACCGTTCACAATCCCCATCATTTTTGTAATACGATCAGCAGACAATCCGTCACTTAAACTTCTTAAGATCGGAATTCCACCAGCTACACTTGCTTCATAATACAAATCACAGCCATTATCGGCCGCTACTTGTAACAGCTCAGCCCCGTACAATGCCATTAGATCTTTATTCGCTGTCACAACATGTTTTCCATTTTTAAGTGCTGTTAGCAAATGCTCTCTCGTTGACTCTACTCCACCCATTACTTCAATGATTACATCAATGTCTTTATCGAAAAGAACTTCTTCTATTTGATCGGTCACAAGTGAATCATCAAGATCCACTGCTCGTTTTTTCACTATATCACGCACAAGAACTTTTTTCACGGTCACAGGACAGCCAACTTGATGACGTAACTCTTCTTGATGACGTCTAATAATCGAAACAACCCCTGTTCCCACTGTTCCTAGGCCAAGTAATCCAATGCGTACTTCCGCTGCTGACATGCTCTCCACTCCTTTTCCCATACTCATCCATGTATATTCAAAAAGTACATTTGTATATCTATAATGGACATTATAGACCTCTTCTACGAGAAGTACAATAGACAATTAAAAAAAAGTCAGAAAAATGGGGGTTGTCTCAAAATCAAAGGGTCTGACCCCGACTAGTTAGCACAATATATAGTTGAGCATTTGCACAACATTATATATTGTACACTAGGGGGTAGACCCTTTCGAGACAACCTCCAAATATCACAACCAATCAATCGGCGGCACTTGGTTTGTTCCAACACCTCTTGTCATAAGGATATGTTCAGCAAATTCCTTTAAAAACCGTTCATTTTTATGCTCATTGTCCATTAATCTTAAGAACTCTTGGCCAAGTTTAAATTTTTCTTCTGTAATTTGACTACGATAATACGCCTCAATGGCTTCATAATAATGAAGAGGAAAAAGCAAACGAGCATAAAGGAGCTTCCATGAATACGAGGTTAACGTCTCATACTGCTCATATCCTCTTATAAATGATTCGAGCTTCTCCCAATAAAACTCTTCTTCTGTCCAATGTTGGTCTCGGGTCCACTCAGCTAGATCTCGACAGGGATGGTCATAAACAAACGCCGTTGGTCGTTTCACGATTTCACCGGCTTCTGTAATGACAATCCACGTTCGGTCAGTAAAACGCCGATGGCAGATTGTCGGTTTTTCTTGGTCTCGAGCAGGATCGTCTAACGTAGCATCAACTGCATATTGAATCGCATTCTCCGACAATCCCATAAAATAAGGGTAGGAGAACAAAAAGCTTTCATCTACATAAGATTGTGGTCCCTCATACAAGATTTGCTGATACCAACCTTCTAATTGTTCGAGTCTTGTTTCCCACAATTTCGCCCATTGTCCAAAAAAGTCATAACTCCTTTTTTGATAAGGAATTTGTTTTCCGTAATGATGAACAGTCGCCAAGTGCGCTCCTTTTTCTTCGGGAGTGAGAACTTGAGTTTGAGGCCCTTGTCTTTCTCCCACATCAGGTAAAGGACATACATACACTTCCTGACCATCAATTAGGGCTGACCTCCGCTTTTGCAACGTAACAAGAGGCTCAAGTACAGATATGTCTCCTATCGACCGCATATATTCACTAAATGCAATCATTTCATCCTCTTGCAACATGCACTCTTCTTTCGGTAATAATAGATAGGACTTCCCCCCAGCTTCAAAGCCTTCATATTCCCCAACTGTAAATCGTGATTCACAGTAAATCCCATACCCGTCATAAAGATTCCGTTCAAACATCAACGTCCCTCCTCAAACGTTCATCCTTTTCCTAGTCTATGACCCAAATGAATAAAATGTGTATACGAACAGTAGACTAGTATTAGCCTTTCTGTCAGAATAAGAACAGAAAGAAGTCGTCGGAGGTGTCATATGACAAAACGGAACATGGATGAAGTAGAAGTTAAAGCAAGAGAATGGCTAGTTGAACGAGGCGTGACATTAGATGATATTGCTGAGCTCGTTTATTTTCTCCAAGTAAAATATCACCCAGACCTTAATCTTGAACTTTGCAAAGACAATGTTGATAAGGTCTTACGAAAACGTGAAGTGCAAAATGCAGTCATTACTGGCATACAACTAGATGTTCTCGCTGAAAAAAAATTACTGGATGAACCGCTGCAAGGAATCATTGACCGAGATGAGAGTTTATATGGCGTTGATGAAATTATCGCCTTATCAATCGTGAATGTATACGGATCAATCGGTTTTACAAATTATGGCTACATCGATAAACAAAAGCCAGGTATTTTAGAAAAGCTAAACGATAAAAGCACTGGAGAATGTCACACCTTTTTAGATGATATTGTCGGAGCTATTGCTGCCGCAGCTTCAAGTAGACTTGCGCACCGTGCCGCTAATACGGAATAATTGTTATAAATCACTTCTTGAGGTTAAATCGTAATCGATTTGGCCTTTTTTTGGACATATATATCCTCCTCCTCATCCCTCTTTCATATGAAACTAACACTCCTTGCTCGTATTGTTCCCACTATCACTCCTGTAAGTAGGCTCAAGATCAATTTGTGAATGATCCAATTACTGTTAATAACAATCTGAGGGTAAAATTACTAACACCATTGACACCTGTTTGATGGTAGAATTAACAACTAGGATACAGCAAACACGGAGGATAGATAATGAATAAAAAGCAAAAGATTCTAATCTATGTCATTTTCGGCATATTGTGGATTTTCGGTACCGATTATCTAGTTGCACAACTACATTCAGACATGCATATATATATTATCTTACAACAAGTGAAAGGCTTTTTCTTTCTTTTATTAACTACTTTCTTTATTTATTATGTATTTGTCAAGAAAGAAGAAAACGAAACAGTTAAAGCGGAAAAAGAGAAGTTAGAAGTATTAATCAATTCAATGGTTGATTTTGTCAATTTTAAAGATGGACAAGGACGCTGGACACAAGCAAATGAGTTCGCATTAAAACTGTTTCAAATTGACCATGTTGATTATGTCGGTAAAAAAGATTCTGAGCTAGGTGCATATAGTTCATTCTATAAAGAAGCATTTGATTACTGTGAGACATCAGATGAAGAAGCTTGGAAGATTGGAAAGGTTTCTCGTTGTGTTGAACAAGTCCCGATTCCAGATGGAAGTATGAAAACCTTTGATACGATCAAAATTCCACTTTTCAATCAAGACGGTAGTCGCAAAGAATTGGTTGTTATGGGAAGAGATATTACAGAACAAGTTAACGCTGAAAAGCAGCTTGAAGAAAGCAGACAAAATTACAAATCACTTTTTGAATATAACCCAGAGTTAGTTTATATCGTTAATCACCAAGGACAAGCAATCGAGTTAAATCCAATGTTCAAAATCCTCACTGGATATGACCCAAATGAATTTATCGGCAAATCCATTTTGCCGATTATATCTAACGAGCATAAACGCGAAACGAAGGTCGCCTTCTTAAACATTCTTAATCAAAAAAAATCATGTGTAAATAAAGAAGTAACGATTATTCGAAAGGATGGCGACAAGCGTATCTTGCGATGCACTTTTGTACCCACGGTAATTAACCATCAAGTCGTAGGTGCAATCGGTTATGCCACCGATATAACAAAGGAAAAAGAAACGGAGGAAAGATTGCGAAAGACAGAGAAACTTTCTGTTGTTGGCGAGTTAGCTGCTAGTGTCGCACATGAAATCCGCAATCCGTTAACGTCTATAAAAGGGTTTATTCAATTTATGCAAGCCAATGATGAGAAACAAAATTTTTACTATCGTATTATGCTTGATGAACTAGAAAGAATTAATCAAATATCTAGTGAACTATTAGCACTCGGAAAACCTAGAGAAGTTAAATTTGAAACATGTGATATCAGTTCTATTTTTGAAAGCGTCATGTGGCTGTTAGAGTCACAAGCTAATCTTTATAGCGTTGAAATAGAATACAATAAAGATGATGATTTGCCTTCAATAGAGTGTGAACCGAATCAACTGAAACAGTTGTTTATTAACATCATTAAGAACTCAATTGAAGCTGATTCCACCAAAATCAAAATCCACGTTTCCTTACAAGGTGAACAGTTACATGTCAATATAAAGGATGATGGAAATGGAATTGATGATGAGAGGATTCAACGATTAGGAGAACCGTTTTATTCTTCAAAAGAGAAAGGTACTGGATTAGGGCTGACCGTTAGTTATAAAATTATTCAATCCCATCGTGGGCACATTCAATTCGAAAGCAAACTAAAAAAAGGTACAAGCGTGACAATTATATTGCCTACTCGATCTTTATAAGCATCAATTGATATGACCAAGTATTAAATATCAATTGTAGTATCTATGAATCTACCTAATAAATAAATCATAGTTTTTTGTTTTTTTCTGTTAAAATAAATTGCTTAAAAGAGACTCCAAAGGTCAAAAACCGACCTTTGGAGTCTCTTTTTCAATCAAATGTCCATTGTGCTAGTGTTTCAATCGCATGAGTCGGCAATTCATCGAATGATTCGACTTGTTCTTTTGTTGATACACCCGTATACACCATTAATGTGGCCATTCCTGCACGTATTCCTGCAAGGATGTCTGTATGGTAATTATCACCGATCATAATCGTTTCTTCTTTCGTTAAGCCGATTACGTCTAGTGCTTGTTCAACAATGATCGATTCCGGCTTTCCGATAAACTTAGGCGTGACCCCAGTTGAGACAGAGACAACCGAGATAAGGGAGCCTGCTCCAGGTAATAATCCTCGCTCAGTCGGCAAGGCAACATCTCCATTTGTTGCAATGAATGTCGCTCCTTGACGCACATTAAGAGCGGCCTTTGCTAATTTTTCATATGTAATCGAACGGTCTAGTCCCATCACAACAAAATCAGCATCCTCTTCTACGATTTTATGTCCTTCTTCTTCTAGTGCAAACTTCAGTCCTTCTTCACCAACCATGCAAACACGAGCATGTTTCTTTTGTTCGGAAATATAGGTCGCAGTCGCCATACTTGTTGTAAATACATGCTCAGTAGTAGCAGGTACGTCCATCTCTCTTAAATGTTCTGCTACTTGATCAGGGCGTTTGGTTGAGTTGTTCGTGACAAAAAGGTACGGTAACTTTCTTCTTTCAAGCTCTTTCACAAACAAAACGGCCTCATCAATTTTTTCACTACCACGATAAACAGTCCCGTCTAAATCAATTAAAAACCCTTTGTAACTTTTCATATTCTCCCTCTTTTCAGGCAAAGTAGCGTTTTTGTTTTGTAAATCCCTGTTCTTTTTAACTATTTACGTCTGTGACTGTTTTGGATCTTTCACTTTATAGACACAGCATGAAGTATTTTCCTTCGCAATACAAGACTTGCGTTCAACGTGATCAGTGGCAAGTAATCGTTTAAAAAGCTGTTGCTCGCATGTGCATGCAATTGGATACTCCCTAGCTACTTGAGAAATTGGACAATTGTACTCAATAAACTCGAATGTGCCATCTTCTAATTCTTTATACTCAACCATATAACCTGCTTGACTTTGAATTCGCGCTAATGCCTCGACACGCTCTAGAAACGATCCTTTTATTTCTGCTTCATATTTTTTATAGAGACGATCTCTTCTTTGTTCAAATAATTGGTCAACCATTTCGCTTCCACTTAATTGTTCAACGTCTTGAAGTATTCCTAAAGATAAATCGCTGTAATTTCGTGGAAATGTTTCGCTTCCTTTTTCTGTTAAAAAATACTTATGAATTGGCCGTCCCATCGCTTGCTTTTCTAGTCTTGAACTTATCAACTCATCTCTTTCTAGTTCTCGTAGGTGCCTACGAACCGCCATTTCCGTCACTTCAAGTGTTGTAGCCAAAGATGAAACAGTTTGCTCCTGATTTCGCTTTAACAGAGTTAAGATGACTTGACGTGTAGAGTTCGTCTCACTTCTCACAACGATCACCATCCTTACCTCTCATTGTATGGAATGTACGATAAATTGCAAATATCTAGCTTTGTTACTTCTTTTCATTTGGTATAAATGCACTAACTGGTCCCAACTCTTCTACTAAATATCGTCTTACGTCAACAGAAAACTGTGATAAAACAGTTTGGTTTCCAGTAAAAGTTTCGACTAGTTGCTGATGATTGACCTCTGAATAGTTTTGCACAAGCTGCTTCCGGAGCCCTATTAGCAGTTTTAACGAAGTTGCATTCTTTGTGGTCACAACTTTCTCATCTTCCAAAATATCAATAATATCTTCGTACCCTCCTGGGTCTCTCATTATAAATCCGTCAATCATACTATTTCCAACATCTATAATCGATTCAATGACAACATAGGCAACTCGTTCCAAAGCCAGTTTCTCTGTTAAATCAGTAATTGACGCTACCTGATCAAGTTGTTCTTGCAATGTTTCTAAATAAACAAGCGTTTGTTCAATTTTTTCACGATCAACAAAATACATTCTTTTCATCCACCTATCATTTCATTTTCGTACGATTATCATTCTTAGTATACAACATTAGACGAAATTCAGCATGAAAGATCAAGCCCACAGATTAGCGTAGGATAACGAATAAAGGAGTTATAAGCATTAGAGATCATTTCCTCCCAGCTCCTCCCATGGTATGATGACTCTAAAAGAATTGGAAAGGAGCTACATACTTTGTCTGAGCGCTTTTATTTATATGATGATATAGAAGAAACGAGAACACGCTTTGTCAGCTTTATGGGCGAGCAACAACGATTCGATCTTGCCATTGTCTCTTCATCAAGATATTACGGCAAGCAACTTGTGTTAGATGTTCAATCAAATCGCTTTGCTATTATTGGATCCGATGATCTTGACGAACCTGGCTACCTCGAGCATGCCTATAAACTGTCTGAAGAAGAGGCTGAGGAGCTACGTTCATTTTTACATGAACTCATGTAAAGTTGGAATATTTGGAGGGGAACTCAAAACCAAAAGGGTCAGACCCATTTGAGACACCCTCCTCTTTATTTTACTATTTGCACGTTAACTCGCCATAACTCAGGATTTACTCGCCGCTCAACTCCACTTTCTCGCCCCTACATATTTGATAGCATTTGTTGGTAGTAAAAATCACAGTTACCGGGCAAATTATTCGTAAAGGAGGTGCCTTATTCATGGCAGATAAAGAGGAACAACAGTATACGGACTTTTCAAATGTTGAAACTCAGCGAAATTTCCTTGCCGCAGAAGACTTTCCTGAGGGGCCGTATGGTTCACCAATTAATAAAGATAAACCGGTTTCCAATAAAAGTACACCATGGGAACCAGGCCAACGTTACTATAGTGCTTTTAACTATGAGTTTAAGTCCCTACATCAAAATTTACCAAGACAATTCCCAGGAGCCCACCCAACTCATGATGACCCGAATAAAAACGAAGAACCACCATACACAACAAATGATTAAAGAGCTTTACCAAAAGGGCGCTTTTCCCTTTGGTAAAGCTCGAAGCAATGAGCGAAGCCGCTGCCTTCTTTTAAGCCTTTTATGAGTGGGGTTCTCATAAAAGGCGCGCAGCGTGCGGAGCCATTGCCACTTCAAACGAAAAGGGTGCTTTTCCCTTTTCGTTTTCCGAGTCCCCTCATAGGACGACGTTTTTCTTGTTATACAAAAACAGCCTCTGCTGCAATTAGCGAGACTGTTTTTCTTTTACTTTTTTGATAACAAAATAGGCACAGCCAAAATTGCAATACTCATACAAATAGTCCGGTAATGTACTGATTTTTGTATCATGCGTTGATTTTTTATGTCGGTCTTCAAAAAAACCTCTTAGCCTTAACTGGTTGTAACCCCAATCACCAACTATGTAATCATATTTATTTAAGACGTCAGCGTAGCGGGCTTTAAAAGCTTCTTCATCCCAAGCATTTTTTACATCTTCTAAAATTTCAAATTGCATCCCTTGAATGCGAACCATTTGGCTCACCTCTTTATTTTTACTTTCCTTATTATACCACATTTCGAACGTCTTACTACAAAAATCACTCATATAAAATGATCAACAAATTCACAACTTGCTTTAACGAGTCAGTCATGCACCATCATTTACTAGCTGTAAAAGTCAGTCATTCTGGTCAATCTGAAGGTAGAGGAGGTTTGATTATGATAAGAAAATCATTACTTGTTACTGGTATCGCAACCATGTTGCTCGCTTCGGGTTGCCAAATGCCTGAACAAGGGCAAACGTTGCAGCGAACAGCTAATAACGATAGTCATCAGCCAAACCAAGGCCACTATCCGATTAATGCTTTAAACGAAAAGAATGATTACAGTCACTTCGGATATTCTCGTTATGAACGAGATCATGTTATCCGTAATGGACGACAAGATGCGATTCCTGTCGTCGATCGAGACCGCTTATCAGATGCGGTGACACGTATGGTATTAACAAATGACGTCGTAAATGAAGCAGGTTCACTTGTTACTGATAAGTGTGTACTTGTTGCTTACGATGCCCAAGCGGATAATCGTGAGTTTGTCGCAGACCAAGTAAAGCGTAGTGTACTATCAATTGTCCCACGTTATTACGAGGTATATATTTCAGATAATCACGAGCATTTCGATGAAATTGAACGTTTTCAAAACTTATCTTCAGCTAATTCAGATCTAGAAGGTACACTAGAACAGACCATTCAAGAAATGACACAGGAGTCACCACAAGGAGAATATAACGAAGATACCGATGACAACGTCAACATAATGCAATCAAAACACAAACGTCTAAAGAACCGCTAATAGAAATGAAATAATAAAAAAGGAGCGTCACTGCTCCGCTCCTTAGCTGCTGAGAACCGTTTCTCAGTAGCTTTCTTATTGATTTGTCACCTTTTTTGCTTCCGCACGAACTTGCGCTTCGTTTACTTGCTCATCTGCATGATAGGAAGAGCGTACAAGTGGACCAGCTTCACAATGACTAAAGCCTTTCTGTAAAGCTATTTCCTTTAGCTCTGCAAATTCGTCTGGGTGGTAGTACTTTTGTACTTTAAGATGTTTCTTTGTTGGTTGTAAGTACTGTCCTATTGTCATGATGTCTACATCTGCTGCACGTAAATCGTCCATTGTTTCAATGATCTCTTCCTTTGTTTCACCAAGACCAATCATTAAACTTGATTTAGTAGGAATGTCCGCATGCATTTCTTTTGCACGACGTAAAAATTCCAACGTACGCTCATATGTAGCGCGTGCACGAACTCTTGGTGTTAGGCTGCGAACCGTTTCAATATTGTGATTCATAATGTTTGGGCGAGCATCCATTAATGTTTTTAAATTGTCGTACCCACCGAGCATATCAGATGGCAATATTTCAATTGTACAGAAAGGGTTGCGGCGTCTTACAGCTCGTACCGTCTCAGCAAAAACAGTAGAACCACCGTCTTTTAAGTCATCTCTTGCAACAGCTGTGATAACGACATGTTTTAGACCCATCATTTCAACGGATTCCGCTACACGTTCTGGCTCTTGTAAGTCAAGTTCATTCGGTAAACCTGTCTTAACCGCACAGAAACGACAAGCTCTTGTACAAATATCTCCAAGTATCATGAACGTCGCTGTTTTACGAACAGCCCAACACTCATGAATGTTCGGACAACGAGCTTCTTCACATACCGTATTCAATTTATTCTCTCTCATCATTTTTTTAAGTCCTGTATATGACTCATTTGTATTTAATTTTATTTTTAGCCAATCCGGCTTACGTAAATGTTCTTCTTTCTTTGCCATTTTAGTTCACTCCATTCAATCTTTATCTAAGTTTTTTTCAAAAAGAATATTTTACCTTTTTTTGAAAACTTCTTTGAACACATACTATATAAACTCGCTCAACACAATTCTATCTACTACTTTATCATGATTTCGAAAAAATAACCAAGCGCCCGCTTAAAATTTCCAATCATTCTCTCCAATGTTTTGGGCTTTTTTTACCACACTATATAAAGAGGAAAAACACGGACAGGCATACTTGTGTTTCTTAAAAGTAGAAAGGAGCCTAACATGAAATTGATTAAAGTCATCGTCTTTGCCATTATTTTCGTGTTCGTTTCTCTTCCCCTTGTTACAGCGGCAGAGAAAGAAGAGCTAACGAATGAACAAATTTATGAAAAGCGACTGGATTTATATAAAAAAGTAGAAACCATTACGAATGTTCCGTGGCACTATTTAGCGGCTGTTGATACGTATGAACGAGGCCTAAGACGTGCTCAGAAAGACAGGCCAAAAGAGGAAGGGTTCATTTCGATTTATTATTCTGAAGAAGAATGGGCTGGTAAGTTTAATCCAAATAAGCAAGATACGCATCCTCTTTCAATCCAAATGTTTGGTGGAGTTGGTCTAGACGGGGATGGAGACGGTCTTGCTGATCGTAACAATGACGAAGATGTTCTGTATACCCTTGCTCATTATCTTGAAGGCTTTGGTTTTGACGAGGATGACCTTCGGATTGGTTTATGGGAAAAATATAAACGTGATCAGTCTGTTCGGATTGTCCATGGACATGCTCAAGTATATGAAAAATTCGATACATTAGATTTAGATGACCATGCCTTTCCAATGCCACTGAACTACAATTATAGTTACAAAAACACATGGGGTGACCGACGTGGTTGGGGTGGTAGACGAATTCATGAGGGAACGGATATTTTCGCAGGCTATAACGTACCGATACGTGCTACTGCGTATGGTCGAGTGGAAATTAAAGGTTGGAACAAATATGGCGGATGGCGGATTGGAATTCGTGACTTAGATAACATCTATCATTATTACGCCCATTTAAGTGGATTTGAAAAGGGGATTGAAGAGAACAGTATCGTTGCTCCAGGTGATGTGATTGGGTATTGCGGAAGCTCCGGATACGGGAAACCCGGAACACAAGGGAAGTTCCCTCCCCACCTCCATTATGGAATGTATCGTGATAATGGCTATACGGAATGGTCTTTTGATCCATACCCTTCATTAAAACAATGGGAACGGAAAGCTTATCAAGATCGAAAAAAGAAGAAATAAATGGAAAAGCGCTAGATACGGTTCTAGCGTTTTTCTTTTCATGGTATAAATTTTCCAATCTAGAAAAAAATAGATAAAAAACAATTTAAGTGAGGACACATAAATGACAGAAGATCAAACTCAACTTTTAACAAACTTAAGAACTTCACAAGAGGAAATCACAATCGAGTGGATCAACTATTGGCTCGAGTATTCCTTTCTCGATACATGGCAATTTTGGTTTAACTTTATTATGCTAATTGCCCCACTCATCGTTCTGTACTTTAAAATAGATAAAAGTAAAGCATTTCTCTTAGGCTTTTATGGCTTTAATATTCATGTTTGGTTTTCATATACAGATATGTTTTTTGTGAAATTTGGATTAATTAGTTACCCTTACCAAGTCATTCCGATCACACCTGTAAATTTTGGTTTAGACGTCTCCCTTATCCCAGTCATATTTATTTTTCTTTATCAATGGATTCTAAATCATAAGAAAAATTACTACTTGTACGCGACCATCTTAAGCGCGGGACTTGCATTTGTATTCAAGCCTTATTTAGTTGTGTTTCAAATGTTTGAGATGCATAAGGTAAACTATCTCCACCTTTTCGTAGGCTATGTGATCGTTTTCCTTGTATCAAAGTGGATTACGAATTTATTTATGTATTTTAAGAAGACAAGTGCAGTTGCGTAGATTAATTATAAAAATAACTGTCGCACAAAGGAATGGTAACCATTGAGCGACAGTTATTTGATTTACCTTTTGCTCTTTGATACCTTAACAGCATTGGCAATACTTAAACCAAGACCTCCCCAAATAATAAGCATTCCAAATATCATCATCGTAACTGCTCCACCACTCATATCGCTCAACTCCTTTTCTTATTTTCTTGGTATATTCATGTCGCCACTTTTCCATTTGAATTTTGCAAAAATAAATCCAATAATAATTGCAACAATCGCCACTAGCCACCCTGAGCCAACTATAAATGCCGTGGAATAGCCTTCATAATTATCGGTTAAATTGTTAATCGTATTCTGAATAAACATAAACCCGAGCACAATCGGTGTAATAATACTTAAGCAAATTTTCCACCATGAGCCTAAACGGAAATCTGAAACTCCATTTGCATGCGTTTGAAGCTCTGGCAGTTTTTTCACAAACCATGATACAGCAATAACAGACACAAGACCCGCAAGTGCAACCCCAAATTGATTAATGAAATAATCAGTTGCGTCTAAGAAAAACAACCCACCTTGAGTGGCAAACAGGATAGAAATCAGAGCTGATAACCCTCCGCCAATCGCAACGGCCTTTCGACGTGAGAATTTAAACTTATCTTGCACACCTGACACAAATGTTTCCACAATTGAGATGAGAGATGATAACCCTGCAAGCACGAGTGATCCGAAGAAAAGTACCCCAAACAATCCATTCATGCCTGGAAATGTGTTAATAATCTCCGGGAAGACGACAAAGGCAAGACCGATTCCAGCATCTGCTACATCAGCTACTCCAACACCTGATGCATTTGCCATAAACCCAAGAGCAGCAAAGACCCCGATCCCTGCAAGTAATTCGAAACTTGAATTACTAAAGCCTGTAATAAATGCGTTATTTGTAATATCAGATTTTCTCGATAAATAACTCGAGTACGTAATCATAATCGCAAATGCTATTGATAAACTGAAGAAAATTTGTCCATAAGCCGCTACCCAAACCCCTGGTGACATAATTTCATTCCAGTCTGGTTTGAAGAACGCATCTAACCCAGCTAAAGCTCCTTCTAGGGTTATTGCACGAATAACAATAAGCAAAAACATTGCTACGAGTAATGGAATAAAGATTCGGTTTGCGATCTCAATCCCACGTCTAATCCCTTTGAATAGCACACCAAGAGTAATAATCCAGACGAGCACAAGTGGAATGAATACACCAGGTACGAGAGCTCCGATGTCCCCCGGTGCCCCACCCGAAACGACATCAATTCTTTGGAGATATTCGCCCATGAGGAAGCCACCCGTATCTTCTCCCCACCTTTGATTCACAGCAAAGTACGTATAGGACATCGACCACGCAATAATCACTGCATAGTAAGTAGCGATAACAAAGGAAATCGCCACTTGCCACCAACCGATCCACTCTGTTTTTTTGTTCATCCGAGCATAGGATAAAGGTGCCGAACCTCGATATTTATGTCCGAGAGTAAATTCCATAATAAGAAGAGGAATACCAGCAGTTAAAAGAGCAAATAAGTACGGTAAAAAGAAAGCTCCTCCTCCATTTTCAAACGCGACATACGGAAAACGCCAAATATTTCCTAATCCAACCGCTGAACCAATTGCAGCCAAAATAAAACCAGCACGCGTACCCCACTGTTCTCTTACGTTCATTCGTTTCACCTCTTTACATGTATTTTTAAATCACTTTCTCTATTTATTTATTCTGAATATTTACACTTTAGTATAGAATTTTTTATTAATTCGAAATCGCTTTCAACTACAGTGGTATTGCGTTACAGTATAAATGAATTTGTGACTATAAGGTATCACGTAACGTGAGAATCCATCCTTCACCAAAAAATAACGCCCTCTTAGTAATTTGCGGAGCGATTTCCTCTTTCTCGAAGATCTTTTCAAGGTCGGTTATATCACCTTTTTCCTTTCGTATAACTAGGAGTGTTTCAAGTAGCGTAGGTTCTTGTCACATTTTTCATAAACATTGAGTACGATGAATTAATATAGAATGTTTTTTAGGGATGAGTGGTCAAAGGAGGAAAAAGGAGGTGTGAATGATGGCTCGTTATCGAACAAAACCCATCGTGATCGAAGCTGTAAAAATTACAAGAACGATTACGATCGAGACTGCAGAAGGATCAATGGTTGGCCATCCTGGCGACTATCTAATTACAGATAAGAATGGGGAGCAGTATCCATGTTCAGCAGAGAAATTTGTGAAAACGTATGAGCGCGTGAAAGATGGCTCAGATGTGACAGCTTTCCTAAAGAGATCCTTACGAAAACTGAAACGAAAATCGAAAGAGATTTTTGTAAAAACATAGATTTCAGATAAGTAGAGACTGCCAACTTTATTAATTCCTAAAGTATTCAGCGTTCTCTTCCTTAGATTTTAGGAAGTATATTCTAAGGAGGTTTTTCTTTTTTTACGTTAATTCTATTTCTTAACAGGCACATACCCTGTTTTCTCCTTCTTTCGATCTCTATTAGTTTAAGTTTCCTCTTACTCGATCATAAACATTTAATTAATTTTGATAGATTTTTCTACTACTAATGCAAAAAGGATCAACCTCCAACGAATGAAGGCGACCCTATTATTCATTATGTTTTTTCACCATACATTTTCTTTAATACAACCACTGTTGCAAAAAGAAGACCAAATGCCACTGCTAAGCTTAATAAAACACTTGTTGTCATTCCGAGTACTAGATAGGAGATCATCGTAATTCCAGCTGCTACTAATGCATATGGCAACTGTGTCACGACGTGATCGATGTGATGACTTCCTGCTCCAGTAGAGGAAAGAATCGTCGTATCTGAAATCGGAGAACAGTGATCTCCAAAAATGGAACCAGCAAGAACGGCCGCCATCATCGGCAACATCATCGTAATATCAATCACCGCAGCCATTTCACCGGCAATCGGAAGCAACAATCCAAACGTCCCCCAAGATGTTCCCGTTGAAAATGCGGCAAAACCCGCAATCACAAATAAAATAACTGGTAAAAACATTGAATGAAGATTCGCCTTTTCGACAAGTGACGCTAAATACGTTCCTGTCCCAAGATCACCGATTATGGAAATAAGCGTCCAAGCAAAGAATAAAATATAAATAGCTGGAAGCATTGACTTCATTCCAACTAGAAGTGAAGTGCCTAGTCCTGTACCTGATTTAGGCTTACGCACATTTAACATAAGGGCAATCACTAAACCAAAAATTCCACCGTACACAAGAGCCGCTGCTACATCCGTATTTTCAAAGATCGTTAATAGCGTTGCTTCGCCTTCCGTCCCTTGAATTCCAGTTGTAATCATAAAAAAGACTGTCCCAACAATTAACGCAACAATCGGCCATACTAAGTCGCCAACTTTTCCTTTTTTACTCGCTTGAATCTCTTCTTGCGAACCAGGAATAGCACCTAAACCGGGGTTGAACAATTCGCCTGTTTTCATCGCGCGCTGTTCGTGAGCTTTCATCGGTCCAAAATCAAGGTTGAACCATACAACAGCTACTACAAGACCAATCGCAACAAGTGCGTAAATATTCATCGGAACCATTAACATGAACGCTTGTAACGCTTCATACTGCGTTACCGAATGCGTTGCAAAAATTCCAGCAATAATGGCAATAATGTAGGCACCCCAACTTGAAATCGGAGCAATGACACACATTGGCGCAGCTGTAGAATCAACCAAATATGCTAATTTTGCACGTGAAATGCGGTGACGATCCGTTAAAGGTCGACTAACATTTCCAACTGTTAAACTATTAAAGTAGTCATCAATAAAAATGATCAGCCCTAATACAACTGTTAAGATTTGAGCACCTACACGCGTTTTCACTCTTTTCATGGCCCATTCACCAAATGCACAGCTTCCACCAGAACGCGTAATGAGCGCCGCCATCATTCCTAATAACAAGAGGAAGAGAATGATAAAGAATTCCCACGTATTAATGGCAAACCCCTCATCTATGATCGCCCAAGTTACCGTTTGAAATGTCACAGTCTCTACTTCATAATCGAAAATGATCCCCATAACAATTCCATAAATATTGGCTGCCGCAGAAAGCGGATTAAAATTGTGTAACATCAACGCTCCAATAATAGCCCCTGTCCCAAGTGATACTAAGACACGTCTTGTAACAATAACCATGACAAGAGCTAAAATCGGAGGCACTAAAGAAAAAATAGATGATTCCATATAAAGACCTCCTAAAAATGTCTGGCACTTCATTTATTAACGACTTCATGAGCGTGCGCTCACTTTGGTAAACTGTGCTTACTTCTACATAGCTTCAAACAGAAAAAACGACAATGGTTAACCCACTGTCGCCGTGAATGCCGAGTGAATCCCCTTTATCATGATAGTCCTCCACAACTTGATCGCTTCAAGCTATGACAGCCCTGCATTTATTTAATGCAGCTCCAGCAGAAATAGCCTGACCACTACTTCCACTTCGGCAACATCCCCTTTTTCTTTTCCTCAACGTTGTCATCCTCAGAAAAGGTACTGATGGCAGTCGCGCCTCTACCTCATCGTAAATGAGGCACTTCTATTTAATTACCAATTATGGATAGTATCATGTTTTGATATGAAAGACAATGTTAATTTCCACCACTAGTACCCAAGTCTAGACCACTCCCGTTAGAGGATTTTTTTAATTCAGCAGGTAAAATCATTCCGCCTCCACCATCTGAGTAGTATTCAGGTACTTTTCCTTGGATATTGACAAAACCAACAGGAATCGTTGTTTTTACGGCTTCGGTGTTTGTTGCAAACGGAATAACGATTTTCACATCAACAATCACATCAAAATTAAATGAGATCGTCGTATTATTGATTCCGGTATTTTTCGTTTCAGCATTAAGATCGGTTTTCACATCACCAATCGCTGAGAAGCGAACCGGAATTTGTGGTCCCAATTGGGCAAGTAAGGCATTGTTTGTCGCTTGACCGAGAGGAATGCTATAAATGATACCACCTTCAGTAGTAAGACTTTCATTGTTACCTTCTGAATCAAATGTAACATCGAAGGCTTCTCCTTGTTCTATCGCTTTCAAGTGGCGTTGAACGCGGTTTGTTGCTTCAGATAATATTTTGTTATAAATTTGTGTATTAAATTGGATCAACTGTATATCATCATTCGCATTTTTTTCGATAATAAATAGATCTTCCTGATTAAGATCACTCGCAATTTTTTTCGATACGGCATCATTAATTGCCTTTGTTGCAATGACTCTCGTCTCTGTTGTAGCGATAGACATCAAAGTTGGCCGAATCCCCTTCTCAATTATCCACAACCCTTGTACTGTCAACACAACAAAAATAAGAAAAGATAAAAGCAGCACATAACGAAATGGTAGCGGACCTTTCCGAGTTTGGGGTCTATGTCTTCTTGGTGCTCTCATGCTGAAAAACCCCCTTCACCACATTTCTATGCAGGAAGGGAGACAGTTTGACCAAAAAATTTATACAAGGCTAACACTTTTTTCGTTCATACGTTCGGAATTCATGCGGGTAGCGGTTTTTCTCATCCACTTTCCCCATTTCCACTGAGGCAATTTCCCACTGTTCTTCTTCTATCTTTGGAAAATACGTATCCCCATCAAATGTCTCATCTATATATGTAACATAAAGACGATCAACATAATCCCAAAACAATCGGAACACTTCTGTTCCACCAATGACAAAGCACTCCTTTTCCTGCTTTGCCATTTGCAAAACATCCTCAATGTCGTGTACAACTTCACAGCCCTCCGCTTCATAACCTTCACTTCTTGTAAGCACCACATTTTTCCGTTTCGGCAAAGGTCGACCAATTGACTCGTACGTTTTTCTTCCCATCACAATCGTGTGTCCCGTTGTAACCCTTTTAAAATAAGCGAGATCCGCTGGCAGATGCCAGGGCAGTTGATTTTCTTTCCCGATCAGACGATTGCGATCCATTGCAACAACAAAAGAAATCATGGAACCGCCTCCTTTCCTTTTGACTTTTGTTCTATAGTACCATATATTGTTGGCTGGACAATAAATTTACGTTTTCCGGCGGACATAGAAACCTGACCTGCTCCATCAAAATATCATCAAAATAAAATCCCGAAAACTGGTATATTTTTTACTTTTAAGTGAATTTCATCTTGTAACTAGTTGACAATGAGGTAATAATATTTTATAATCAACAATGTAAACGCTTACATTATTAACTTATTAGATCCAAAGGGAGTGACGTTATGTCTTTTGTAACCCCATCTCAGATCGATAAAGAACTGATTATCGATACCCTTTTAGAAAATCAGTTGTTCAAGATGCCTGACGGCCGCCAACTATATGAAGCAACAGAAGAAGAACTAAGACTATTAATTTGTTCTGAAATTGATAACCACCATACATTTTGTGATTTATAACATCACAAATTTAAGCCTGTACCAATGGTCAAGAGCGATCATGATACGGGCTTTTGTTATGCATTCGGGAAGTGCCAGGCACCTCCCGAATGTTTGAAATACGTTCGGAATGACTACACTTGCTAGTAATTGAGGTGAGTCAAATCTGTATATGTATAGAATATTGTTAGGTTGCTGGCCCCTCGTTTTACTGCCTTTTTTGTTCACAGAGAGTTTTCATATACATTACAACCTACCTTCTACGTATTCCAACTTGTATGGTTATGTATATTCTTCTAGGAAAATATCAGTGTATGTCGATCAATCGTACAAACAAAATTACTAAGGAGGACTTCTATGTTGAAAGCAATTGGATTAGGCGTTTTTTTCGTCATTCTTTGTGTCGCTATTCCTAGTTTACTCGGTTATTATCATAACGATCATGAACAATCCACCGACTCTTCAGTGCAACAGACAGAGAAAGAACCAAACTTTGATCAAATAATTGACGAAGAAACTACCGATTCAGACAAACACGATAAGACAGATGTAAGTCTTGAGAAGAACAACGAAGAAAATGAAGATCTAGTTTTTACAACAACCGATGAAGCGATGGAAGCCGTATTAGAACACTTTTCCCTAACAGAGCTGATCAGTATTTATCAAAGTATACGAAATGGAGTCGATGATGAAAGTAGAGAAGAATTAATAACAATGCTTCAAGAGCGTTTTTCTGATGAAGAAATTGAAGCATTAAAAGTAATCGGATTTTCTGAATTGGATAAAGTTTTGCAGTAAGATTAAGTACAGTTATAAATCTCCTCCCTCTATGAATAACGATCAACACACCTCGGAACAGAATTTTTGGCATATGCGAATTGTGCCCTCACTAATGATTGATCAACCAATCATTAGTGAGGGCATCTCATTACATATTTTGTTCTTTTCTCTTTAAAAGTTGCATAGGTACGTTTTGTTTTGTCGTCATTCTTTTCGTAAAATAGCTGTGAAGGAGCATTCCAATAACAATTAAAGACAGACCTAATACCGCTAATCCACTTGGCAATGGAGCCGAAAAGAGCAACATCTCACCTATTAAGACAAATAGTACTTGTGTAGATTGAGTCGCTTCCACCGCTGCAAGCTTCCCTTGATAGAGGCGAACGCGATCGGTAGCAATAAAAAATAAGGTCGTAGCAATCACCCCTGAACAAATGGCTACAATGAATGATTGAACAATTTGATCAGTAGAAGGACTCCCTACTGTTTTGAAACCAATTACACCAATTACGATCCAAAATGGCATACTTGCCACAGTCATTCCAAAGATTCTTTGAAACGAGTCTAGCCTTCCTCCGCATAGCTCCATCATTTTTCGATTTCCCAATGGGTAAGCAAACGCAGCAAGGACAACAGGCAGCACACCAATTGTAATTGTATGAACTGTCAAACTATTAGCTTTTTCTAGTTGCATTAAACAAACCCCTACGAAAATAAGCAAGGAAATAGCAAGTGCCCTCTTCGGTATTTTGCTCCGTACTTTCTTATCACCCTCTGTTTCAAAAAACAAAGGGCCGAGTAGCGTTCCTGCTACAATCGTTAATTGCCACGTACCAGCAACTAACCACCCTGGACCGTATGCTGCAGCATACGTTATTGGTGCGTAAAATAAACCAAAGCCAACAAAGCTCCAGCATAACCACCGAAACGGATGTTTTAACATCTCATGTAAGAGTTGTTTTACATTATTTCGAATGAGTACGATAATGAATAAAAATGGTATCATAAAAGCAAATCGTAAAGAGGAACTCCAAAGCCAGCTACCCCCAGACAGTTCCATCGAACGATTTAAAATAAAGGTTACGGCGAAAAACATAGATGCAATAACGCCTATAGCAAGTTCTTTCATAATCTCAACCTTTCTACCTCAAATCTAGTGCTTATTATATTATACTATTGTTAAAGTATAATATACTTTATATACTAGGAAATTTCTATTCTTAAGTTTATGATAGGAGGATCTCTTCTTTGGATAAATACGAAGCCGAAAAAATAGCCAAACAAGTAGGCGAAACATTGAGGAAAATAAGAAAAGAACGAGGAATGAGTTTACAACAATTAGCCGAGACGACCGATGTAAGCAAACTAACGTTAGGAAATATCGAAAGAGGCGAAGCCAACCCTTCTCTTACTGTTATTTGGAAAATAGCAAATGGCCTCTCCATTCCTCTATCCTTTTTGCTACAAGAAAACGAAGAGGTGAAAATTTCACGCAAACATCGAGGCAATAAAGTACTTAGTGCGAATGAGGCTTGTACGCTTGAACCAATGTTCGAAGGTACTCACCATGGTTCAAGCGAAATTCATCGTGCCTTTCTTAAGCCAAACAGTGAATACAAACCAGGTGCTCATCAACTTGGCGTGACCGAGTATGTAACAGTCATGTCCGGTGAAGTAAAAATTAAAATTGAAGACGAATATTACCATCTTTATGAATATGATTCGATTAAGTTTAGTGGCGATAAAAAACATGCTTACATCAACCCTACGTCATCAACAACCGTATTACATTTTGTTATGACTTATTCCAATTCGTAAAACACTGTTTCAGAAATGTAAGGAAATCAAAAGTAAAAACAAAAAATCGCTAGGTTAAAATTCCTAGCGGTTAATATGTTCAATCTGACGGCGCATATCCTGATTGTTACTGATATGGATCCTTAGGCATTTGTCTTTCACAAATTTCAATCATTTCTTCAAGTAAGTCAGCCTTACTTAATTCTGTCCATGGAATCTCGATTCCTTTTCCAGGAGCGAGTGCTTTTCCTCTATATTCCTGATGATCATTTGCTGCAATGTATATGTCCCAACTCCATGTCTTTACTTTCTGTCTATAATCTAAATCCCCTTGATTGTCAATTTCAACTAGATAATGATTTTTCACTTTAAATTCTCTAATATTATCCATAACTCCCTCTCCTCTCTCTTTCTATTACCCATATAAGTAATTCGGCATTCATATTGAAATTCCCTATATCTTTCGTCCAACAATAACCGACACCATTCTAAAAAAACTGTTCTAATAAGCCAAACTTCGAGGCGCGCCAGGCACACTCTCCCATGTTTAGCTCTGCAAAAGAAAAGGTAGAGTACAAGAGATCGAAAAAATGAAAGGATGAGCGAAAATATATTAAGGTACATTACCGACCTAATGGAGTGACAATTGAGGATAAAACATCTTCTCTTTACCAATAATAAGTAATACGTTAGCAGAGGAACTACTTCGACAAGCTTCGGGGTGTGCCAGGCACCACAAAGGAGGACGCAAATATGAAAAAGATCCCAGTCGGCAGCATCATCTATTTTGTAGCAGCCTTGCTTTGGCTATTCCTTGCCTTTACTGATTTTGGAAATTGGTCAACCCGAGTATATTTCGCTTTGTTTTTATTATTCGTCGTTGTCGGCATTATTAACTGGCGTATGACAGACCGTTCAAATTCTGACTAGACAAAGCGTACATATGCCTTCAAGGATCACGCTACTCTCTTCGTATATTATTGTATTTACAAAAAATAATAAAAGCGGCCACTAAAGTGGTCGCTTTTATTATTTTCGGGAAGGAACATCCCCTCTCTTTTCTACTCGACAAACTTCGGGTGGTGCCAGGCACGTTGTATCAAGAAAGAAAAAATCGCATGTTTTCCTTGCAAATACAGATAATAGGAAGATTAACTTCGAGTTGAAAAGAGGAATAAATCATGCTAAAGAAATATCAAATCGCAAAAGTAATTCAATCATATAAAACTTCAAAGTCTCAAGAAAACAAACCTCTTAATACGATCAAAATCGAAAAGGATTTAGCAAAAAATTCTGATCACTTAAAAAACGTTTTAGGAAAAAGTACCGATGTGAAGTTTAGAGAAATTGAGGTGAACTACGAGACCCCTATTAATGTGTTTATTTGTTTTTTAGATGGTCTCGTTAATGAAGACTATATTAATTTGTATATGATCAAACCTTTATTGGAACCTAACTTCACCTCCACTCATTCTGTATCAGAGGATTTTCTAACAGTTGTCGAAAAGCAGATTTTAAGCACCTCAAGTATTCAAGAAGTAAGATCCATAGATGAGGTAATAGAAAGTGTTTTATCGGGAGAAACGGCTGTTTTTATAGATGGCTATGATTCCGCTCTTACTGTAAGTACCGAAGGGTTTGAAGCAAGGAGTGTAGAACAGCCAGATACAGAATCAAGTGTTAGAGGACCACGAGAAGGTTTTAATGAAGTTCTCAAGGTAAATACAGCTTTAATTCGCAGAAAAATTAATAATCCTAATTTAGTATTTGAGAGCATGAAAATAGGAAAGCAGACAAAAACAAACATTCGAATCGGATATATAAATGGAATTGCTAATCCAAAAATTATAGATGAAGTAAAGCAACGTTTAAAACGAATTAATACAGACATGATTTTAGAATCAGGGTACATTGAACAATGTAAATTGTAAACACAAAGCTATACAATGTTGCTCTGGCCACTAAAGCTTAACCGAATAAATAATGAAATTAGTGGGAACTGCTAATATATCTGTAAAAATTCAAACGTAGAGGTGATACCGTTGGACCATAATTTTGATTACGACCGTGATCGTGATCTAGAAGATGCGCTAAACACTGAAAATGTGATAGATGCATTGAAAACAAGCCTGGGGCAAGAAGAAGAAATGATGAGGAAATATTTAATCTTAGCAGAGCGAATTCACGATAACGATGAACTCAAAACACGCTTAGTTAATTTTGCAGAAGGCAATGCCAAACGCTCGAGACAGCTTATTGACGAACTATCTTATAAAAATTAGGTGAGTCGTCAAATCAGGAAGGATATATGACCTGCGATATGAGATCAATATAATAAAGATTTTTATCAATTCCAATTCTTATATAGAACTAAATTCAAAAAACACCCTTATTCAAATGAATGAGGGTGTTACTGCTTCTTTTATACCGCCACCGGTGCCTTAATTGCCCCATGCGGATGATAGCCAATTAATTCAATATCTTCTATCCCAAAATCAAAAATACTAGTCCTGTTAGCATTTAGCTTGATATTAGGTAATTCTCGCGGTTCACGTTCTAGTTGTATTTTGATTTGATCAATATGGTTGGAGTAGATATGGACATCTGCTCCTGTGTAGATTAGCTCTCCCACTTCGAGGTTGCATTCATATGCGATTAGGTGCGTCAATAGCGCATACGACGCAATGTTAAATGGAAGTCCTAGGAAGACGTCGTTTGAGCGCATGTTGAACATGCAGCTTAGTTTCCCTTCGTTGACGTAGAATTGAAATGCGTAATGACATGGCGGAAGCTGCTGGTTCTCAAGTTCTGATGCGCTCCATGCATTGCAAAGAAGTCTACGTGAGTCAGGATTTCGTTTGATTTCTTTTATTATATAAAGGATTTGATCGTATGTTTTTCCGTTTGCGCCTTCCCAGCTACGCCACTGCTTGCCATACACATTTCCAAGATCTCCGTATTTTTTAGTGAACTCATCATCTTCTAGAACTTTTTCTTGATAGAGTTTGAGCTGTGCTTGATAGACGGTATTGAACTCTTCGTCTTGCTGGCTGCGGAGTCCAAAATTGGTCATATCAGGTCCTTTGTAATCATCTGACTCGATCCATTTTTGAAAACCCCACTCGTCCCAAATATGATTATTGTTTTGGAGAAGGTAACGTAAGTTCGTATCTCCTTTTAAGAACCAGAGAAGTTCACTAACGATTAATTTAAATGGCACTCTTTTTGTCGTTAAGAGTGGGAAGCCTTCTTGTAAGTTAAAGCGCATTTGATGACCGAAAATTGATATCGTGCCAGTTCCTGTTCTGTCTTCTTTTTTCGTTCCGTTCTCTAAGATGTATCGGCATAAATCCAAATATGTTTGATCCGCTTGATTCATTTCACGTACCCCTCCGTACTATAACCATTTTCGTTACTTCACGACTTTTTATCAACTATTTTATCTGTCATTGATTATCGCATAAAAAAAGTATCTCTACAAAAGATTTCACTGTTAATCAAATTCGTTATAGCGTATTGAGGTTATATTCGGTGTTCTACCCAACAATTCGGTGCTTTTGCTGCTAATTCCTTTGTTTAGTTTAGATAAGAAAAACAGGGACTCCGATCGCGTCATGATCGTAATCCCTGTTTAAACAACCTGCAAATTACGACGCAGCTAGTTGTCCGTCATTATCTACTTTCTTTTTACGCAAATATTGAATCGCCATTAAGAAAATTAAGAGAACAATGCCAATCGAATCAGTAATCCATGAACCATGAATAAATACTAACGCCGTCCCTAGTGCTAATATCCGCTCATAAAAGCGTAACTTCACTAGGAGGAAATTTTGGATAAAGACGACAAACGCAATGATGCCAAGTAGTGCTGTAAAAATATTTTGCGCGATAACAGGCCAAGAATAAAGCCCTGCATTCTCAGGTAATAAGAGAATAACTGTATTCGTTGCAAAGACAAATGGCAGGAGCAAAGCACCCGAGTCAAACTTAAAGCCTTGTATTCCGGTTCGAATCGGTTCAGAGTTCGCGATTCCCGAGACAGCATATGCTGGTAAATTAATCGGCGGTGTGTCATCTGCTAATATGCCGTAATATAAAACGAACAAGTGGGCCGCCATAATTGGAACATCCATTTGGACAAGTGCTGGAGCAACCATCGCCGCTAGAATGACGTATGTTGCTGTCGTCGGTAACCCAAGACCTAAAATTAAACAAGCAACTAACGTAAATGCGAGAGCCAGATAAAGATTATCTCCTGCGAAACCAACGATAATAATTGGCAGTTTCGCTGATAAACCAGTAAGGTTTATCACCCCGATTAAAATTCCTGCTGTCGCACAAGCAACAACTACAGTTAGTGAGTTACGCGCAGCCATTTCAAACCCTGCAAATAACTCTCTCATACCAAAGCGAACGGGGGCTGCATCGACTTTGAAGCTCTTTTGTAGTAAGACAACAAAAATAGAAACAAAAATCCCGATTGCGACCATGACGGCAATTTCAATGTTCCAATCTAAGACGAAGTGCATCCCGTAAGCAAATGCACCAACAATTGCTGCAATCATAATTCCTGTTCCCATTTTCTCACGGAAACGATGCGTGAACACCGCTAGTGTAAGCAAGATGACGATCGAGAAAAAGGCCGCATTTGGAACGGTATTTCCTTGAACTAGGAAATATACAAGGACGATCACCGGTAAGATCAAGTACCCATGTTGAATCAACGTTTTCCTTGCTGAAACGAGCATTTCTTTCGGTAATCCTTTTATATTGTGCTTTGATGCTTCAATATGAACCATAAATAAAATCGCGATATAACTTAAGATAGCTGGTATTGCAGCAGAACGAATAATCTCTGCATATGTGTACGGCGTATATTCAATCATTAAAAACGCCGCAGCACCCATGATTGGTGGTAACAATTGACCACTTGATGAAGCTGCTACCTCAATTCCCCCAGCCGTTTGTGGCCTAAATCCAACCTTTTTCATAAGAGGAATAGTAAATGTCCCTGTTGTTACAGCATTGGCAACCGAGCTACCAGAAATTGATCCGAGCATCCCTGATGAGACAACCGCTGCTTTGGCAGGTCCACCTTTGTATTTACCGAACGCTCGTAGTGCGAGATCGATAAACATTTTCCCGGCTCCTGTTGCTTCTAATATCGCTCCAAATAAGATGAAAATAAAAACATAGACAGCTGATACCGATAACGGTGTACTAAAAATCCCTGACGTTGTATAAGTCATTTCATATATAAAGTTTTCAAAATTAGCCCGCGTATGTCGGAATGGGGGATTTAAGTGCTGTCCTAAAAAGAAATAGGCAATAAAAAAACCAGCAATAATCACAAGCGGTTTTCCAACGACACGTCTTGTTACCTCGAGTACAAGCACAAGTAGGGTAATCCCGACAACCTTGTCAATATCGGTCATACGCCCAGTTAAAATCGATGAGGATGTTTGGTTGGCATACAGATAATAACCGACCCCAATCGCAATTAAGGCAAGAAGAAAGTCATACCAAACAATTTTCGTCTGACCTAACCCTCGTTTAATTGGAAAAATCAGAAAGACAAGCGCGAGAGCAAATGTTAAATGAATAATCATATGCGAGCGTGTTCCCACTCCTGGTATTAGGCCAAATCCAGCAGTATAAAGATGATAGATCGACATTAATATGGCAAGAACTAAAATTAATAAAGCCATCCAACCACGAACAGACCGGTCACTTCCAGCAAGTTCATTCACTTTCTTCTCCACGTCCGGATCTGCCTGGTAGCTGATTTCTTCTTTCTTTGACATAGTTTCAACTCCTTAAAAGAGGATGTACAGTGGTCTGAGTTCAAGTGTCAGACCCTTAGTTATTCTTTTTTCAATACTTGAATCCGTATCCGCTCTCCACTCAATTCACTCGATAAATCGACCGCCTTTTCACCATAGTAAAAGGAATGTGGGAATAAATCGGATGGTAATAGATTCAGAGAATCGATTTCCCGTTCCTCTTGTATGACAAAAAAACCGTCAATTCGTTCAAGATTATCTTTCGTTTCATATGGTATTCCAGCTCCGAACGACTTCGTCCAACTTTCTGTTGCAATCATATGATAATTTTCATCGATTTTATAGTACTCTCTCACCGGTGATAACTCAACAGAGTGGAGATACTCGTGATAAAACGTATCATTGGGATACACAGGCGCTTCAAAGTATACGGTATCTTCATAAGGCAGGTAAATTTGCAAGAAGTATTTCTGTTTTTCACCCGACGATAAGAACATTAGGTTAATAGCTAGTAGAAGGAACAAAAAGGCAGTGCTTAAAAGCAATGCCTTTTTGCTGTATTTCTTATTTCTACTGCTCATCGAAGAAACGTTGCGCACCTGGATGAACATCAATTGGCATACCTTCTAAGGCAGTGTCTAATGTGATGTTCGCACCTTGTTGATGAGCGTTACTGAATTGATCCGTATTCTCGAACATTGCTTTTGTAATTTCATAAACAAGGTCCTCATCCATATCAGATGATACAACTAACATCGCAAGTACAGCCGCTGTTGTTGCATCTCCTTCCGTATCGTACGTGTCTGCAGTTACTGTATACTCCGTATAGTAAGGATACTCAGCAGCTAACTCAGCAATTTTTTCTGAGCTAAACGAAACTAGATTAATATCTTTCGTTGCTTTCAACGCTTCTACTGCACCTGTTGGTAAACCAGCTGTAATGAAAGCTGCGTCGATATTACCATCTTGGATCGCTCCAGCAGCGTCACCAAAAGCCATGTACTCTGCAGTAATATCATCATATGTGATATCGTGAATTTCTAGAATTTGGCGCGCGTTCGCTTCGGCACCTGAACCTATGTCGCCAACAGCAATACGCTTACCTACCAAATCTTCAACTGTTTCAATTCCGCTATCAGCAGCAGTAATAATTTGAATAACCTCTGGGTATAGTGTTGCGATCCCTTGGAATCCTTCCAAAGCACCCTCATCTTCAAACAATTGAATACCTTCACTAGCATAGTAAGCAATATCGTTTTGAACTAAAGCAAGATCAGCATCTCCGTCGACGATTCCGTTGATGTTAACAACAGAAGCACCAGAAGAGAATGACGCTGCTAGTACGTTATCAACATTTTCATTGATAATCTTATTTGCAAGAGCTGCTCCAAGTGGGTAGTATGTACCTTGCTCGCCACCAGTCATGATTGTAATATCAGTGAAATCACCAGCATCCGCATCACCAGCGTCTTCTGTTTCCTCACCGGCATCAGCACCGCCGTCAGTTTCTGGCTCCGCATCGTCCGTACCACCACATGCAGCTAGTACTAACATAAGAACTAGCATCATTAAGAAACTTAACTTTTTCATGTAATTTCCCCCTTATTTCTGTAAGTTTTTATTTTTTTGCAAATAATTGATTATTCGCAAAATAATATACATTGTCTATTGTATAGGCAAGTTCAATATTTTACAACTTATTACTTACTTTCCAAAATATTTTTATGTAATTTTACCTCACTTCCTATTAAATGGTACTATTTTCATCTAGGATAATTGGAATGGTAAGCGGTCGCTAACCTATAGAGTGGGTGTTGCATATAGTGTAATGACTGATATATTTCATGTAGAAAGGACTGAAATTAGTGTTTCAACAAAATTACGGTCCGTTTTATCCGTACTACTACCGCAGGCCGGAATCTTCTTTTCCACCGGTTACGATTGAATACTTTGGAAAATCATTAACAGCCTATTTAACATTATTAGAACATGGCAGAATAATAATCAACAGTCTTGTTACTTCCCAAGACACAATGGTTCAATTAATGGAAGCCGCTCAAGCAAGTGATGATGCCCAAGTAGACCAGGTCATTAAATCAACAGGAGTCCCATCAGTTGTAGAAACTTCCTACACTCCAACAGGTGTTACCTTCACTTTACGTGCGGATGCAGAAGGGTCGCAGTGTTGTCGATTAACGATGTATCTTAGATGGGGGTTTTGAAAGAAAAAGCAATTCGCACTCGCGAATCGCTTTTTTTGATATTTGTATAGACCTTACAATATGTATAACATTAATGTTAGAGTGTTAAGGAGTGGCAGCATCTTTTTAAGTATCTTCTCGCCAAACATACGACTCAAATCAAAAGAAACTGCCGTGGAACTTATATCGGCAGCCTAAGGAATAGAAGTCCTCCTCCTAACAGAAAGACCTCTATTCATACTTCATTTTCAGTAAAGCGTCCTTGCCTTTCATGCCAGCTGTAATTCCAAGTTGCTCAGCTTCTAAAGTGACAGATTCTAAAGGTGCTTCTAACAGCTGATCAATGGTTCTAACACCAACAGCACGACCGGCCACAATTTTTCGTTCTTTCAGTTTCTCATTTAATAAAGCAACGTCTAATGCTCCACACATGATATAACCTGTGTCGTTCATGACTGCCATAAAATTAGTCTTAGGTAGCTTTAATGTAACAGCAATAAACGTCTCACTTTCAATTTTAATTGGATTCATTTCAAGCACTGATTACACCCTCCTAACTAGATTCTCACTTCATTGTCATTAGTACGATATGAAAATATAGTAAGAGGCGTGAACCTATTTATGTCCAAATTTGTTTAAGCTTCCAAGCTAGTACATCGCGAAGAAACTCAGGCATGAAGTAATGTTTATTTTTCGATTCTGCAATGGCAGGAAATAAATAACCAAATGTGTACATGTCCAATGTAGCAAGTGAATATAGTTGACCTTTTTCAAGCGGCTGTCCTAAGACCCTTATTGATTCACCGTAATAGTCAACTTCAATTCCTGTGAACAGCATTTTCCCAAGAATTTTGCCACGAAAACCAAACCCTTTTAGCTCAAGATGAGTCAACTCCCGTGTCAGCGCACGTTTAATCGTCTCCTCTAACTCTTCTCCTGTCAGATTGACGACACAAGGATTAATCGGGTGTGGACAAATTCGGTGGATATCCCCTTTTGTAATCGTTCCTTTTTCAAGAGAATCAATGAGTACACCTGCATTCATCATGCCAATATCCTTCCCACACCACTCCGTTAAGGCATCACATAAAAGCTGTCCTGCCTCGTTTTTTTCTTGCCATTGAACAGGAAGACATTTTGGGAGAACTGCTACTCGTTCATGCAAGATTGCACTTGTCTTTTCCTTCATATCAGCTAGAAGTAGATCCGTCGCTTCGTCAGTTGGTTGATTGGAAACGTCCAATAAGGTTGCCTCTTTTCGATAGAGGAGATTGTTGTTTCGGTCAAATTCAATCTCTATTTTCCCAAGAAAAGCACCATTCTTGCCAGCCTGAGCAATTAGTGTGTCATTTATGTACATTCCAGTTGGTAGAACATGATGAGTATGTGCGCCAAGAATAACATCAATTCCTTCAAACTCATTAGCAATGAGCTCGTCCTTACGCAATCCTAAATGTGACATAAGGACAACAATATCAGCTTCTTCTCTAAGTACTGGTAAAATTTCTGCTAATGTATCCGTTGGTGATACTACTTGCCAACCTAATAATTCATAGAAATGGACAAATGGTGCCGTTAATCCAATCATCCCTACTTTAATTCCATTTTTTAAAGTGTGTACGAAAGAAGGTTTCGCCCAAGTTGGACGTCTTCCATCGGCGTGCAACACATTAGCAAGAAGAACAGGAAATGTTGCTTGATCGTACAAAGCTTCAAGTTGATCTTTAGAAAAGGTAACGCCTTCATTATTCCCTATCGTCACAAAGTCTGCTTGTGCTTCATTTAACAATTCTACGTTTCCTCTTCCCACCATTGCTTCAGTTAGTGGATTGCTACGATCCGCATGGTCACCAAGCTCTAAATAAAGTGTTTGTTCATCTCGTTCAGCTTTTAGATGAGCAACGATTTGTGACCAGTTGTCAAAGCAACTATGTATATCATTCGTGTGAAAAATCGTAACTCGCTCAATCGTCAAAATAAAAATCCTCCTTTTCCAAGTATTGCAGTTATGTCATACCTTCATAAATTAACCTGAGTGCCATAATAATTAGAACGACACGAAGAACGAGAACGAGCCTATCACTAGAAAGACGACGGTTTATCGCCGCTCCAAGAGTCCCCCCGAACCAAGCTCCAGGAATAAGCGCTACAGCATACATCCAATTAACATTGCATTGGATAATATGAGATATCGACCCAACAATAGCCGATAACAAAATGATAAACATCGATGTGGCTACTGCTAGATGAGGTGGAAAGGCAAAGAGGACGATCATGGCTGGAACCAATAATGAGCCTCCTCCTATTCCAAACAAGCCAGACAGCATTCCTACTACAAATGATAAAATAAGAACAGGAAAAACCCTGTAACCATATGTATACACATCTCCATTTTCATCCGTAGAGATTCTTTCTATCCCTTTACCTGACCTTGAAAGAGGAGATAATCGATTCCGAATAAATAGGACAAAAGAGACGAATAAAATAAAAAAACCTAAATAAATTTGAAATGAATTCGTATCAAAACCTCGATTTAACCATGTTCCCACGATCGCTCCTGGGCCGCTAGCGCTAAAAAAAAGCAACCCACTTTTATAATCTACTTTCTTTTGCTTCATATAAGAAAGCGTTGCTGATACACCCGTGAAAATCATAATAAGCAGCGACGTGCCAACGGCCACTTGCGGGGTTATATCGAGAAACCCAAGGCTTGCGAGCATAAGCAAGGCAGGAACAACAACAATTCCGCCCCCGAGCCCCATTAAACTTCCTAATGTACCTCCAAGTAAGCCAACAACTACTAAGATGAACCAAACCATTATTTCACCTGATTTCTGATACTTTATATAAACAATTTTGCTCATTCTTCGAGATAGTTCAAAAAGGGCACACTAGCCCTTTTTGAACTACCTCTATTATCAGGAAAACAAGTCAAGTTGTCTAGGTGCCAAATCTTGATATTCAATTTCTAGAAAATCTATAAGTTGTTTCGCATTGCTTGCTGCATCTCCACCAGAGTTATTATTAAAAACAACAAAAATATCCTTTGATTGTGAGGTCAGTTGCTCAAGATTCCTTTTCCACTCTTTTAGTTCTGTTTCATTATATTTATACAAATAACGCACGTCTCTCCATGTACCATCTCCAGGATCATTCCAGCCATGGACATTACGTCCATGAAACCTGATCAATGTTTTGAGAGGGTTCGTTGCTTCTAAGACGGTCGGAACCGAACGCATACCTGCCTGAGGTTCATCACATATACTATGGATCCACTTTTCTTCTCGCATAAAATATAGCGTCTTACTTCGCATTTCGCCTTCGAACCAAGAACGATGTCTAAACTCAAGTGCAAGTGGAAGGCCTTTAAGCTGCTCCTTCACATAACGAATCCATTGCACATGTTCTTTTTTGCAATCAAACCAAGGAGGAAACTGACAGAGAACCATCGCTAACTTATTAGAAGCAAGCAACGGTTCTAAAGATTGACGAAAAGCCACAATCATTTCTTCTTTCGTTTCAAATGGAGCAAAACCCTGCTGATGACCCGTTATTCCTTGAAAAGCTTTCACAATGAATTGAAAAGTTGGAGGAGTTTCACGAACCCATTTGTTCATATTCCGAATGGGTTGCACCGCATAATAAGAGGCATCAATCTCTACAATTGGGAAATGTCCAGCATATAATTCTAGCTTAGATTGTCTATCTGTACCAGTGTATAAATCGTCATGATCTCCCCAACCAGCTAAGCCAATATAGATCATTTGTTATTTCAACTCCTTTCCCATATGCCGAAACTATACTAATGAAGGAATGGTTTTTTAAGAGGTACGATCTGCCGTCATGACCAAACGTCCCCCTTCAGCCTTGCATATATTACCGTTAGTTTTTTTTATTAATTTTATCATGAAAACCTATCGTTTTCAGAATAGAAAACTTATTTTGTCCCGCCTCAGGAGAAATTTTAACTCTACGCTCCTTAAGAATTACCTCCTTCTGACATCCTTTTTTTATAAAAAAAGGATAGATGAAAGCAAAAGCTTGTCTCTATCCTTCCATTTTTAATATTCAGTTGTAATAATCGGTGTTCCGATTGTGACGTTAACAGAATCAGTTTGCCCAGAATTTCTCACTCCGATTTGCAAGTTAATATTATCCTCTTGGTTAACAGCAATTCCTAAATCCCACTTTTGATTGTAAGCTGAGATGGAAACAAAGTCACTCTCAGTTAACCCTTCCTTTACCTCCCCTGAAAAGGCAGCGACTAAATCCGTTGCAACACTTTGTAGCTCATCATTTTTCGCTTCATTCATTGTTCCACGTACTGTAAAATAAGTCGAGTCACTTTGCATCTTTTCTGAAACTACTGCCCTGCTTTCTGAATTCCACTTCTCTCCATTGATTTGATGAGTGATACTAATGACCTGTTTCCCCGCATCCTCATAAGAGGTGAACACGATCCGTTCGTCTAAGTTGTTATCCTCACTTGGTCTTGTACCGACAACTTTCCGATAATGCGCATTTTGCACATTTTCTTTCACCCATTTAAAACGAGGGTTCTCCTTCTTGATATTTTCTATCATATTTTCTACTTCATTAGAATTTCGTACAATTATATTTTCTTGTTTAGAATAAGCCGACCAGGATTTGATCAACATGTCTTTATTTTCTGCAACATCAATAATATCCACAAGTTCGCTTAACCGATTCGCATCACTGCTAACAGAATGAAACGTATAAAAAGTAAACATAAACGTTACTACTACACTATAAATAAGAATTTGTTTGACCATGCTAACTCACCTCCCTAACATCATTAACAGATTAATAGAGAAGTATACAAAAGTTATCTTAAACTCTTAGCAATGAGTGAAAGCACTTCTTTATTTTAAGCCTCCTCTGAGCGGATTCCTCAGCCCAAGCGCGCAGAAGGTTACTCTGTTTGTTCAAGATAATAGAAAACACGTACATCTTTCATTGATGAACGTGTTCTAAAACTATTACGATTGATTACAAACTGTACTTAGTTTGACCTTATCAAAAAAAGAAGCGAACCCACTTCTGGATTCGCTTCTTGTATTCATTAACCGATTGAACCTTCCATCTCAAACTTGATAAGACGGTTCATTTCAACGGCATATTCCATTGGAAGTTCTTTTGTAAACGGCTCGATGAAGCCCATTACGATCATTTCTGTTGCTTCTTGCTCAGAAATCCCGCGGCTCATTAAGTAGAAGAGTTGATCTTCAGATACTTTTGAAACCGTTGCTTCATGCTCAAGAGTAATATTGTTGTTCAAAATTTCATTATATGGAATTGTATCAGAAGTTGATTCGTTATCCATGATGAGTGTATCACACTCGATCTTCGACTTAGAGCCAGCTGATCTTCGGCCAAAGTGACAGATACCGCGGTATGTTACTTTCCCACCATGTTTTGAAATGGACTTCGATACAATCGTAGATGAACAGTTTGGCGCAAGATGGTGAACTTTCGCTCCCGCATCTTGATGTTGACCTTTACCAGCAATTGCGATGGAAAGAATCGTCCCTTTTGCACCTTCGCCACGCATTACTACAGCTGGGTATTTCATCGTCAATTTCGAACCGATGTTACCATCAACCCATTCCATTGTCGCCCCAGCATCAGCTACTGCACGCTTTGTAACAAGGTTGAAGATGTTTGGTGCCCAGTTTTGAATCGTTGTGTAACGGCAATATGCGTTCTTTTTAACAATGATTTCAACAACCGCACTGTGTAGCGAGTTTGTTGAGTAAACTGGAGCTGTACAACCTTCAACATAGTGTACAGAACTATCTTCGTCCGCGATAATTAACGTACGCTCAAACTGACCCATGTTTTCTGAGTTAATACGGAAGTACGCTTGTAATGGCGTTTCAGACTTAACACCTTTTGGTACATAGATAAACGAACCACCAGACCATACAGCTGAGTTTAATGCTGCAAACTTGTTATCAGATGGAGGAATAATTGTTCCAAAGTGCTCTTTGAAAATTTCCTCATGCTCTCTGAGCGCCGTATCTGTATCTGTGAAAAGAATTCCTACATCCGTTAGTTCTTGTTTCATGCTGTGGTAAACTACTTCAGATTCATACTGAGCCGAAACCCCAGCTAAATATTTTTGTTCCGCTTCTGGAATACCAAGCTTATCAAACGTGTTCTTGATTTCTTCTGGTACTTCATCCCAAGATTTCTCTGACTTCTCTGATGGCTTAACATAGTAAGTAATGTCATCAAAGTGAAGTTCTGATAAATCTCCGCCCCATTGCGGCATTGGCATCTTATAAAATTGTTCTAATGATTTTAAACGGAAGTCTAACATCCATTGTGGTTCACTCTTCATGCGTGAGATTTCTTCAACGATTTCTTTCGTTAACCCACGCTTTGAACGGAAAATCGAGACATCTTTGTCTGAGAAACCATATTGATATTCTCCGATTTCTGGCATTTTTTTAGCCATTTTAAAACCCTCCTTCTAATTGTGTACCGAGTTTTATAAAAAGGTCAAAAATCAACTTTTTTATAAAAACCTTTTACTTGTGATCGTTGATTCCCTTTTCCATTGCCTTCCATGCAAGAGTCGCACATTTAATACGAGCTGGAAACTTCGCTACCCCTTGTAATGCTTCAATATCCCCTAAGTCAAAACGCTCATCATCATATTCTTTTCCGAGCATTATATCTGAAAAAATGTTAGACATCGCTACAGCCTCATCCAATTTCAAGCCTTTAATCGCTTGAGTCATCATTGAAGCGGAAGCTAAGCTGATCGAACATCCTTCACCAACAAATTTGGCATCAGTAACCTTATCGTCTTCAACTTTCATTTGAATCTGAATGCGGTCACCACATGTTGGATTATTCATATTTACGGTAACGGTATCTCCATCAAATTCCCCTCTGTTACGCGGGTTTTTGTAGTGATCCATAATGACCTGTCTGTATAGTGTATCAAGTTTAGAAGACATCGCCAAAGTACTCCTTTGTTTTTACTAGTCCCGTGACAAGTGCATCAACGTCCTCTTTCGTGTTGTATAAATAAAAGCTAGCACGAGCTGTTGCTGTGACGTCAAGCCATTTCATAAGCGGCTGTGCACAATGATGACCTGCACGAACTGCGATTCCCTCAGCATCTAAGACTGTTGCGACATCGTGCGGATGAACATCATCCAAATTGAACGTCACAACACCTGCACGCTTTTTCGGTCCGAAAATTTTCAACCCGTCAATTTCAGATAACCGCTCCATTGCATATTCAGCCAGTTCATGTTCATGTTTCAGCACATTCTCAAGACCAACCTCTTCTAAGAAGTCAATTGCTGCCCCGAGTCCGATAGCACCTGCAATGATTGGCGTACCACCTTCAAACTTCCAAGGTAGCTCTTTCCATGTTGAATCTTGTAACCCAACAAAGTCAATCATTTCTCCACCAAATTCAATTGGCTCCATCTTCTCGAGTAAGTGCTTCTTGCCATAAAGTGCGCCGATTCCAGTTGGTCCGCCCATTTTGTGACCAGAGAAAGCGAAAAAGTCACAATCCAGGTCTTGGACATTTACCTTCATATGCGGAGTGCTTTGCGCACCGTCGACAACCATAATGGCGCCATTGCGGTGAGCAATTTCGGCAATTTCCTTGATCGGGTTAATCGTTCCAAGCACATTCGACACGTGCATAACCGAAACGAGTTTTGTTTTATTTGTAATAGTCTTCTCTACTTCTTCCAGATCAAGCGTTCCATCAGGCTGAAGTGGGAAATATTTTAACGTTGCCCCCGTTTTCTTTGCAACTTGTTGCCAAGGAATGATGTTACTGTGATGCTCCATTAAGGAAATCACAATTTCATCGCCTTCCTTTAAGTTGTCACGAGCATAACTGGATGCAACTAAATTTAATGCCGTTGTTGTTCCACGTGTGAAGACAATTTCTTCGATTGATTTTGCTCCGATAAAGCTGCGAACCTTTTCACGAGCTCCTTCATATCCATCCGTAGCGAGCGTTCCAAGTGTATGAACTCCTCGATGTACATTGGAATTATAGCGACGGTAGTAATCATCAATTGCTTCAATCACTTTAAGTGGCTTTTGAGAAGTCGCTGCACTATCCAAGTAGACAAGTGGATTTCCGTTGACATTTTGATCAAGAATCGGAAATTGCTTTTTTATCTCTTTGGCATTCATTATTGCACTTTCCCTTCAATAGCCTCTCTTAAACGCTCCTTAACAGACTCAATTGGAAGCTGATTTACAACTGGAGCTAAGAAACCATGAATGACAAGGCGTTCTGCTTCTTTACGAGAAATCCCACGACTCATTAAATAGAACATTTGCAATGGATCTACTTGACCAACTGATGCTGCGTGACCTGCTGTAACGTCATCTTCATCAATTAACAGGATTGGGTTCGCATCTCCACGAGCCTTTTCGCTTAACATTAAAATACGCTCTGTTTGAACTCCGTTTGACTTTGTCGCACCGTGTTCAATTTTGGTAATTCCGTTAAAGATCGCAGATGCTGCTTCACGCATAACACCATGCTTCAGGATATGACCTTCAGAATGCTTGCCATGATGGAAAATTTGTGTCGTGAAGTTTTGCTTTTGCTCTCCGCGACCGATTGTCACTGTTTTTGTATCAGCCCAAGAACCGTCACCAACAAGATGTGTTGTATTTTCAGAAACGGTGTTTCCATCATTCATTTGACCAAGAGCCCAATCGATACGAGCGTCTTTATCAACATGTCCACGACGAACGACATAAGTTGTCACGTTTTTTGCAAGATTATCAACTGCTCCAAATGCAACCTTTGCGTTCGCTTTTGCATAGACTTCTGCAACAATGTTTGCTACTACTTCTTTATCAGCACTTGATGTGTAGTTTTCAACATATGTGACTGAACTATTTTCCTCTGCTACAACAATGACATGATTGCTAAAAATAGCCTCAGGTGTTTCCAATGAGAATACGGCTTGTAAAGGTACTTCCACTTGAACATTTTTTGGAACATAAATGAAAGCTCCACCGTTTAGAAGCGCTGCGTGCAACGCAAGTAGACGGTTTTCGTTTGGCTTCACTGCTTCACCGAACAAATACGGCTTCACAAGATCGGCATGCTTTTCAAGTGCTGTTTGGATATCTGTAAAAATAACACCTTTTTCAGCTAATTCAGCATTTGTCTTTACATATACAGCAGATGTATCTTGTTGAACAAGCAAGTTCTGCTCTTTCGTTTCTTCCCCAATTAAAGCTTGAAGCGCTTCTGGTAAAGCTTTAATAGATGTTGCTTTTGGCTTTTGATTCATATCAAAACGACTTTTCGTAAAATTCCATTTATCTATTCTAGTTTTTTCTGGTTTTGGAAGCTCGGCTGTTTCTGAAAGCTCTAAGCCTTTTAAACGAATGTCGCGTACCCATTCAGGTTCATTGCGTCCATTCGAGAATGATTCTACTTGTTCTTTCTCGAACAATCCTTTTGTCTCGACTGACATACATACCCACCCTTTACTATTGTACTCACTCGCCTATTACGAGTTACGTTTTGTCTATTTACCCGACCTACATTATGCTTCTAGGTTTACGCCTACACGCTCATCTTCGATTCCAAGCTCAGTTTTAATCCAGTCATAACCTTCTGCTTCAAGACGAGTAGCAAGTTCAGCGCCACCAGACTTCACAATGCGACCTTGCATCATAACGTGTACTTTATCAGGTGTAATGTAGTCAAGTAGACGTTGGTAGTGAGTGATGATTAGGCAGCCAAAGTTCTCGCTACGCATTTCGTTAATGCCTTTAGAAACTACTTTAAGTGCATCAATATCTAAACCTGAGTCGATTTCATCAAGGATTGCAAATTTCGGCTCAAGCATTAATAGTTGAAGAATTTCGTTACGCTTCTTTTCCCCACCTGAGAACCCTTCGTTTAAATAACGATGTGAGAAAGAATCATCCATATCAAGAAGTTCCATCTTTTTATCTAATTGACGGATGAACTTCATAAGAGAGATCTCATCGCCTTCCGCACGCTTTGAATTGATCGCTGAACGTAAGAAGTCTGAATTTGTAATTCCGCTAATCTCACTTGGATATTGCATTGCTAAGAAAAGTCCTGCTTTAGCACGCTCATCTACTTCCATCTCAAGGACATCTTCACCATCAATTGTGACAGACCCGCTTGTAATTTCATATTTCGGGTGACCCATAATCGCTGAAGCTAACGTCGATTTCCCCGTTCCGTTCGGTCCCATAATGGCATGAAATTCGCCACCTTTTATCTCAAGATTGAAGTCTTTTAAAATTTCATTTCCTTCAACTGATACGTTTAAGTTTTCGATCTTTAGAAATGGTGCTGACATTACAATTACCTCCAATGTATTTTGCTTTATCTTTAATGGGACAAAGCCGATAATGTTTAGTTTTTATTCTCAATCTATTCTCATTACAATCTTATAACAAATCTATTATAAGTTCAAGGAGCGTGAACTAATTAAACCTACCTCTGTAGTGTTTTCTTTTCCCCTGCTACTATAACGTATGAATGACAGTAGTTAAACCTTTATCGGAATTTCCCTTACAATTTTTTACACAAACCGTATACTGATAATTGAACCAATATAGTCCACTTTAGTTAGCATTCCTTCAAATCACTATGTAAAACAAGAAAATTGTGTTTTCATATAAATGCAGAATTCATTAACGCTTTTTACAGTTTGCCAACATAATCAAAATCGAACAGAGTAGTACCCATGGGTACTACTCTGTTCGATTTTATCACAAGTATGATTTGCTTAGCTAAATTGTGCAGTTAGTTTCTTACTTACTTTATAGTCTTTCTCACGTTCTTTCTCGATTTCAATTCTTTTTTCTAAGTCACGATTATACTCGGCATAACTAGTTCCATGGGATTGTTGCATTGCTTTTTCCATTTCACCATTTTGATGGTTTTTTAATAAATGGATAATGAATCAACCCTTTCTCATTTTGTCTGCAATAATCGTATCATGGTAAGAAAATTTGACCAACATCGAAATTACCTGATCTATCGGAATTTTAAGACGTGAGATCTGATTATGTATCGTCAGAAAACTTCCCAATAGAAATCCTTTCTCATTCTACCTCTAAAACAACATAACTGCCTTTATTGAAGTTGTGAATTATTATTTCCTATCGTAGAAATGCATTCTTGGACTAAAGTAACCGCTTGACTCATTGCCGCACCGCCACCAAACGCAGCTGTTACCCCGACCGTTTCAAGGATTTCTTCTTCTGAACACCCCTGATCTAAACAGCCTTTGGTATGGTAGATGATGCAATACTCATCCTGAGAAAAAACGCTTATTCCTAATGCAATCATCTGCTTTTCCTTTTGAGAAAGTTTCCCATCGGCAAAACACGCCTCTGTGAAAGCATTATACTTTTTGGCGATATTAGGCATTTTTTTCGTGAAATTTCCGATACCTTCTTTATATTCTTGGAGTGCCATTTCAATCGGGTTGTTATCTTGTTGCTGTTGTTGTTGATCCATTCGGTCGCCTCCTCTATCTAGTTAGAACAACGATAGTATCCGTACTAATAGGAAACTTTATTCCATTTTGGTTGTGCTCTTTTTTAAATTTATCCCCAGAGGTTATAGCTTTTTGAGGCAACAAAAAAGACTGACTCAGTTTAACCTCTGATGGAGGTTAAATTTGAGTCAGCCAAAATCTTAATCTTAGCACCAGCCTTCATCGCAACCTTCAACATAAGATTTTACCTCATTTGGGTTTTCTTGTTCATATCGGAACACTTTATCGTTCTCGAATTCAAAGCCTTCAGCCATTTCATGCTGAAATCCTTGATTTGTTTCGATCACTTTCCCGATTTGAGCATCACCCACATATAAGTTCATATGTCCATTTTCATACTTGCCTTTCACTCTGCTCGTTACGTCTACACGTACAAGATTCATCGCTTTAACCTCCTTAAACAGAAGTTAATATTAGGTTGTCCGTTTTTGAGGCGATGAACCATGGTGAAAAAATACAAAAGAGGAAGAGCACTTTTGGCTCTTCCTCTTTTGTGTCTCCATAGAAAACCGGCAATAGCAACACTCACACCACTGCTACAACTTCGCTCATTGCTTCAAGTTTTTCCCAAAAAAGAACATCGACTTTTAGGAAAAAACGCTCCTATTCTTCACTAATCATTTCCTCATATTTCTCTACAGACATTAACTTATCTACTTCACTCGAGTCACTTGGTTCTACAACGATCATCCATGCTTTCTCATATGGAGATTCATTAACGAATTCAGGAGAATCATCAAGGTCTTCGTTTACTTCAACAACTTTCCCACTTACAGGTGCATATAGCTCAGAAACCGTTTTTACTGATTCTACACTTCCGAAAGGCTCGTCCGCTTCAATTTCATCGCCTACTTCTGGAAGCTCAACAAATACAATATCTCCAAGCTCAGATTGAGCGAAATCCGTAATTCCAATACGAACTTTCTCTCCTTCTACTTTTACCCACTCATGTTCTTCTGAATACTTTAATTCTTTAGGTAAGTTGCTCATACTAATACCTCCATCTAATTAATACAAATTTTACTACATTATACCTGCTTTTTGCTCGGAACAAAACCTATTAACTCCAAGTTTGCTCAAATTGTTCCTCTTTAAACCCGACCGTTACGTTTGTTCCATCTGTTGTAATTGGGCGTTTGATTAGCATTCCATTCGACGCAAGCAGCTTAAGTGCCTCATCTTCAGACATTTCTTTTAGTTTGTCTTTTAAGCCAAGCTCACGATATTTTTGTCCACTCGTATTAAAAAATTTCTTCAACTCAAGACCACTTTTTTCAAGAAGCTCACGCAATTCGTCTTTTGATGGCGGATTCTCAACAATATGTATTGCGTTCACTTCAATTCCGTTGTCAGTGAACCATTTCTTTGCTTTTCTACATGTCCCACACTTCGGATACTCATAATAGGTGATTGCCATGTTCCTTGCCTCCTTTCGTTTTTAGTCGTACTTGCGTTGTTCGTTCATATAGGCTTTCTCAACAGGGGCAGACCCCTTACTTAGCTCTACGTTAGGGGTCTGACCCTTGATTTGCTGTTATCCTTGATTTACCTATCCGAACTGTCTCTATTATTGCTTATCTTCTTCTTGTTCACAATGGATTTGCTTTGTATCCCAGGTCGATTGCAGGGCATCATGAACAGAATCTGCGTTTAGTTCATTTGAAAATTCTTCTACCCCAGTAAGTGGTGCCGTGTAGCTAATCTTCTCTTTTTTAGTCATGACCCTTCCTCCTCTCAGATAAATGTAGGATGTGTTAGGCCCAGAGGAATCATGCAAACGTACATTGCTTATGTTGTGACGAGTAAATCTAAAGTTACGACGAGTAACCCCCATCATGGGCGAGAAACCCCTTTTTCATTCAAATTCTCACCCGCTCAAACAATCGTATCTATGACAAAGAAGCCCCATTTGGGACTTCTTTGCACTAGAGAGGAGAATGCTCCATAAGAAAGGAGTATATTTTATTTTCGAGGAACGAATTTCCTCAAAAGTTGTTAATTAAACGACATATCGTTTATTATCTAAGACGACACCTGCAATGCGACGTTTTAACGCTACGACATTGATTGGTGTGTGACGTGTAAGCTTACGAAGAATGCCTAGCATGGTGCGAAGCTTATCACCTTCTTCCATCGCAACTAACGATTCTTTTGCGTGAGCTTCAATTTTATTAAACGCTTCTTGGCAGAATACTTGTGTCATTAAGAGCTTTTGCTCAGCTTTTGCTTCGCCTGATTTGTTCATCGCCTTTTCGGTACGAAGAATCACAGATTCCATTGAGTAGATCTCACTGACGATATCCGCTACATTCGATATGAGTTCTTGTTCATGTTGAAGCTTATCTGCGTATTTTTGGGCTCCATTCCCAGCAACCATTAAGAAAATTTTCTTCGCCATAAAAAGGAGGTACTTCTCTTGCTCAAGTGGCGCGTCCCCAATTTCCTGTGGCATTAACATCATCAGCTCTTCTTGCAAGGCGGTCGCTTTTTGTAAAAGAGGAAGCTCCCCTTTCATCGCCTTACGCATAATCGTACCTGGAACCAGAAGACGGTTTATCTCATTGGTTCCTTCGAAAATTCGGTTAATCCGCGAATCACGATACATGCGCTCCACTTCGTATTCAGCCATAAACCCATAGCCGCCGTGAATTTGAACCGCTTCATCTACGACATAATCAAGTGTTTCTGAGCCAACGACTTTGTTTAAAGAACACTCTATCGCATACTCTGCAATCGCGTTCGCTACAGCACGACCATCTTTTTGTTCCTCATCCGAAAGCCCACCGAGACGTTCTTCAAATAATCCACCTGTACGATAGGTTGAACTTTCCGCTGCATAGGTTGCCGTCGCCATATTGGCAAGCTTTTCTTGAATTAAAGTGAATTTCCCTATTGGCGTTTTGAACTGCTTTCGCTCCGTTGCATATGTGGCAGCTAGTTCAAGCGCACGCTTGGCACTTCCGACACAACCGATTCCTAGTTTATAGCGTCCGACATTCAAAATATTAAAAGCAATGACGTGTCCTTTTCCAATTTCACCAAGGACATTATCCACTGGTACAAGGGCGTCTTGCAAGATCAGCGTTCGCGTTGATGAACCTTTGATCCCCATTTTCTTTTCTTCTGGACCTGTTGACACACCTTCAAACTCCCTTTCAACGATAAACGTTGTGAATTTATCACCATCAATTTTGGCATAGACGATAAATACATCTGCAAAAGCAGAGTTTGTAATCCATTGCTTTTCTCCGTTTAATACATAGTGTGTTCTGGCATCATTTAGAACAGCCGATGTTTTCGCACCAAGTGCATCTGAGCCGGAACTTGGTTCTGTTAAGGCATAGGCTGCTAGTTTTGCACCAGATGCCAGATCAGGTAAATACTTTAACTTTTGCATATGATTTCCAAAAAAAACGATTGGAAGGGTCCCGATTCCAACATGAGCACCGTGACTCAACCCGAAAGCACCACCGCGAACAAACTTTTCCGAAATAAGAGAGGAACTAATTTTATCAAGCCCAAGTCCACCATACTCTTCAGGTACATCTGCACCAAGAAGTCCTAAGTCACCTGCTTCTTTTAAAAGTCTTACTGTATGATCGAATTGATGCTGTTCAATTTTTTCTAGCACCGGCTCTACTTCATTGATAACGAACTCCTCCGTTGTACGACCAATCATCACTTGCTCATCGGTAAAATCTTCTGGCGTAAATACTTGATCTGCACAAACATCCTCCACTAGAAAGCTCCCGCCTTTTACCACTTTGTCTTCCGTTTGACTCATATCTCATTCCTCCCTTTTTTCTTGATTCTAGCCGATTAGCTCAAACACACCAGCAGCTCCCATCCCGCCGCCAATACACATTGTTACAATACCAAATTGTTCATTGCGTCGTTTCATCTCATGCACGAGTGAGAGCGTCAATTTTGTTCCTGTGCATCCTAAAGGGTGACCAAGCGCAATTGCACCGCCGTTGACATTAACCCGATCAAAATCGAGCTCAAGATGGCGAATCACTTGTAGAGCCTGCGCGGCAAACGCCTCATTTAACTCAAACAACCCTATGTCAGCTAACTCTAATCCTGCTAGTTTAAGAGCTTTTGGAATCGCTTCAACTGGACCAATCCCCATAATTTCAGGAGCAACCCCAGCTACAGCGAATGACCGAAATTTCAAAAGGGGGGTAAGCCCATTTCTCATTGCCTCTTCACGGTCCATTAATAAGACAGATGCTGCTCCATCACTCATTTGTGAAGCATTCCCAGCTGTTACACTCCCTAATGGATGAAAAGCTGGGCGAAGTTTAGCTAATCCTTGTGCTGATGTATCGGGTCTCACGCCTTCATCTGTATCAAAGCTCATGTGTTTTTCTTTTAGTTTGTGATCTGCTCCAACTGATCGAAGCGTGACATCAACTGGGACGACTTCCTCTTTGAACCTTCCTGCTGCGATGGCAGCTGCAGCTCGTTTGTGACTAATTACGGCAAACTCATCTTGATCAGCGCGGCTCACCCCGAAACGATTTGCCACCTCTTCTGCTGTATAACCCATTCCCATGTAATATTCAGGTTGCTCTTCAACCAGCTTGGCATTAGGGGACATTACATGCCCGCCCATTGGGATCATACTCATTGATTCTGCGCCACCAGCAATAATGGCTCTGGCATGACCGAGCATGATTCGTTCAGCTCCATACGCAATGCTTTGTAGCCCTGACGAACAATAACGATTAATAGTAATTGCAGGAACGGTATTGGGCATTCCTGCTAAGGCAGCAATATTTCGAGCCATGTTCATGCCTTGTTCTGCTTCTGGCATGGAGCATCCGATAATGACGTCATCAATGTTTGTCGCGTCAAAATTTCCAGCACGTTTTAACGTTTCTCGTACTGTTAATGCTCCTAAATCATCAGGACGAACGTTTGCTAACGTACCGCGTTTTGCTTTTCCAACTGGTGTTCTTGCACCCGCTACGATAACCGCTTCTCTCATTGTTATTTTCCCTCCTCTACCTCGAGTCCATTAGTTACGAAGTGGTTTGCCCTTTGTTAACATATATTGCATACGCTGTTGCGTTTTCGGCTCAGCCACTAAGCTTAAAAAGGCTTCACGTTCGATGTCGAGTAAATATTGCTCATCAACGTAGGTTCCTTTAGGTACTCTGCCACCAGCAATGACAAACGCGAGTTTTTCAGCAATTTTTAAATCATGGTCTGAAATCAGGCCCCCGAACATCATCGTTTTCGCACCGAGAAGCATCGTTGCGTATCCAGTTTCACCAACGACTGGAATTTTCGCTCTTTCAGGCGGGCGATACCCTGTGGCCGATAAATGAAGAACTTCTTGCTTCGCTCGATCTATGAGTAAGTCACCATTTATGATGATGTCATCACGTGCACTTAAGAAACCATTTTCTTTTGCTTCTTGTGCTGATGTTGAGACTTTTGCCATTGCAATCGTTTCAAACGTTTTAATTGCGACCGCTTGCAAGTCTCTTCCAGATAATCTTTCTAAATTGCGGAGGTACAATTCTTTGTTACCGCCACCACCTGGGATCACACCAACTCCAACTTCTACTAAGCCCATATACGTCTCAAGCGATGCTTGAATACTAGCTGATGGCAAACATATTTCCGTTCCTCCACCAAGTGTCATGCCAAACGGTGCTGTGACAACTGGTTTTTCTGAATACCGAATAGTAGCCATAGCTTGCTGGAATTGACGAACAACAAGATCAATCTCAAAGAAATTGTCATCCTGTGCTTCCATTAAGATCATCATTAAGTTCGCACCTACACAGAAGTTTTTGCCTTGGTTGTTAATAACGAGACCTTTGTAGTTCTTCTCCACTTCTGCAATCGACTTATTAATCATTTGAATGATATCAAATCCGATTGAATTGTTCTGTGAATGGAACTCAAGTAGCGCTACGTCATCTCCAATATCAAGTAACGTTGCACCAGAATTTTTCATAATAACATCGTCTGGTTTCAAAGTTTTAAGGTTGACAATTTTTTTATTAACAAGCTTCGGTGCGTAACGACCTTCATGGTAGAAGGTCTCGCCTTTGTAAAAACTTTCTTGTCCTGCTTCGAGCATTTCTTTTACCCATGCTGGGACCTGTTCGCCTTCTTTTACCATACGATTTACTGCTTTTCTAACACCTATCGCATCCCATGTTTCAAACGGACCAAGCTCCCAGCCAAAGCCCCATTTCATTGCTTGGTCAACTGCATGAATATCATTGGCAATTTCGAATGCTTTTTCAGCTGAATACAATAATGTTTGCTTCAGTAAGTTCCAAATTAACTGACCTGCACGATCATCTGCATAGGCTAATACCTTTAACTTATCAGGAAGCTTCTTTGCTTGTTTCGCTTGCTCCACTGACGCTGCCTTTAATTTTTTCCGTTCCTCATATTCAAGAGTATTCGGGTTTAATTCGAGAATCTCACTGCCTTTGTCACCTTTTTTCTTCAAAAAGAACCCTTGCCCACTCTTGCTTCCGATCCAGCCTTTTTCCGCTATTTTTTTCATGAAGGGAGCTGGATCAAATACGTCTTTTTCTGTGCCATCAACGACATCATAAACGTTTTTTGCTACGTGCAAAAACGTATCAAGGCCAACGACATCAAGCGTTCGAAACGTCGCACTTTTCGGGCGGCCAATGAGCGGACCTGTCACAGAATCAATTTCTCCTACTGAATATCCGCCTTTTAACATTTCATTGACAGTAACAAGTAAACCGTACGTTCCAATTCGGTTCGCGATAAAGTTTGGCGTGTCTTTTCCTTCGACAACACCTTTGCCGAGAGTCTCCTCGGCAAACGCTTTCATGAATGTAAGTACGTCTTTATTCGTATGTTTTGTAGGAATTATCTCTAATAACTTTAAGTATCTTGGAGGGTTAAAAAAGTGCGTTCCTAAAAAGTGCGCTTTAAAATCATCAGAGCGTCCTTCAGACATTGCTTCAATTGAAATACCTGATGTATTAGAACTAACGAGTGTCCCAGGCTTTCTAACAGCAGCAATTTTTTCAAATAATTGCTGTTTAATGGTCAAGTTTTCAACAACAACCTCAATGATCCAATCAACTTCCTGAAGGCGATTGACATCATCTTCAAGATTTCCAGCTTCAATTAAGTTACCTTTTGCTTTGGAAGAAAGTGGTGCTGGCTTTTGCTTACTAAGATTGGCAATCGCATCCGTACTTAATCGATTGCGAACTGCATAATCCTGTATAGTCAACCCTTTTGCCTGTTCTGCGTCTGTCAGATCTTTCGGTACGATATCAAGTAATAATGTTGGAATTCCAACATTTGCTAAATGAGCAGCAATCCCTGAACCCATGACACCTGAACCAATTACGGCTACTTTGCGAATATGAAAAGACATAATCCTCCCCCTTTTCCTGCACGAATTCACATCATTTGATATTGTCTTATTATTTTAAAAAATGAATGACTATTCATTTTTTCTCCAAAAAAAACATCCACCTTAAATGCCATTTTCTAAAGCTATCATACCGAATATTCACAATTTACGCAATAGATAAATTTAAACGAATTACCAAAAGGGTCTTCTCTTTTGGTAATTTGTTTAGCAATGAGTGGAGCCGTTGCTTTCTTTTTAGGGAGCTAGGGGCGTTCTTCCCCTTGCGACCGTTCAACGTGCGGAACCATTGCCTCCTCCTCACTCCAAAAAGGTTGTCTTCTCTTTTGGTAATTTCTTTTCTCAAATTAAGGAAATCCTACCTAGTTCATTCATACATAATTAAGCAGGTTATATTTCACACTAATGAGGTATCCGAATGACGGATACGTTGTCATGAGGCAACATCCAAAGGAGGGTATAGCATGAACCAACAACAAATGATGCAAGGACAACAATCTCAACAACAGCCAATGGGCATGCAGGGACAAAATCAACAAGCGATTATGCCAGAACCACCCGCAGTGATTACAACGAAAGATCAGCTTTATTTATCTGATATGCTTTCGTGGAATTTGCTTGCGATGAAAAAAGCGCACTTTTTCGCGCAACAATGTCAAGACCAGGAAATCAAAATGACCATAGAAAAGGCTGGACGTATGCATCAACAACATTATGAAAAAATTTTAAGTCACCTGAAAACAACGAACCAACAAGCATCGATCCCGATGCAATAGTTTGAGGATTTAGTACTATCTTAAGGGGGCATCAGCATGAGCCAGCAACAACAAAAGATCCAAAATCCAGAAATGCAAATTCAAAAAACACCGCAAATGAACGATCGAGACTTCATTAATGATATTTTGGCAATGGAAAAAAGCATGACCAATTCCTATAGTGTTGCCTTAAATGAAATGAGTCATGGGCAACTTTACCAAGACCTATCATCTGTGTTTAATCAAACACAAGATTGTCAGCGCGAGTTATACAATGTCATGTTCCAAAAAGGATTTTACTCTTTAGAAGCTGCTGACGGGCAAAAGCTCGATCAAACGTATCAGCAGTTTTCTGGTTATAGTAGTCAATTTCCGTATCAACAGTAATCAAACGTACTAGCTTTTGGGAGAAACCAAAGTTATTAATCCTTTGGTTTCTCCTTTTTCAGTGCCCTCATGTAATGTCCGAAAGGCTTCCTTGTTTCTATTATTCAAATATGAATCATCTTTAAATACCATATCCAATTTACCTATATTGATTACTCCAAATCTTCGCCACTAATACTCTGAATTAGAATTTGATACTGATCTAATTTATTAGATCTTAAAAAGCATATTAAAAAGACCCTTTCCCAAATGTCCCCCTCCTTAATTAACTCGAGTTAATCTATATGTATGTCCATCTCTAATTAGTTATTCAGCAAAACCGTTGATATAACAAGCTTTTACATTTTTCAAATTAAAAAAGCATTACTGGTTTGTTAAACAAGTAATGCCTTTTCTAACGTTAGGTTGTTGAATCGGACTCCGACTGTTTTGTTTATTTTTGCGCTTTGTTGTTTTCCATCTCTCTATCCTTTTGGACTGAGCTTTGGCCATTTTCGGTCTTGTGCTCGTCTTGCTTTGACTCTTCTTCTCCAGCCGCTACTTCTGAAGTAGCTTTTTCAAAGTTATTCACTTGACCACGAGATACAAAGCTTTCAAGCATAGCTTTTAAGTCCATCCCAGTGCTTTCTTTTAAACTTTCTTGCAAGCCTAACATCGTTTTTGTGACATTGTTTGTAATCTTAGCGGCACCACCGTTTGATTCAGATCCGCCCATATCAATGACTTTCATTCCTTCAATTTTTGATAGAGGTTGCGCGATTTCATGTGCATACTTAGGCAGCATCTCGATAAACATTTCAAGAATCGCAGCTTCGCCGTATTTCTCCATTGCTTTTGCCATAAGTTCTTTCGCTTCTGCCTCAGCACGACCTCGCTCACGAATAACCTCAGCTTCTGCTAGACCATTCTGTTTTTCGATCATCGCCTTTGTTTCTCCGTCAATTCGTGCCTTTTCAGCTTCTGCTTCGGCATTTGCTTTGATATCATATGCATTTGCATCAGCTAAAGCCTTACGTCGCTTTTGTTCCTCAAGTTCAAGCTCTACTTGTCTTTGTCGTTCGATAAATTGAATCTTCATTTCTTCTTCTTTCACTTGTTGAGCGAGTGTTGCTTTTTCTAGTTCATATGATTGTTCTGACTTCGCTCTCGCTCGTTCTGTTTCTTCTTTAATTCTGGCAGCTTTAATATCTTTTTCTTTCTTTGATTCAGCAATCGCACTTAGTCGCTTATTTTCCTCATCTTGAGCTTCTTGATCATTTCTTGCTTTATACATACGTGTTTCTTTTTCTGCATCCGACTCTGCCATGTCAGCTTTTTTGCGAATTTCAGCAATACGCGGGCGCCCTAAGTTGTCTAGATAACCATTTTCTTTATCAGCGTCACGAAGATCATCTAACCCAAACGAAGTGATTTTAAAGCCCATATTATCGAGTTCTTGTTGTGCGATGTCTTGCACTTGATGATTAAACGATTCACGGTCATTATTTATTTGTTCCACCGTCATTTTTGATAAGATCGCACGAAGGTTCGTACCAAGAACTTTTGACACTTCTTCCTCAATTTCACCTTGTTTTTTTCCTAAAAACTGCTCAGCGTAATTGGCAATTCCAATTAACGTATCAGCAATTTTTACTGATGTCACTGCATCTGCTATAACCGGGACACCTTGTGACGTGTAAACTTTTGGCGTTGTTAACTTGATTTGGAAAGAATTTAAATCCACGGGTGTGCATGTTTGAAACATCTTCAGGCGAATCCCGCCACCACGAATAATTTTCAAACTTCTTCCATTTTCATCAAAGAAAATTCGTGTATCTTCTTCTGGATTCCCAAGCTTTGGACCTGTAATAATTAACGCTTGATTTGAACTAGCTGTCCTATACCGCTTTTTGAAAATAAAAAAACCAATTCCACAACCGATTAATAGGATGAAAAGTAAGATACCGGTAAGAATTAACCATATCATGCTCATCATAAAAGCATCACTCCATATAAAAATTTGAGATAGACGTAGGTAGTGCTTCGTCCCTCTAATAATATGTACGTTTAACTATTTGAATGGTTTCACTTTTTCGGAAAAAAATGTCTTTTTTACTTCTAGAGCCAATGGTTCATATTCAAAGAAATACAGTTGACAGGCTCTTGTTTTTGGTAAAGCCCTTTTTCCTAATTAGCACTCTTTTCAGCTACAACAAAAAAACCACACGGCTTCAACAGCCATGCGGTTCTTCATTCTTACAGCAATGTTACGAGTTTGCCCACATAAGTAAACTAGCACAACCTAAAATTTCCTCTGGAGGTCCTACTCGACTAACCACTCCATTTTCGATAAAGACGATACGATCTGCCAGTGCTTTGGCATCTTCTTGATCATGGGTTACAAAAATAGAGGTTATTCCCGTCTGTTTTAAAATCCCTCTCAGTTCATCTCTGATTTTCACCTGAAGATTAGCATCTAGGTTACTAAAAGGTTCATCAAAAATAAGCAAGGAAGGCGCAGGAGCTAGAGCTCTCGCAAGGGCGACTCGCTGCTGCTGTCCACCACTTAACTCAAATGGATAACGGTCCTTATAATCAGTTAAATTAATTAACGATAACATCTCATCTAATCGATTCTGTTTTTGCCTGCGTGTCATTTTACGTAACCCATATTGAACATTCTTCGCTACGGTCATATGAGGGAAGAGCGCATAATCTTGAAAGACCATCCCCACGCCACGTTTTTCAGGTTCTGTAAATTGATGATGATCAATGATTGTTTTACCATTAATTGAAATGGTCCCCTTATTAGGGGTTTCTAGTCCTGCCAGTAATCGTAAAATCGTACTTTTCCCACTTCCACTTTCACCAAGAATACAAACAATTTCGCCTTGTTCCATCTCCAATGAAAAGTCTTTAATCGTCGGTTCACTCGCTTTTTTGTATTGATACTGCAAATTTTCAATTTGTACAAACATTAGCTACTCTCCTTATCTAAGACTTTATGAAAGAGGAAAATACAAATTCCACTGATTAAAATAATAATAATCGATGCTAGAGCCGCTTCATGTACTCTTTCATCATTAGCATACTTAAATGCTTGAGTAGCTAATGTTGAAAAATTAAAAGGCTGCAGGAACATCGTTAATGGCAATTCTTTTAAAATATCAACAAAAACAAGAATAAATCCACTAAAGATCGCTCCTTTTAACATCGGAATATCTACCTTGAAAAATGTTTTAACGGTTGAGTATCCAAGTGTCCTTGATGCTTCCGTAAAACTATTCCCCACTTTTTCAAAACCAGATTCAATCGAATTGTAACCAATCGCTAAAAAACGAATAATATAGGCGGAGACTAACATCACAAGACTGGTCCGTAAAACAAAGACTGGATCAAAATGAAAAACTGCAGAAAGAGACGCAATATATCCATCTAAGATCATAAAGATACTAATTACCGCGATCGCGATAGCAGCACCAGGTATTGAGTACCCAAGCGTCGTAACTTTTGAAAATGCTTTTGTAAATCGACCTTGATGTAGTCGCGTATAATTGGCAATGATTAATGAGATCAGCACAATAAGCGATGCAGCAACACTCGCCACTAAAACAGAATTATAGATTAATGTGAGAAATTGCTCACTAATAATTTTTTCATATGTTAGTAAAGCCCATTTGATTAACTGCAAAAAAGGAACAATGAAGGCTATCGTAAAAATGCCAAAACAATAAGAAAAAACGAACCACTTCTTCATGCCTATTAATTGCTTAGGTTCAATCGGACGAACCTTTGAAGTTGAGTAACTATATCGCTTCCGACCTCGGATGAGCTTTTCTATTACCAAAATAAAGATAACTAGAAACATTAAGGTTCCAGCAAGCTTTAATGCTGAATCAAGATCTTTCATGCCATACCAAGTACGAAAAATGGCGGTACTAAATGTTTGAATTCCGAAATAACTAACAACCCCATAATCATTTAACACTTCTAACACAACCAATGTAACACTACCGACGATTGCAGCCCTTGAAATCGGGATGATAACTCGAAAGAACGTTTTAAAGGAGTTATCTCCTAACAGCTTCGCATTCTCAACGATAGAGGACGATTGATTTTGCAAAAAGCTTTTTGTAATCGTATAGACATAAGGGAAAAGAAAGATTGTGAAAATAAAGGTAGCACCCTGCAATGTCATGATATTAAAGTAGCTTTGATTCACCGAAATGTCATACATATTCCGTAACGTCGTTTGGATGACACCTGTATAATTTAATAATCCATGATAAGCATATGCCCCAATATATGGCGGTATCGCCAGCGGCAAGATCAAACCCCATTTTAAAAAGTTACGCAAAGGAAATTTGTACATCGTAATAAACCAAGCTAAGCTAACGCCAATAATCGTCGTAGCCATTCCTGTGAACGTAACGATTACCAAAGTATTATAAATATAATTCCTAAGCAAATAATCTTTTATATGCTGCCAATTTTCATTTGGCTCCGTAAAAAGTTGAATACCGATTAAAAAATTAGGAATTAATATAATAGAAACAAAGAGTAAGCTTAGTATCGCCCATATATTTAGTTGTTTTTTCGTCTGCTGGATTAGTCTCAATGTCGACACACCTTATACTTATTTCCTACATTATAACGAAAATCATTCTCAAATGGAAGAACTATCACACATGAAAAAATTGGGACAGCTTCTCTTTTTATAGGAAATGTACCGTATCGTTGATGATACGGTACATTTCCATTATTAGAAACTCTACTTCCAGCCAGCTTGATCAAATAATCGAATCGCTTGTTGTTGGTTTTCACCTAAAACAGACAAATTAATATCTTGTTCTTTAAACTCACCCCAAGATTTAAGAAGTTCATTTGGCTCAACATTTGGATTTACAGGATATTCATTGTTTGCCGCTGAAAAACTTTCCTGCGATTCTTCACTAGTTAAAAACTCCATTAATTTAATAGCACTCTCTTTGTTTTGAGCATGTTTTGTTAAAGCAATACCACTAATGTTAATATGCGTACCAGTCGTTTCTTGATTTGGGAAAAAGACTCCCACAGACTCAGCTACTTTTACTTCCTCTGCATCTTCTGAATGTAGCATGTTACCAATATAATACGTGTTCATAATCGCAACATCACCTTCACCAGCAACAATTGCTTTTGCTTGGTCACGGTCATTTCCTTGAGGAGCTCTTGCCATATTTTTTACAATACCTTCAGTCCATGATAACGCTTCTTCTTCGCCATTGATCTCAATTAAAGATGCAAGCAAAGAAACATTGTACATGTTATTTGACTCGCGAACAGTAACTCGCCCTTCCCACTCTGGCTCAGTTAAAGCTTCATAAGTAGAAAGTTCAGCTGGATCCACACGGTCTTTTGCATAAACGATTACACGTGCACGTTTTGTTAGACCAAACCACTCGTTATCAACATCACGTAATTTTTCAGGAATATTTGAAGCAAGCACTTCACTTTCTACCGGTTGGAGTAAATCACTCTCACTTGCAACATGTAAGTTACCAGCATCTGCTGTAATAAATAAGTCTGCCTCAGTACTTTCCCCTTCAATGTTCAAACGTTCAATTAACTCATCGCCTTTTCCTTCTACAACATTTACTTTAATACCCGTTTGCTCTTCAAATAATTTATAAAGTTCTTGATCAGATTCATAGTGTCTACTTGTATAAAGGTTTACTTCGCCACTTTCTTCTTCTCCTGCAGCTTCCTCACTTGATCCTTCACTTTCACCTTGCTCTGTTTCAGCTTCTTCTGGCTCTGAAGCTGGTTCTTCACTTGCACCACACGCTGTGACAACAGCTAGTGCTAAAGACATCAATCCGAATAACATGATTTTTAAAGCTTTACTCATCGTATGTACCCTCCACATATGTTTTTCTAACAATGACGGTAATGAAAATCATTATCATCAACCCCATTTCAAATTGTAATGTAAGTGATAATCATTGTCAACATTATTTTACTTAGTTTTTCATATGTTTTAATTTTATGAGCAATTTCAAAGAAAATATTTTAGTCCATCACCAACCTTCTTCTCGCGTCATTTCCTCTTAGAAATTATCACGACAATGTTTTTCAGTGAATTGAATTAATCCCATTAGAAAAACACCCCTAAAATCGTTTCATTTCTTAAAACGGTTTGGGGGTGTTTTAAAGGTAAGCATTCTATGAGACAAACCACTTACCCTTTTTTATATCTTCTTCGATCCAACCTAGAAGTGATCTCTACAGGAATGTTCTGTTTTAATGTAGTTCGGTTATGAGTAATCGTAATATATAAGAAAAGTGCCAGCGTAACTCCTGTTAATCCTCCAGAAAAATCCAATATAACATCTTGTAGCAATGGAGTTCGATTCGGTGTAAAAGCTTGATGAATTTCATCTGAAATTGCATATAATAGGACAAAAGTTAATGAAGCAAAAAAGCTAACTCGCTTTCTCAGACCACTTGCCCATAATGCTCGATAAGAAAGAAAACCAAGAACAAAGAAAAAGCTAAAATGAGCCCCTTTACGAATCATAAATTCGATAAAACTGTCCAATCCCATTCTTTGAACACTGATCTCATTTCCCGCATAAGTAAAGTGAATTCCTCTTACATATTCCTCAAATCTGCCAACAGCAATTCGGTCTTTTAGAATCAGTAACATTTCTTCAATTCGAAAGGCAAACAGAACCCCAATAACAACTAGCACAGCACCAAGAAATAAGAGTAAAGAAAAAATCGCTAATTCCTTCAGCACTCTTTTATACCCTCTTTTCCTAACAGCTTTCACTAGAAAATAGACTGCTAGAATAAAGGTTACAAGTAATAGAATTCCAATCAACACGGCAACTAACTTCCACTTCTCAACCATAACTTGAAGCGTTTCCTTGAAGCCATTTTCCTCTACGTATAATCGATGCTCTACATGTTCTACTTTTATTTGATTGTACATTTCTTTCATTTTTTCTAAATCGGTAATTTGACCAACATACGGTCTCAGGTCTTGCTGCTCATATGATTGTGAAGAAGCAGTAAAAATCATCGCTGCAACGAATAAGACAGGTAACCAGTAGAAAACGACTAGTTTCATTTTCATAGACATTCCCACTTTACCATTTTTTACATTAACTAGTAATCGATTAAAATAATTATATCACAAAAACGCAAAAAAGGATCTGATCTAGTTCAGTTAACTAGTCGTATCAGACCCTACTCATATCAATTAAGATTTGAATCTATTATTTAAAAGTCACCTTAATAACTTTTTTTGGAAGTCCAGTCTATTCTTCGCATTTCCTTTGACGATAATATCTACCCCACTATCAATCGTTCGATCAACATGTCCACCCTCAATTACTTTCATAGCGGCTTCCACGCTTAAATATCCCATATCATATGGGTTCTGTGCTACTGTCCCGGGTAACGTACCTTCTTCAATCAATTCAATCATTTCATTGATCCCATCCGTCCCTATCACTGGAATGGTTAGTCCTTCTTTCTGAATAGCCTCTACTGCATCGAGCGCCATTCCATCATTTGTAGCAATAATACCTTTCACTCTAGGATACTCCTCTAAAATGGTTCCCACTGCTTCCTTCACTTGCAAAGGACCATAGGATACATCTATTTCTTCTGTTACCACTTTGATTCCGATCGCTTCTAAACTTACTTTCGCTCCATGTATCCGTTCTTCAGCGACTGGACCGATTGAATCAACACCTATAATAGCTACTTCATTGCCAGGCTGTAGTTGTGATCCTAATAATGCACCTGCTCTTTCACCCAAAGAAACATTATCAGTCCCTATATACGTCGTTTTGTTTTGCCAAAGAGCATCAGTATCTATTAGCATAACAGGAGTATTTTTTTCAACAACACCTTCTAAATAGGAAATCATATTATCGGGATAAATAGGGGATATAATTAAAATTCCAGGATTTTCTTTCATTACAACCTCTAACATCTCAATCTGCCCTTCATGTGAGCCATCATCAGGGGCCACAACTTTACCTTCTATTCCAAAATCTTTGAAACCTTTTTCTGCTCCAGCTTTTATAAGCTCCCAATATTGCGAATTTAAAACTTTTAAAACAATGACAACTTTAGGTTTTTCATTTATAAATGACTTCGGTATAAGAGCTAATAAAATAACAAAAAATCCAAAGACAATAAGCACTACTATTAATCTTTTTTTCATTTTCAATGTGTTCGTCCCCCTAATTTCAACTATAACAGGGAATTTCTTATCTATCCATATTCGTTCTTCATACTCAATTCTTAATGTAAAAATCAATTAATTACTTACTTGCTAGCTCCACCATACATCTCAAAAAATGTCTATGTAGTCAAATAAGGAAAAGGCAGGAAAATGACTATTCCTGCCTAAACCATGTTAACTTATACTCCCTTATTTTGCTTGTAGCCTCCACATAACACTTGTAAAATCACCTTGCACTTTTGGAATGTTGACCCCGACATTCATCAGCTCATCTCCATAATATGACTCGCCTAGTTCAGCGATTGCATATTTTTTATTGGGATCTAACCCTTGTAGCTTTGCTGATAAGAACGGAGAATTCCCTTCATCCAACACTTTAAAATGAGCAAAAACAGCTTCTGATCTGTCTTCAGACACAAACATCCATGCTGTTTCATTTCCTTCAAACGGACTAAGTAATCGATAAAAGTCACCAAATTGAATGAGCGGTCTAATTTCTTTATAATAGTTCACTTGATCGATCACGGCATGTTGCTCTTCTTCGGTCATTTTCGTTAAATCAAGTTCATAACCAAGATTTCCAGACATCGCGACATGGCCACGCATTTCAAGTGACGTTATACGTTTCAATTGATGGTTTGGTACATCGGATACGTGCGCTCCCATTGAACTAATTGGATACACAAGACTTGTACCATACTGTATTTTTAAACGAGAGATCGCATCTGTGTTGTCACTCGTCCATGTTTGCGGCATGTAATAAAGCATTCCTGGGTCAAAGCGACCGCCTCCTCCAGAACAACTTTCAAACAAAATATGTGGAAACTTCGATGTGATCTCTTCCATCACACGGTATAATCCAAGTACAAACCTGTGAGCTACTTCTCTTTGACGTTCAGCTGACAATGTTGCCGAACCAACTTCTGTCATATGTCGATTCATATCCCATTTCACATAGGTGATCGGTGCACTCGAGAGAATCGTGGATAACCTGTTAATAATCTCATCGCAAACTTCTTTACGTGAAAAATCTAAAATTAATTGATTTCTTCCTGTCGATTTCTTGCGATCTGGTACATGAATGCACCAGTCTGGATGCTCTCTGAACAGGTCACTGTTCTCAGAAACCATTTCCGGTTCAAACCATAAGCCAAATTGCATATCCCTATTACGGACATTATCGACTAATGAATCAAGACCATTTGGAAGCTTGTTTTCATCAACAAACCAGTCACCTAGAGAGGTATTGTCATCATCACGCTTCCCAAACCAGCCATCATCTAACACAAACAACTCAATTCCTAAGTCTTTCCCTTTTTTCGCTATATCTTTGATTTTTTCTTCGTTAAAATCAAAGTAAGTCGCTTCCCAGTTATTAATTAAGATCGGACGAGTTTTGTCTCGAAACTCCCCACGACACAGGCGAGTCCGGTATAATTTATGGAACGTTCTAGACATATGACCTAAGCCTGTAGAAGAGTAAACCATGACTGCTTCTGGAGTTTGGAATGTTTCTCCTGGTTCTAATAGCCACGTGAAATCAAATGAGTTAATCCCCATGGTCAGACGTGTGCAATCAAATTGATCCACTTCTACTGATGCTTGAAAATTCCCACTGTATACAAGATTAATTCCGTACGCATCCCCATGATCTTCCTTAGTATCTTCTCTTACTATCGCTAGGAACGGATTTTGTTGGTGACTACTTGTACCGCGACGGCTTTCAATGGATTGAACACCATAACGTAGACCCGTTCGATTAATAAACCGTTCTCTTTCATGAGCGCCATACAGAGTAATCATCTCGTATTTATGATCTCTGAAATCAACATTCATACTAGCAGCCTTTAAAATTTTCAAATTTTGATTACCTTCATTTATTAGGTGAGCAGATCGAGTAATCACATCAAGATCAGCATAAGCAGTGTAGGCAAGCTTTACTTTTAAGCCAATCACCTCATCAAAAAGGATAATCTCTAACGTCTCAGCTTCTTCCTCTGATTCAATATACGTTGCAGGAAGACCTGTAAGCGTTGGCTTTCCTTTTACAATGGTATGTGATTCGTAACGTAAATCTGTAATCGTGCTGCCATTTTCTAGCTGAACTTGATAAGCAGGTGCTCTGAAATCTGTATTCCCATATGCTGGATATTCCTGCGGCAAAGTATCAAGTGAAAACGTTCTGTCACTTGACACAGGATTCGGTGAAAAGCCACGATCACGATATTGAACTTGATTCGAATGGTTGTATTCGTTTATTTTCTTTCCCCAATAAAGATGAGCTAAATAGCCATCGTTAATAATTTGCATCACGTAGCTCGTGTTTTTTGCTTGTAAATGAAACGTTTTTGTATTTGTATCAAACGTAATAGCCATGGTTTCCTCCTGTGAGCCCTTCTTTTATTTAATCGCTCCTTTTGTCACTCCACTAATAATCCATTTCTGTGCAAATAAATATACAATTAACATTGGCAATAATGCGAGTAAATAAGACGCAAAGGCTAAGTTATAGTTCACGCTAAATTGCGATTGGAA